>JAMJTX010000191.1 GCA_024281215.1 Candidatus Thiovulum karukerense | reverse complement strand
ATATCAAACATCTCTTTGACTCTAACGAAATTTTAGGGGCGATTTTGGTCACAGAACACAATATTGCTTTCTATAAATCTCTCGCCGATAGAGCGAGAAAAGCGATCCTTGAAGATCGCTTTCTCGATTTTAAAAAAGATTTCTTAAATAGTTATATAAAAAACTACAGTTAATATTATACTTAGAATTGGAAATATAGTAACTAAAACTATAAGCGGATAATATCTTATAAAATAGTCCCACCTTCCTACTCTACCTATTGGTGAAAAGTAAAAGTCTAACAAACTCATTTCACTCTCCTTTTTTTCGAGACATAAATAGAAAATTGAAAGTTTCCAACACAGTGAATTAAGCCTCTAAACTCATTCTCACAATATCAGTAACATGAGTCTCTGGTCCATAAACTTCAATATATAATCCAAGTCTATCTGCAGCCTCTTTAATATCTTTTAAACCTTTTTCAAAGTTTGGTCCACCTCTTCTAACATAGATTTTAGTGTTGTGAGCTTTCATCTTCTCAACATTAGCTTCAAATGATTGAATAATACCTGTGAAAGTTTTAGCAACATCTGTAAAGTTGGCAATAGCTCCACCAATGATAAGAATCTTACCTTTTGGATCACTCTCTCTTGTCATAAGGTCGATAACTGTGTCAGCATAGAATTTAGTCTCGCCAGTTGTTGGGCCACCAGAGTACTCACCATAGTTAGCTAAGTCAGAAACTTGACCACCGTTAGCAACTGCGAAGTCTGCGATTGTGTCAGCATATACAACTGAAGCACCACCACCAGCAACCATTGTCCAGATTCTACCTTTAGGGTTAAGAACTGTAAGTTTAAGTGAAGCACCAGATTTAGCATCAGCCTCTTCAATAGCTTTAACTTCAGGAGATTTCTCTTCCATTCCGAAAGCTGTTGGGTAAGCAACATCACCCCACTCATCAACCATCATAAATCCAGCTGTATCATCAAGTTTTGCAACCATATCAAGAAGCTCAATTTTGTTGTCTTGCATTACAAATGGGTTGATTTCAAGGTAAGCAAAATTTAACTCTCTGTAAGCCTTAAAGAAACCGATAGCAAACTCAGCAAAGTTAGCTTTATCTTTTTCAGCTACATCAGCAGGAATATTAGCTCTGATTTTAGCTTCAATCTCCTCTTCAGTGTCAGTGATAGCAAAAGCAACTTCTGTTACTTTCTCATCCCAACCCTCTTCTACTTCCATACCACCTTCAGCAGACATATAGAGCATATCGTTGTCACCAACAACAGTTGCAGAGATGTAATACTCCTCTTCTTGAGAGTGTGGAGTAAATGGCTCAACTACAAAGTGAGTTAAGTAGTCCTCTTTTGCCTCACCCTTTGGAGTATCACCATCAAATGAGAAATATACTTTCTGCTTTCCATCAGCTTTTTCGCTAATCCAAGATGAAGCTTTATCTAAAGATACATCTCCTGGTTTAGAGTCTCTAAATAGAACAAGACCATTTTTACCTCTTTTACCAAAAAGCATATCTGGTTTAGCAACAAGTGCTTTCTCTTTTAACCAGCTCTTCTCTTCAGCACACTTTGTAAGTTCTTCTCCGCTTTCAACTAATACAGTTTCATAAGCATAAGAGAAATTTGGAAAATATTTATCCCAGTGTTTAGCTAAGATACTCTTAGCATCAAACTCTCTAATCGACTTTTGAGCCATACTATATCCTCTTTTCTGAGTTTAATTTGGGAGTATTTTAACATTAATCAATATGGTATATCCATAATATGGAGAGAATAAACTCTGTTGTGAAGATTTGAAACTTTTCATAGATAGAGAAAAGGAGATAAGAACCATATTTATGTGGAATTATAAGAACAACAAAATGTTATCCCGTTTTAATAATGTGACCTTATGAAAAATATTCTTTTATCCCCATATACTCTATTGTAATTAATCTCTTTTTTGCTACAATTCACCCAATTCATCTTAAAGGAAAGGATTGAAATTGATGAAGAAGTTGATTTCATTAATCTTCATTGCTACTTCAATCTCCTTTGCAGCTGACGGTTATAAGAATAACGATATTCTTATATCTCCTGAAGAGGCTATTAAGCTAATTGGGAAACCAAATGTCATGTTTGTAAGTGGAGATAGTGAAGATGTCTATAAGTTGGGGCATATTAAAGGCTCTGTTGAGATGTATGCTCACCACCTCCACCATGCAGATAGGTTAGGTAATCTACACTGCGAACCTCTATTCAGATGTGTTGATGATGCTGAGGAGTATATTGGATCTAAAGGTATCGATAACGATACGATGATTATCGCTTATGATGATTATAAAGGTCCAAATGCTACTGGTGTCTATCACTTCTTTTATAGCTATGGTCATAAGAATGTAAAGATTCTTAACGGCGGTAGAAATGCGATTATGGAGTTAGATCCTAATCAAGCTATCTACGAAGAGAAGAGAAAAGAGTGGAAAAAAGCAAAGAAAACTGCTAAGAAACTCAAGAAAGCACTCAGAAAAGCTAAAAAGGCTTACAAAGCTGAAGAGATTACGAAAGAGGAGTATGATGCTCTAAAGGCTGAAGAGAAAGCAGCTAAAAAGCTATCAAAAACTCTCCAAGCTGAAGTTAATGAGTTTGCAGAAAATAATCTTCTAGTTACAAAAGGTCATGAAGAGGTTGAAGCGAAAGAGTATCACATCGATACATCTAAAATCGATACTACTCACTTAGCGACAAAAGCTGAAGTTAAACATGCTGTTGATGATATTTTAGCTCATGGCGATGACTCAAAATACCGAATTGTTGATACAAGAGGTATGATTGAGATTATTGGTCAGAGAAAAATGGATAATGTTGCTAGAGGCGGACATGTTCCAGGTGCTAAACTTCTTGAGTGGAAACACATCTCTGATGCTGATAGAAAGATGTCTTTCAAACCAGCTGAAGGTTTAGAAGAGGCTTTCGCTAAATTTAATATCACTACTGACCATACAGTATATGCTTACTGTCAAGTTGGAACTGGTAGAAGTTCAGAAATTATCACTGCTCTTCAACTCCTTGGTGCTAAAGATGTAAAAGTCTTCTCTGGTAGCTGGGATGCTTGGGGTAACGATATGAACTTACCAATTAAGAGATAGGAAAGAGAGATATATGGAACAAATTAAAAGAAGAGATTTTCTTAAGCTTTCAGGTATGACTGCTACTCTTGTAGCTTCTCAAGGTTCTCTATTTGCAAAGACAGATGTTCAATCTTTTGAGAATGGAAAAGAGGGTTACGATAATACTTCATATACTGAAAATATGTATCGAAATGAGTTCTCTTTTACTTATGGTAAAAAAGAGGAGCATGGTTTCGCTTACCACTGTGTAAACTGTCAAGGTAACTGTGCTTGGGAAGTTTGGTCTCACAACGGTGTTGTAACAAGAGAGAACCAATCTGCTAGATACCCAAGTATCAACCCTAACATTCCTGACTTCAACCCAAGAGGTTGTAACAAGGGTGTTCAACACTCTCAAATTATGTATGAGAAAGATAGAATCTTATACCCAATGGAGAGAGTTGGCGAGAGAGGTGAAGGTAAGTGGAAACGAATCTCTTGGGACGAAGCTGGAACAAAAATCGCTGAGAAGCTATTTGAAGTTCTTTCAGATCCAGAGAGAGGACCAAACAAGCTTATGGTTCATGCTGGTACAGGGCTTTTAACTGAGGGACGACGGGGAGCTCCACTAAGATTCTCGACACAACTTGGTGCAAATAGAATCTACCCATCATCTTACCTTGGAGATATGTTCTCTGGTGCAGCTGTTGCTTATGGTGAGGGTAACCTTGGTGCTACTTACGACTTCATGTATACAGTTGATACTGCTGTATTCTGGGGAGGTAACCCATCAGTTTCTAGAATTCCAGATGCTCACTTTGTTTGGGAAGGTAAATATAACGGTTCAAAAGTTATTGTTATTACTCCTGAATATAATGCTTCTGCAAAATCTGCTGACCTTTGGATTCCTGTTAAAGCTGGTTCAGACAACATTCTTGCAATGTCTGTTATCCACACAATTATCAAGGACAAGACTTATAAACCAGAGTTTATGAAAGTCTATACAGACTTACCATTCCTTGTTGATGTTGAAACTAAAAAGCTTCTCCGAAGATCTGAGATGGAACATGCTCATAACGAAGAGGATCACCATAAATATGAAGAGGAGTTCTACTCTTGGAACTCTAAAACTAACTCTCCAGCTCTAATGCCAGGTTCTGAAGGTAGTCATACACACACTTTAAGATTAACTGACTTTGGAATCGACCCTGTTCTTGAGGGTGAGTGGGAAGTTACAGATGTTCATGGTAAAACAAGAAAAGTAACAACTGCATTTGAGATGCTTAAAAAGAATGCTGAACCATTCTCACCTGAAGCTACTCAAAAGACAACTGGTGTTGATCCTGATGTTGTTAGAACTCTTGCTAACGATTTAGCTCTTCCAAAAGTTGTATCTGTTACAACTGGATTCTCTCTTAACAAATACTTCAACGGTATCCTTTCTATCTGGAACATCGCTTCTATTATGGGACTTACTGGAAGAATGGGACCTTACGGTGGTCTTAATACAGAGAACGAGTTCCAACTATCTGGTCTTGGTGCACTATCTGGATTCTCTGGTAAATATGCTCCTAGATTTGGTTCTGGTTTCGTTGGTGAGTATGTATTTGGTGATGGTAAATCTACTTTCGATCAATACTTCTCTGATGAAGATGTTCGACGAGCTCAAAATGGTATGTCTAAAAAAGAGCATATGGAGATCATTGATGAACTCTTAGCTCAAGGTAAAGAGGACAAAGCTAACTTAGAGTCTGATAGAGGAAATGTTGTTAAGCCTTGGTGGATTCCAGATACAGCACTTGTTGTAGCTGATAGTAAATTCAGAAGAAACAAAGGTTCTCAATACCGAGAAGCATTCCTTAAGCAGATGAAATTCTTCGCTTATGTAGATTTCAGAATGAGTGAAACAGCAGTATTTGCTGATATTCTTCTTCCTGCAAAATCTCACTACGAAGTTTATGACCTCCGAACATCTCCAGGTTACCACCGATTTACAAACTTAGCTCAACCAGTAGCTAATATGAAACCAATCGGTGAAGCTAAAGATGAGTGGACAATGTTTGCATTCCTTGCAAAGAAACTTCAAGAGGTTGCTACTCGACCAGAGAATATTGACAAAGCTCAAATTCCTGATGATAAGAAGTATGCTAAACCAGGTTTCCACGATCTATCAATCTTCTATGACGAATATACAAACACAGATGAAGAGTCTGAGTCTGCTGGTGATGTTCTTCTTGGAACAGACAAAATGGCAGTTGAAGCAGCTCTTGAGAAGTGTGAGCAGTATGAGCCATGGACAATGGAGAAGATGTATGATGCTGGAGGTTTCTTACAACTAAATGAGAAAGCTGCACAGACTTCACCTCTATACTCTGATAGACCATATAACTCTAACGAAGATCACCTATATAAAATGAAACCTCTTCATACTCTAAGTGGAAGACAGACATTCTATGTTGATCATCCACTATGGATTAGAATGGGAGCTCACACTTGTACGGGTATGGACGGAATTAGACCTCAAACTATGGATTACCCATTTGTTATGATGACTCCACATGCTAGATGGTCGATTCACTCGAACTACAAAGCTTCTAGAACTCTTCAGAGACTTCAAAGAGGTGTTCCATATATTCAAGTTAACCGAGTTGTTGCAAAGCAAAAAGGTATTGAAGATGGGGATACAATCAGAGTATTCAATGTTCTTGGTGAATTCTATGCGATGGCAAAAGTATCATCATCTTGTCCGCCAGATGGTCTCGTAATGGAGCATGGTTGGGAACCTTATATGTATAAATTCAACAAAGGTCATAACGAAGTTGTACCTACTGCTCTTAACTTACTTGAGATGGCAGACGGTTGGGGACACCTTAAGTTCGGTGGTCTTTGGGACGGTAACCAGTATGCTTACGATGGTGCTGTTAATTTTGAAAAAGCAAAAGTTTAAGGGGTGTATGAATGTCTAAAAGACAATTAGCAATGGTAATGGACCTCAATAAATGTATTGGGTGTCAAACTTGTACCGTAGCCTGTAAGACTCAATGGACTAACAGAAACGGTCGTGAATATATGTATTGGAATAATGTTGAGACTTATCCAGGTTCAGGTTATCCAAAAAACTGGATGGAGCTTGGTGGTGGTTTTGATGCTGCTGGTGATCTTCAAGAGGGTGTTATTCCTAACTTAGAGGCAGACTACGGTGTGCCTTGGGATTATAACTATGAGTCACTCGCTAATGGTGAGGTTATGACTCCAGATACAGATCCAACTTGGGGTCCAAACTGGGACGAAGATGAGGGTGCTGGTGCATTCCCACAAGATAACTACTTCTTCTATATTCCAAGAATCTGTAACCACTGTACAAATCCAGGGTGTCTTTCGGCTTGTCCAAGAGATGCAATCTTCAAAAGAGATCAAGATGGTGTTGTATTAGTTGACCTCGATAGATGTCAGGGTTACCGATACTGTATCGCTGGGTGTCCTTACAAAAAAATCTATTTCAACCCGAAAATCTCTAAATCTGAGAAATGTATTCTCTGTTTCCCAAGAGTTGAGCAGGGTCTTCCACCAGCATGTGCTCAGCAGTGTGTTGGTAGAATCAGATTTGTTGGTTTCCTAGATGACCAAGAGTCTCAAGTTCATAAACTTGTACATAAGTATAAAGTTGCTCTTCCATTAAGAGAAGATTATGGAACTCAACCAAATATCTACTACATTCCACCAACTGAGGCACCACCGAAGTTTGATGCAGAGGGTAGAATTATTGAAGGTTCAAACAGAATTCCTGTTGAAGAGCTTGAGAAACTATTTGGACCAGAAGTTCATAGAGTTATTAAAACTATCAAAGGCGAAATTGAGAAGAGAAAAGAGACAGGTAAATCTGAAATTCTTGATCTTCTTATCGCTTATCAACACTCTGAAATGTTTAGACTTGATAACAACTACTACCAAGAGATTGCAAAAGGTAATGTTGGTCAAGCTGTTCATCCAGTTGATGAGAGATATGTTAAAGGTGCTCACACTAAAGCGATCTCTCACTTTTCAGTAGGCGGAGGACACCACTAATGAAAAAGATTCTTTTATCAGGTGTAGTAGCGGGGCTTACAGCCTCCTCTCTATGGAGTGCAAATATTGTAGCTACAAAAGTTCACCACTCTTTAGAAAATATCTCTGAAGTCTCTCCTTTATGGAAAGAGGCTGACACTGCTGAGGTGGGTCTATACCCACAAACAACAGTTAAGATGTTTGATAAAAAAGCGAATGAGATGAATGCTGAAAACGGTAGCAAAATGGCTAAAGTTCAAGCACTCTATAATGATAGTGAAATCGCATTTTTAGTCAGATGGAGAGATAACACTCTATCTATCCAAAAGGGTTATAGAAGCGACTCTTACGGAGATGGTTTTGCTGTTCAGTTTGCTAAAGACTTCTCAAATCCTGAGACTCTTCCATATATCGGAATGGGTTCAGAGGGGCGAGAAGTTCTAGTTCATCTTCAAAAAGCTGCTCCAAACACTTTCGAGCCAAATGGTCACGGGAATGTTGCTCTTCAAGTTGGAAGAAAGAATACAAATGCTTTCAATGAAGAGTTAGCTCAATTTGATGCAGATGTTAAAAAAGCTGGAGTTGTAGATTACGAAAGAACTTTCGTTTCTGCTGGTTTCAGAAGTATGACAGAGATCAAAGATGGTTCAGTTAATTCTGATATGAATATGGTCTATAACATCAAGAGAAACTGCTGGAAAGGGACTCTTAACAGACCTCTAAAAGATGAGTATGTTAATCTTGATGCTCCTGCTATTCCAGTAGCTTTTGCTGTTTGGGACGGTGGCAAAAATAACCGAGATGGTCTTAAGCTTCTATCTGGTTGGAACTCTGTAACACTAGCTGGAAAAGATGGAGGAGATGCACTTGTATCTGCACTTAACGATGCTCCAGAGGGTGATGTTGTTAATGGTAAAGCTCAATATGAGATGAACTGTGCAGCTTGTCACCTTACAAAAGATATTCAGATGACTATGCCAAATATGGCTCCTGAGCTATCTAACATCGGTGGATATGCTTCAGCTGGTTATATCAGAGAGTCTATTGTTGATCCAGATGCAGTTGTTGTTCCAGGTTACAATAGAAATGCTCACCCAAATACACCTTGGTACAATGTTGTTGATGGTAAGAGAACTTCTACAATGCCATCATTTAGTTGGTTAGATGAGAAGTCATTAACTGACATTGTTGCTTATGTGAAAACTCTTAAAGCTGAGGAGGAGTAGTAGATGAAAAAGTTTGCAGTTGTGCTATTTGCACTCCTATTTGGAACTTCTCTTTTTGCTTCAGGAACTGGACAGCACGAAGTTAAAGCTCACAAAGAGATTATCGAGAATGATACTGCAACAGAGGTTACAAACCCTGACCTTTGTGAAGATGATCTTGAGCTTGAAGAAGATGAAGAGGAGCTATTTGAAAAAGTAGGTTTCCTTACAACTGAGGATTGTGCTTTAAAAGGTACATTTACAAGTTGTTATGCTGAGTCTTATGTTTGTAACTTTGAGTGGTGTTATAAAGAGAATGAGCCAGGAACATTTAAACCTGTTCAAATCGTTCTTTTTGTTCATGATGATGCAAAATACTACAAAGTTGAGTTATCAGATTCTGTAAAAAGATATGAGCTTGACGAGGGGCTAGGACGAAATGAGGTAACAATCATTGGTCAATATAATGAAGAAGAGAATGTAATTATTGCTTCTGAATTTAAAGCTCCACCACCACCGAAGAAATCTTTCTTCAAAGGTTGTCTATAACCTAAGGTTCTGGAATCTACTTCAGAACTTCTCTCTCCCCATAAGGGGAGAGTTTAAATTTTCTATTAACTTTAATCTATATTTAAACTCTGTTATTTCAATCCACAATTATTAAAGGAGAGTATGGAACTGCTATTGCCCTAACGAGTTATTTCAATCCACAAAGTGGAATATGTTTATACCCTGCAAAGGATCTGGTGTGGAATAGAAGAATTTCAATCCACAAAGTGGAATATGTTTATTAAAAAAACCTTAAAAAAAATTCCACCAAACCACCCAAATTTCAATCCACAAAGTGGAATATGTTTATACCACCCAACCACCGCCCAAAAAATACTAGGTTAATTTCAATCCACAAAGTGGAATATGTTTATACCACCCAACCACCGCCCAAAAAATACTAGGTTAATTTCAATCCAC
>JAMJTX010000190.1 GCA_024281215.1 Candidatus Thiovulum karukerense | reverse complement strand
ATCTATGTAATAGATCCAGATCGATGTACAGAGTGTATTAATGATTATGATGAGCCTATCTGTATATCTGTATGTCCAGTAGATTGCTTTGAGCCAGATCCAGATAATGCTGAAACAATTACAGAGTTAAAGTTTAAGTACGAGCAGATTCAGAGAGAAGAGTAGAGGTTGGCAAAATTAACTGCCGTTATTGACTTCGGCTCTAACTCGGTTCGATTAGTGATTTTCGAGAGGACATCTCGCTTTGGTTTTAAGATAATTCACGAGTCTAAAAGTAGGGTTAGAATTGGTGAAGGGGCTTATCATAAAGCAGGAGTTCTTCAAGATGAACCTATGGAGAGAGCTTTATTAGCTCTCAAAAGTTTTAAATCTATTATTACCGCTTTTAAAGCTCGTAAAGTTTTAGCTGTTGCTACATCAGCACTTCGAGATGCTCCAAATCAAAAAATTTTTATTAATCGTGTTAGTCGTGAGTTAAATATAAATATTAAAGTCATTGATGGTGAGACAGAAGCTCTTCTTGGTGGAATTGCAGCAGCTAATCTTCTAAAGTTTAATAGTGGAGTTACAATTGATATTGGTGGAGGCTCAACAGAGTTTGCCCTTATTGAAAATAGAAAAGTTATCAATAGAGTCTCTCTTAATCTTGGAACAGTCCGACTTAAAGAGCTTTTTTCCAATGATAAAGATCTATCTGAAGCAAAAGATTATATTCGTAAAGAGTTATCAAAAATACCTCTTGAGCTTAGAAGGGAGAGAATTATCACTATTGGAGGAACTTTAAGAGCTTTATCAAAAGTGATAATTGAAGAGAATAACTATCCTCTCAATAGAATGCATGGTTTTGAATACTCATATTTAGAAGAGAAGAGACTAATTGAGAAAATTATCTTTATGAGTCGAGCTGAACTTTTAAAGATAGGCTTCAAGCGAGAGAGAGTTGATGTTATTCAGTGGGGGTTACTAATCTTTCAAGAGGTTAGTCAGCTATTTGGTATTCAAGAGGTTGTAACAAGTGGTGCTGGTATCAGAGAGGGAATTTTCCTTAAAGATATCCTACGAAGTTACAGAGGAAGATTTCCAGATAACTTTAATCCAAGTTTGCGAAATATACTTGATGATTTTCAAATAAGAAGTGATAAAGTTTTTAAAAACTCTGTAAAAGTCACAAATCGTCTTTTTGAGACTCTTCAGAAGCCTCTTAATATTAGAGAGGAGTATAGAGAACTTCTTATATATGCAACAAAACTAACAGAGATAGGTGTGAAAGTAGATTTCTACGGCAGTACCAAAAATGGTTTTCATATGATTTTAAATCGTTTTGTATATGGTGTAACACATAAAGATTCTCTTATTGTAGGTTCTCTAGTTCGTTTCAGTAATAAAAACAGTCTCTCAGATAAACTATTTCGTGAGTTTGGAGAGTTACTGCCAACTCAGAGGGAGCTATCTCAACTTCACTCTATTATCTACCTTTCAAAGATTTTAACATCTAACTACTCAAGTGCAATTGAGTTTGAACTAAAGTTCTCTAACCATATATTAACACTTGAGATTTTTGACGAAGCTCTATTCTATACAGTCTCTGAGAAGTTAGATGTTATTGAACTATTTGAAGTAGAGTTGAAGAAACTATTTTAATGGAAAAGATTTCACTCTATATTTTAACAAAGGATAGTGAGAGATTCTTAAAAGAGATATTAACAAGGGTTCAAACTGTTGTTGATGAGATAGTTATTATTGATAGTGGAAGTTCAGATAAAACAGAAGCTATTGCAAAAGAGTTTGGAGCGAAGTTTATTTTTCATGAATTTAAAGACTTCCGTTCTCAAAGAGAGTTTGCAACTTCTGTATGTAGTTATAGAGTAGTCCTTTTTCTTGACAGCGATGAGGTTCCATCTTTGGAGTTAATAAATGAACTCTATCAGGAGAAAGTGAAAGGCTTTCCTGTTGATGTTTATAGATTTAAGAGAGTCTGGAATGTTTTAGGCAGAGATATTCACAACATATATCCTATTATATCCCCAGACTACCCCATTAGAGTTATCAATAGAGATAGAGTATCACTGAATGAATCAAATCTTATTCATGAAAAATATACAGGCTACTCAACAGAAGCTACATTTGACAATAGTGTCAAACATATAACTTTCCAGACACGGGAGTCTCTCGAGAAAAAACTTGAGTTCTACTCTGATATAGCTTCTAATGATATTATTGAAAATGGTAGAAGTGTTAATGTTTTTAAATTTATTTTTTCTCCGATATCAGCATTTATAAAATGGTTTTTTCTGAAAAGAGGTTTTTTAGATGGTCGAGTAGGATTGATTTTAGGAGTTTATGCATTTAGATACACTCTAAAGAAGTACCAGAAAGCAAGAGTTAAGCTCTTTAAAGAGTTGAATGTCTAGCCTATTTTAAGCTAGACACTATGGATTAAGAGGTTCAGCTACTTAAGACCCTCTAAAATATAATCAAGAATTTTATCACTCTCAACTTTCTTGAAGAGAGTCTCTGGTGTATGAACAGGTGACTTTAGCACTCCTCTTGTAATTAACTCATTTAGAGTCTCTATATACTCAACTGATGTCTTTCCAATAAGAAGTGCTTCCAGACTATCTCCCTTTCTATATTTTTTCAGTAGTTCAATAAACCCCTTTAAATATAGAGCATCTTTTGTAAATCCACCACCTCTTAAAACTCGAGTTGTAATTTGAAAACTCTTATCTGATGAGATATTGTAATCACTTTGAAGTTTCTCAAAAATAGTTCGGAAATCACGACCTCGAACTGCCAAATCAACAGCAATAACCCTAATTGCTAATTCTCGCAATCTATCAAGAGTAAGATTACCTGAAAGATACTCATTGAGAACAGCTAACCCCTCTTGACTCTTTGTATTGTTTGGAGTTCCAGAGTGAAGAATTTTTAGAGGCTCTTTTGAGGCATTGATTGTTGTTAAAATATGAATTCCAGCTTCATGATGTCCAAGAGCTTCAGCATATCTTTTTGAGAATATCTCACCAGCTTTCAAGAGAACTGTTCGACTTGTATTCAACACCATCGCATTTGCTGAGATATTTTTAGATGTTTTTACTGTACATTTAAGTCCATAGCTCTTAACTATCTCTTTAATCATCTCAACACTCTCTTCTGATGATATCATCTCATCTTCATCTTCAAAAGGGGCTAGATGAAGAAGATATTTTGCATTTGCTAAATCCATCTCATCGGGTCTTCCAAAGATTCTGATTGAGTTGTATAAGAAGTTGGGAGTATTTATACTCTCAAGTAGCTCAATCTTCTTTACACTCTCCTCGACAATTGATGAGTAGAGGTGTTTCAGTGTAATATCATTAATTTGATCTAGTGGAACTCGGAAAAGTTCTCGTTTTAGCTCTTTTGTATTGATTGTGACTGGTTTATATCTGAAGTTTGGTTGATAACTCTTTGAAGCAAGAAACCGCTTTTTTTCAGAAGTCAAATTTGTCGGATTGACATGCTTTAAAATATCAACACCTTTTAGAAGTTGGGAAAGTTGTTGATCTATAATTTTTAGCTTATCTTCACTAATTGATGAGAGAAGTTCATACTTTTTATTGAAGTTCTTTATCTTCGACTGTTTAACAAAATAGTATGATGTGTTAAGAATTGCTCGTTTAAGACCAAAGCGAATCTTCTCAATAATATCTGGATACTCATCTCCACTCTCTTCATCAACATATATCTTCTTCACCTCAATTGCAAATACAAGAGAATTGTTAAATTTTTCTGTAATATGGGAGAGGAGATAGCCCCGTCCAAAAAAGACCTCATTCTCTGCAACTCGATTATGAAGAGGCGATAGGTCTATCTTTGCCAACTCTCGTAAAAATCTAGCTGTATATTTGTTAAATTTACTATCAATCTTCTCTGTTCCAAGGTTAAATGTTGGAAATGAGTCTATGTTTCTTTTGTCTCTTTTATAGTTGTATGAGTGAATGTCATAGATCATTGAGCTACCAAACTCACTCTCAAGTTTGCCAACGAGAGCATCAACAACTCTATAAAAGTCTCTATGCTTATTTAGTGAATTCTCTCGCTCCTCTTCTGTTAGAGGTGTCTTCCAGACATCTTTTCCCCAAGCTGTCTCATAGAGAGCATCATCTGGAGAGCGGTTTAAGTCATACTCATATCGAGAGTCATATACAACAACACGGATAGGGAGGGACTCTATGAATCTCCAAGTAAATGGGTCTTCCTCAACCCATCTATCCATCTTTGTTAAGTTCAGTTTCTCCCTCAACTCACTACGAAAGTTACCTCCATTATGAATTGCATAACAGATATATGGAACATACTCCTCGACTGTAACGAGGAAGCCACCAGAAAGTGTTAGAGCTGAAAATTTCTCTCCAGCATCTATCTTTTCGATAATTCTCTCAATAGAGAGTTTTTGAATAGGGAGTTTCTGCATTAAGAGTTTCTCACAATCTCTTTATAACTCATTCTCTGTTTAATCGGAGCTTCTGACTCTTTCACTTTCTCCTCAATAAAATCAACAACCAATTTTTGAAGCTTTGTTTTATTAAGCCTGTTAATATTGACAATTCCCCCTGGAGATAGAACATTGATCTCAATTAGCTTTCCATTGATAATATCGATACCTACAAAGTGAAGACCATCTTTTATAAGTTGAGGTTTGATTCTTCGACAGATCTCCATCTCCTCTTTTGTAATGGCATGTTTTACAACTTGACCTCCAGCATGGACATTTGCCCGAACCTCATCTTTTGCAGGAACTCGTTTCATAGCCCCAATTGGATCACCATTAAGAAGAAGAATTCTCACATCTCCACTATCTGCACCCTCAACATACTCTTGAAGAATTACATAGTTTTTATTGTTACCACTTCCAACATAGAAGTCTAAAAGAGAGTTCATATTTGATTTTGCACTCTTCTCAAGAACAATAACTCCGCTTCCACCATAACCATTAAGAGGTTTCATAATAATCTTTTCGTGATCAGACTCCTCTATAATTCTCTTTAGAACATCTCGATTTTTTGAGACATAAGTTACAGGTAGATAATCCTCAAGAGTATCACTAAATACAGCTGTATATAGTTTATTGTTTGCCTTTCTCATACCCTCAACACTATTGAGAATAAAGACATCACCACTAATTGAATCTAAGAAGTTCAACATAGTTGTATCAATTGGAGGATCTTTTCTCACAAAAATTGCATCAAACCCTCTTAAAGGTAGCATCTGTTCTTTAAAATCAACTTTTTGATGAAATGTTGAGAAGTTTGAAGGAACTTTATTAAATGGCTGAATAATTTTGAAGAAACCATAAACAACATTATTTCTAATGGTTAAGTTTTGAGGGTAGAGAATTCCTACTCTAAAACCTCTGCTAACAGCTTCATGAACAACTCTAAGTGTAGTGTTCGACTCAGGTTTTATACCGCCCCAATTGTCTATAATAAAAGCAATATTCACTGACTTTCCTTAAATGTATATATTTAATAATTGTACTCTTTTTTTCACTCTTTTCAGCTCTGTTTCAAACCTCTTTTCAGCTATAATTTTGGGCAATTTTCAATATTCATTCAAAGGGGAATGCACTCTTATTTCAGGGGCAGTGCAAAATAATTTTATGAAACTATTAATAGACAAAAGTGATTTAGAAAGAATTTTAGGTTCGCTATCTCCATTTCTTGACAAAAGAGGAGATACATTAACGAGCAACTTCTACCTTGAAGCAAAAGATGGTGAGTTAATATTTAAAGCAACAAACCTAAAAAGTGGTCTTTCCATCAAAACAAGCAGTGTTGCTATTGAGACAGATGGGGCTACTCTTGTTGATGGAGCTAGGTTCTTACAAGTTGTTAAACCTCTTAAACGAGATACAATCACTCTTCATCAGAACGATGGAGAGCTTGTTGTACAACAGGGACGAAGTAGATTTAAAGTTAAAACCAATTCAAATACCAATGGATTCTACTCTTTTCCAAAAATAGACAACATGTCAAGACTTCCATTTAATGGTGAGCTTCTCCGAAATGGATTTGAGAAGATTACACCATCAATTGATGGAAACTCTCCAAAATATGAGCTAACTGGTGGTTTAATCTCTATCTCTGAAAACAGTCTCTTCTTTGTCTCAACAGATACAAAGAGATTAACAGTTGTTGAAGAGAAAATTGAGGGTGACAGTAGCGATCTTGAGCTTATTATTCCAAGACAGGCAATTATCGAGATTCCAAAACTATTCCACAGTAATATTGAGTTTATCTATAATGAGGAGTTTTTGATTATTGAAGCTGGTGATATGTTCTTCTTTACAAAACTTATCAATGGTCAATACCCTAACTGGAAGCGAATTATCCCAACTGAGTATACTCAAACATTTGAGCTTGATAAAGGTGAATTTGTACAGAATTTAAAGCTTATCTCAACTGTAACACCAGAGACAAAATTGACTCTCTCATCAAACGGAGTAGCTTTTGAGACTCTTGACTATACAAGCCTAAACAGTAAAGCTGAGACATCAATAGAGACACCTCTCAACTTAGATTCAACAATTGAGTTTGGAGCAAATAGTAAATTTATTCTTGACTTCTTAAGCTCGATTGAAAGTGATAGTTTCCACTTTGGATTCAATGAGCCAAATCGTCCATTTACATTGTGGAGTGACAATATTAAAACTGTTGTTATGCCTATTAACCTCTAGGAAAGTTTGGTGAAACAGATTACCATTATTGGAAATGGAAATATGGCATTTGCTATTGCTCAGGGACTCTCAAAAGAGTATAGACTTCAAGTGGTAGGAAGAAGCTTAGAGAAACTTAAAGAGTTTGAGAGTCGCTTGGGGGTTGAAGTTGAGATCGTTTCTGACTATCTCGATACATCTTTTGATATATCTGGGAGAGATGTGATTTTAGCTGTCAAACCTAATAATTTGTCGTCTGTGGCTAAATCATTGAGCGGAAAAGCAAATAGCCTTCTCTCTGTTCTTGCTGGAACAACTCTTCTCTCTCTCAAGGAGAAGATTGAAGCTGAAAGCTATATTCGAGCAATGCCAAATCTATCTGCATCTTTTCAGAAGTCAATGACTTCAATTACTGGTAATCCAAAAGATAGGGAGTTTGCAGAAGAGATATTTAGTTATATTGGAACAACTTTATGGTTAGATAGTGAGAGTGATATAGATATTGCGACTGCCATTGCGGGAAGTGGTCCAGCCTATCTATCTCTTGTTGCTGAGGCTCTAGCTGATGGAGGAGTGAAAGCTGGTCTAAAACGAAGAGATGCTGAGACTCTTGTTCATGGACTATTTAATGGTTTTGCACCTCTTATCGAGAACAAGAAAGCTTCAGTTGTAAAAGATGAGGTGATGAGTCCAAAAGGGACAACAGCTTATGGCTACTCGGCTCTTGAAGAGGGTAGAGTAAGAACAGCTTTTATTAAGGCTGTTGAGAGTGCATTTAATCGAGCAGTTGAGCTTGGAAAGTAGAGAAGATGGCAAAGAGAGTTTTTAAAAAAGATAGTGTTAAAGAGGCTGTAAAAAATATAGCTAACGATTTTCGATACTCCAATGATGTAAGCGAGTATGCTCTCCTCTTCTATAAAGCTGATAAAGATGGTGAAGTGCGAGGTGAAGATATAGATAAGATGATAGAGTATGTGGAAATAGGTTTGAAAGAGCTTGAGGCGGAGTTCCAGAATCTTCAGTGGCGAAGTGAGTTTATGAGTGATAATCCATCAGCTGATGAGATTCAGATTATTAGCAACCTTCAGACAATCGAAAGCGAATATAAGACTCTTTTAGAGTTCTTAAAAAAATAAGATATTGCCAATTCTGAAAAGAGAGAGACTACTCTTTTCAGATATAATTTTTAACAAAACTTTAGGAGATAAAGATGTTACTCTTTACACCAGGACCGACACCAGTTCCAGAAAATATTAGACAGAGTATGGCTACTCCAACAATTCACCATAGAACACCAGAGTTTGAAGCTATTTTCAGAAGAGCTAGAGAACTTCTATTAGAGATGCTAGGTATGGATGAGGTTGTTCTTTTAGCATCATCTGGTACAGGAGCGATGGAGAGTGCTGTTACAAATCTTACATCATCAAAAATATTAACAATAAATGCTGGTAAATTTGGCGAAAGATTTGGAAAGATCGCAAAAGCACACAATATAGATTATAAAGAGCTAATGTATGAGTGGAATACTCCAGCAGATGTTAATGAGATTGTTAATGAGATTAAAGCTGATTCATCAATAGATGCTATTGCTATTCAGATTAGTGAGAGTTCAGGAGGATTACGACATCCTGTTGAGGAGATTGCAAAAAAAGTCAAAGAGATTAATCCAAATATTATGATTATCGCTGATGGGATTACAGCAATGGGTGTCGAAAAGATTGATATATCAAATATAGATGCTGTTATTGGTGGAAGTCAAAAAGCATTTATGTTGCCTCCAGGTCTAGCTATTCTTGGACTAAGTCAAAAAGCAGTTGAAAAAGTTGGAAAAGGTAGAGGGTTCTATTTTAACTTAGCTTCAGAGATAAAGAAACAGAGAGAGAATACAACAGCTTACACTGCTGCAACAACTCTTATTATTGGTCTTGTTGAGATTTTAGAAGAGTTAAACCGTTTTGGTTTTGACAATCTATATACGACTACACGAAAACGAGGTGAGGCTGTTCGAAAAGCTTTAGAGTCAATCGGTTTAAATATATATCCAAAGGTCTCATCTTTAGCAATGGCAACAATTTATCATGAAAAAACTCCTGAAATTCGTAAGCTTCTAAAGAGTAAATATAGTGTAAATGTTGCTGGAGGTCAGGAGCAGTTAAAAAATTCTATCTTTAGAATCAATAATATGGGGCTAATTGAGAGTTCAGAGATTGCTTGGGTATTGAATTCAGTTGAGTCAGCTATGGCAGAACTTGATTTACGAAAATTTGATGGTACAGCTAATCGAGTTTTTACAGAGTCAATGATTTTGCAATAGAATCACGATAGAACCGCATAAATCAAACCACTCTACTTAGTTATTAATCTAGGGCTAATGGGTGGTTAGCTCTTAAAAAATAGGGTCAAAGTTACTAATTTTAACTTCTTTTCAAAACTCCTTAATGGCTTAAGGTTATTTTAAGGAATTCTCTCCTATAATTCCACCCGTCGAAAGGGACACGGCAATCGAAAGATGGTCGGGAAAGCCCATAAATTCGATGTGTTATTGAATATAACTAAGTGAATTACTGAAAACTAAGCAAGTGAAGAACTTTGATTTTTAATTTGAGTTTTTAACCTTTTTGGTTAAAGACACAGGAAGATAACTTCCATTATTTTTATGGAGAGTTTGATCCTGGCTCAGAGTGAACGCTGGCGGCGTGCCTA
>JAMJTX010000189.1 GCA_024281215.1 Candidatus Thiovulum karukerense | reverse complement strand
CTATTTTTACTATTCACTGTATCTCTCTTAGCTGAGAGCTTAAACATAGAAGAGGCTATAAGTATCATAAAAAGTTCAAACTTGGAGATTAAAGTAGCTGAAGAGGGAGTTCGTGAAACATCTCTAAAAGTTGATGAGGTCTCTGGATTGAGTTGGGGTAAATTGGACTTTACACAATCAATTATGAGAAGTAACGACTCTGGTAATGTATTTGGTTTTAAGTTAGCTTCTCGGGAAGCTAGTTTTGGTGATTTTGGATTTGATGAGTTTTTAGAGCCTCTTGGAGCAATGATGCAGGGGCAACAAGTTGATCAACAGGCTCTGTTGGAGACTCAGCCAGATCTTCTAAACTATCCAGATGCTAGAAACCATTTTCAGAGCAAATTAACTTATCAGCTCCCTCTATATACAGGAGGGCAACTATCTAGCTACAAAGAATTAACTCACCAGATGGAAAGACTCTCAAAACTTGATAAAGATGGAGTTGTAAGAGAGAAGATTTATGAGTTAAAAAAGAGCTATTCAGATATGGCACTTCTCAATGCAACTATTAAGAATCTGGAGCAAATTTTAGGAAACTTACAGACTCTTGAAAATATGGCAAAAGCTATGATTCAAGAGGGCTACGGTAAAGAGTTGGATCTTCTTGAGGTTCAAGCTAGAAAGACAAGTGTTGATAGAATCGTTAGTCAGATGAACTCAAGAAAAGAGTTACTCTATCACTACCTCTCATTTCTACTTAATAGAGATGTAAAAGAGATTGATGCTCACTGTGTAGATATGCCTATGCCAGAGCTAAATGAGGATACTATCATTCAAAATAGTATCGATATTCAAAAAGCTCAAACAGGTCTAGAGATTAAAAAAGATATGATTGATATAGAGACATCAAAATATTTTCCAGTGGTTGGAGCTTTTGCGGAGGTTCAAACTTCTGATGACACTTTTCTTGGTGATGCTAATGATCATAAATCATACACTATTGGAATTCAATTAACTTGGAATATCTTCAACGGTGGGGTTGATAGAGCTTCTGTTGAACGAGCTAAAGTTGAAAAGCTTAAGATGGATAATCAAGTTAAACTGGCAAAAGAGGGGATTAAACTTCAATACAGCAAAATCTTAACAGAGATTGCAAACTATAATGATGAGATTACTAGTCTTGAGAAAGAGCTAGAACTATCTACAAAAATCTATGAAAATTATGAGGGGCGATATCGTGAGAGTCTAAAATCTATGAGTGAGGTAATTGTCAAACAGTCGGAGCAGATTCAGAAGATAATGGAACTTCTACAAACTAGAAACAAGAGAAACGAGAGAGTTTTAGCTCTTGAAAAACTTTACAAAGGAGAAAATTTATAATGAATAGATTAATTTTAATTGCACTACTTACAGTTTCGGCAATCGCTGATTTAACAGTTTCAGGAACAGTCATCTCAGATAATGAGAAGATGATCACAAGTCGATATATGGGGTTTGTCACTGAGATAAATGCACAGGAGGGGGACTTTGTTAAAAAGGGTCAGCTTCTATACTCTATCGATTCAAAAGAGATTGATTCAGCTTTAACAAGAGTTCAACTAGGTATTTCACAAGCTCAACTATCTCTCCAGATGAATCAAAGCCAACTAAATAACCTTATGTTAAACCTTGCGAGACATAAAAGACTATTTAGTAAAAATATGGTCTCTAAATATGAGGTTGAAAACCTTGAACTTGCTACAAAAAATATGGAAGATATGGTAAAAATTAGCCGAAAACAGGTTGAACAGGCTAACCAACAACTTGAAGAGGTTAAAAACCAGTATAAGTACCTTAATATTAAAGCTCCAAATAGCGGAGTCATTGTTAAGAAGAATGTAAATGCTGGTGAGATGGCGATGCCGGGAATGCCTGCTTTTATACTATCTGATCTAAGCAAGTTAAAGATTGTTGCGGAAGTTAGCGAGAGTGAGTTAAAACTTACAAAGATTGGTAAAGAGGTAGATCTCAAAATTCCATCAGTCAGTTTTAATGGTAAAGGAAAGATAACATCAATTATCCCAAATTCTAATCCATTAACTCATACATTTAAAATCAAGGTCTCTTGTGGTTGCGACTCTGAGAAAGCTGGAATCTATCCAGGTATGTATTCAACTGTAACAATTAGCGAGTAGTTTAATGACTAATATAAATTATCAACCAAAGGATTATGCGGGAAAACTCGCTAAATACTTTATTCGAAGTCCTATTACAACAATCCTAGGGGTCTTTCTCTTAATGATAGGTTATATCTCTCTTCTTGTTATGCCAAGAGAGGAGAACCCACAGATGGTTATCAGTGGTTCAACTGTTATTATTGCTCTTCCAGGTGCGACAGCAAATGAGGTTGAGAATGTTATTGTTAAGCCTCTTGAGAGAAAACTAAAAGAGGTTAAAGGGATTGAACATATCTATGGAATCGCTATGGATAGTGTTGCAGTTGTCAATACAACTTTCTTTATTGGCGAAGAGAAAGAGGACTCTAACCTTAAGATATATGACAAAATTATGCAGAATATGAATATCTTTCCACGAGGGGTAATGATGCCTATCATTAAACCTCTTGATATTGATGTTGATATCCCTGTTATATCTGTCGCTTTCTACTCAAAAGATGGTAACTTAAGTAAAACAGAGCTTTACGACAAGGTGAAAGATATTCAACACCAAGTTAATGGACTCCCAAATGTTGCTGTTACAAATCTTAAAGGTGGAAGTCGCCATCAATTTAATATCTTAGTTGATCTAAATAAGCTATCTGGTTACAACCTTTCAATGGGACAGATTGTTCAAGCTGTTCAGGGATTAGCCTACAATATCCCAGATTCAAAGACACGAACAGAGAGTGGTGAAATTATTATGATGGGTGTGAAGAATGCTATTGAAGATGCTGATGATATTGGAAACATTATTGTTGCACAATATATGGGTTCATCTATCCACCTAAAAGATATCGCTAAAATTGAGAAATCTCACGATATTCAGAATTTCCAAAAAGCTTGTTTAACATTCCGAGATGATGATGGTAATTTTGTTGATAAACAGTGTCAAGTAACTTTAACTGTTTCAAAGCTACAAGGGACAAATGCTGTTGTTATTGCAAATGCCGTTAAAGAGGAGCTGGTAAAACATAAAGCATCTTTTGAAGCTGATGGTATTGGTTTTGTTATTACAAGAAATGATGGAGAACGAGCAAATGAAGCTGTTAATGAGTTAGTCTATCACCTCATCTTATCTATTGTCATTATCGCTGTTCTTCTTATTTTTGTGCTTGGTTGGAGAGAGAGTCTTATTGTTACATTTACAGTTCCAGCAATTCTTGCTGTTACGATATTTGTAGCCTATCTTACAGATCAGACTATCAATAGAATTACTCTTTTTGCATTTCTCTTAAGCCTTGGACTTCTTGTTGATGCGGCAATTATTGTTATTGAGAATATTCACCGACATCTTCACTCAAAAGAGAGTGAGGGGAAAGATCTTGATGAGTTGATGGTTGAAGCGACTGATGAGATTGGACCACCAACAAATATTGCAACTTTTGCCATTATTCTTACAATGGTGCCAATGGCATTTGTTGGTCAGATGATGGGGCAGTTTATGCAACCAATTCCTGCAAATGTGCCTGTTGCACTGATAGCTTCACTATTTGTTGCATATATATTTACACCTTACCTTGCAGTGAGAATGTTAAAGAGACCAAAGGGGGATAAACATTAATGTTTGATAAATTTGAGCAGTTAGTATATCGAGGTCTCGATAGCTCTTTTCAGAAGAGTTTTGCAATTATAGGAACTCTTGTTGTTCTTGTTCTATCTGTAATGATGATTCCATCTGAACTTGTTTTAGCGAAGATGTTACCTGGAAAGAACAATAATACTTTTAATGTCTATATTGATCTGCCAACAGGGAGTTCAATATCTCAAACAAGAGTTGTAGCTGAGTGTGTTGTTGAGGAGTTGAAAAAAGAGAGAGAAGTTATGGACATAGAGACATTCCTTGGAATGGGTTCACCTCTTGACTTTGCCGGATTAATTAAGGGTTCTCACTTTAAGAACCATGAATATACATCTGAAGTTGTTGTTAATCTATCAAATAAACACCATAGAAAAGAGCCATCTTATCTAATGGTTCAGAGACTTCGTCCAGTGATTGTTGATAAGTGTCAAGATATCTTCCCGAATACATCCATTAAGTTTGTTGAGCCTCCAGCTGGACCTCCAACAATGGCAGCAGTTGTTGCTGAGATATATGGTAATTCTGCTGAAGGAATCCGAGAACTAGCAGGAAGAGTTAAAGGTGTTTTTGCTGAAACTTCTGGTCTTGTTGATTTAGATATTATGCAAGATGAGATATATGAGAAAGTAGCTATATCTGTAAATACTGTAAAGATAGCTCGTTCAGGATTGAGCATTAAACAGGTTAATGATGTTCTATATCTTGCTCTTGAGGGTATGAGTATAGCTGTGAAGAACAGTACTAAATATGACGATCAGATACCCATCTTCTTAACTCTACAAACAGAGGATAAGATTTTTAAGAGCAGTTCTGAGAGAGATATTGAGTTAAAGCTATCAAGCTTAAAACTGATGAATGTTAGAGGAATGATGGTTCCATTAACAGAGGTTGTAGAGATTCATAAAGTGAAATCAAATCCTATGATTGTTAGTAAGAATCTTCATGAAATGACAAGTGTAGTTGCAGAGACAGATATGGTTTCTCAAGTCTATCCACTCTTAGATGCAAGACAAAATATTATCGATAACTTTGGTGACAGATATGATATTGAAGAGGTTGGGCTTTTTAATCTTAATCTAACTGACAAGACAACTGGTGAGTTTTATGAACTTAAGTGGGACGGTGAGATGAAAGTTACAATAGATACATTTATCGATCTTGGAGGAGCATTTATTGCTGCTATGGTTCTCATCTTCTTATTGATGGTTATCTACTATCGAAGCTTTAAGCTTAGTGGGATTGTCCTTTTTGGAAGTTTCTTATCTATTATTGGTGTAATTGTTGGACACTATATTATGGATATCTTCACTCAAGATACATTCTTCTTAACAGCAACATCTCTTATCGGATTTATTGCACTGATAGGAATTAGTTCAAGAAACTCTCTACTATTAATTGACTTTACGAAAGCTCTTATGTATGAGAATGGAATGGAGAAGAGAGCTGCAATCGCTTATGCAACGGCAACCAGAGCAAAGCCTATCTTCTTAACAGCAGTAGCTATTATTTTGGCCTCTACTCTTTTAGCATCTGATGCTGTCTTTGGAGGGTTAGGAGTCTCTCTTATCTTTGGAACAGTATCAGCAGTTGTAGCTTCACTTGTTGTTGTTCCGATTATGATCAATCGAGTTAAGCTTTAATTATTAAAGTTGTGGGACGGGCTTCCTGCCCCACACTTACAAATGTGTGATAAGAAGCCACCTCCCTCAAAAAACAAGCTATTGCTCATCATATTTAGATAGATCGATTGGGTAGTTATCTGAATTGCTAGGAGTGTTTAGCTCAGATGTTGGTGTCCCAAGATTTTGAAATCCAGCCACTTGAGCTTTAATATTCTCTAGCTTTTTACTGCCAATTCCCTTTACATTTCTTAATTCATCAATAGATCTTAATCCATGAGTCATTCGATACTCCACAATTCTCCCAGCCACAACAGAGCCAACACCTTTAAGTTGCATAAACTCCTCTTTAGTTGCTGTTGATAGTTCAAACCCGAAGATAAGCGATGATATGGTAACTATTCCCATTATTATTTTGAACATAAGTTCCCCTTAACTATAATTTTTAGAAATAATTATATCAGATATTCTGTGTTAGTATATTAAAAATTAATCTTTAAGACACAGTTCGGCATTAAGGAAAAATAGTATTTGGTTATATCAAAAGCGAATTTCGGGAGTGACTAAATAGAGAGATGAATAGGGGCTAGCCAATTTGGTGTTGTCGTGCTTAACATGACAATTTATTATGAAACAAACTTGACTCACTTAGACTCAATTATTTAGATATAATACAACTAAAAAAGAGGTAGATAGAGTGAGTAAGAGTTTATATGATATTTTAGATGTACCTGAAACAGCCTCTCAAAGTGAAATCAAAAAAGCATATAGAAAATTAGCAAGACAGTATCACCCCGATATCAATAAATCTCCTGATGCAGAGGAGAAGTTTAAAGAGATCAATGGAGCCTACGAAATTCTGAGTGACGAAAAGAAGAGATCTCAATATGATCAGTTTGGCGACAGTATGTTTGGTGGTCAAGACTTTAGCAACTACTCAAGAAGTCATAATGATATAGACTTAGATGAGATTTTTAAATCATTCTTTGGTGGAGGTGCTGGAGGTTTTGGCGGAGGTCGTGGTAACTTCGGAGGAGGCTTTGGTGGTTTTCAGCAGGAGCGAAACTTAGATATTGAGCAGAAAATATTTATCACTTTCCGAACATCTCTTGTTGGTGGAAAAGAGAGTATCAGACTCAGAAATGGAGAGAGTGTTGATATCAATATTCCACAAGGAATTAGAGATGGTGAAAAGCTTAGACTAAAAGGGCGAGGTGAGAAGTCTGGGGGACGAATAGGAGATCTATTCCTTATCGTCAATATTCAGCCACATCCAGACTATGTAGTCGATGGTGATGATATTACAAAAACTGTACAGTTGCCTCTTCATACCGCTCTGTTTGGTGGTGAAATATCTGTTGAAACTCTCCAGAAAGATGTAAAGATTAAAATCCCTGCTGGTGTTAAAAATGGTCAAAAATTTAGAATTCGAGATGGTGGCCTATACAATCGGAAGAGTAAAATTACCGGTAATTTATATCTAAAAGTTGAAGTTATACTTCCAAAAATAGATACCCTTGATCCTACTTTGGTTAAAATAATGGAAGATAAACTTCCAAAGGAGTTGTAGATGCACAACTACGACGAACCAGTCTATTTGATAAGTGTTGTATCAAAGATATTGGATATCCACCCTCAAACATTAAGACAGTATGAGAGAGAGGGTTTGGTCTCCCCATCTCGAACTGATGGAAGAATGAGACTCTATTCTCAGAGGGATATCGATAAAATAAAGATGATCTTAAGGCTAACTCGTGAGCTTGGAGTTAATCTCGCCGGAGTAGATATTATTCTTCGTCTTAAAGAGAAGATAGCAAAACTTGAGAGTGAGGTTGAAACTCTGAATTTAGAGGTTATGCAACATAAATATAGCGACGGGAAAAAAGAGCGAAAACAGATTCAGAATAAACAGAGTGTTTATGATATTGATGTTGCACTCTTTGAAGATGATGAAAAAGTTTTTAGTTAAAAAAGTGGATAGGTTCTCCCGTGTTTAACACGGGATATTATCGGATAGCCATTTCGACTATTGTCTCTTTTTTGCTAGTCGTTCAGCATCGTCTAAATATGAGTTAAAGTTTTCGATATTCCAATAGCCGACAACTGGTCGCATTAAAGGCTTTCCATCTTTGCCAAGAAAATAGATTGTTGGAACGGCTCTTGCTCTCAACTTCTTATATGGATAGTCATCCTCTTTTCTTGTCACCTCCACTGTTGAGAAACTAGCATTTAATCTCTCAATAATAGTATCATCACTAAGAGTTTTGCTTTTAAGCTTGTTACACCATTTACACCTTTTTGAGGTGATTAAAACCATAATAGGCTTATTACTCTTCTCTCCTATTTTAACGGCATCGTTGTAATCAACACCCCAATCTATATCATCATACTCACCACCGTTGAGACTAGACAAGGCAGTCATAAGGGCTATTATTAACGAAAAAGTTTTAAATATATTCAATATATCTTCTCCAATTTAAATTCATAGAGTGCCATTATAATGATTAAGTACTTGTATAACTCTTTACCGATTGAATCTATTTCCAAATTCGTAATCTTTTGTCGCTTTTTTACCTAAAAACTCTTTTAAGTGTTTAGGATGCATACCATATCCTGGTCTGACACTTCTCAGATTCTCCTCTGTAAAGTTTTCACCAGCTTTTATATCTTGAGCAACATAGAGGCTTCTTGAAAATCTTCTATCTTTTCTCTTCTTCTCTGTCATTGAATAGTTAATTGAGCCTAAAAGTTTTTCAGTTTTTCTAACCTCATCAACCATATGTTCAAACTCTTCTCTATCGAGGGAGAAACCAGCATCAGCCCCACCAATAGATTTATCCAGAATAAAGTGCTTCTCTATAACTTTAGCACCAAGAGTTGTAGCAACAATTGGTGCAGTTGAACCTAAAGTGTGGTCAGAGAATCCAGATATAACCCCAAAAGTCTCTGCTAAATTTGGAATAGTTAAAAGATTTGCTTCTTCAAGTGGTGCAGGGTATGAGCTTGTACATTTTAAGAGAATAATTTGGTTATTCCCCTCCTCTCTACAAATATCAACAACATCTTGAATCTCATCAATTGTTGCTACTCCTGTGGATATGATAATAGGTTTCCTTTTACTAGCTGTATATCTCACAAGTTCATAATCTGTAATCTCAAAAGATGCAATTTTATATGCCGATGGATTAAACTGCTCAAGGAAATCAACAGCACTCTTATCAAATGGACTTGAAAAAATATCTATTCCTATACTACGAGCATAATCAAAAAGTTCTTTATGCCACTCCCAAGGAGTATAAGCTTCTTGATATAACTCATATAGATTTTTACCATCCCAAAGAGTACCACCCTTAATTATAAAGTCATCTTTTTTGCAATTAAGAGTCATTGTATCAGCTGTATAAGTTTGAAGTTTTATTGCATTTGCACCAATCTCTTTTGCTTTCTTTATAGTATCAAGTGCATTTTGCAAACTACCGTTATGATTTGCTGAAAGTTCAGCAATTATAAAAGTCCCATCAGTCTCTAAATTAAAATTACCTATTTTCATCTATTTATTCTCCTATAATATAGCTCAAGATTCCAACTAACTTTTCTGTCTCTTCTGGAATTCTAATAATTTTACTATCTTTTAAAATAGTTTTATTTTCTCTATCAACTTGTGCAAATATCCAATCTGTTCCGATTGTAACGGCTCCAAATATCTTATTTTCTCTGTTTTCAATTAAGCTATCTAAAGCAATTAATTCCATAGCTAACTGTTTGAATCCACTATTCAGATCTTGAAATTTAGCTTCAATAATTGCAAAATGAGAGCTATTTTCAATATAGTAATCAACTGTTCCCTTTAGTCTTTCATTGAAATATATTGTCTTTTCACTTTTTAGTTTAAACTTTTTATGCTTTAACATAAATATCAAAATAGGAGATATTAAAAATTCTCGTATCATCATTTCGCTACTAAAGTCTAAATTTTGAATAATAAAATCGAGATCATTTTGCAAAATAGAAATATCTTTTTCTGCTTGAGTATTAGTAAAAATAGTTTTTTTCTTAAAACCGAAACCAAACTCATTTAGTAGCTCGTCAGTATCTATATTGAGTTTAAAATAGTC
>JAMJTX010000188.1 GCA_024281215.1 Candidatus Thiovulum karukerense | reverse complement strand
GTATATAAGATAGCTTTAATATCTGTAATATCTGCTGCCATTCTTAACTCTCTTTCGTAAGGTTTTCCCAAACAGCTTTCTCAAGAACAACCGCTTGGTATCTACTAGCTGTAAAACCGTTTAAAGCATTACTTCCAGCTAATTCACATTTAGCGATGTTGCTAAATGCTCGACTTGCTTGTTCATCAGAACTATCTGCAATGATTAAAGCACTTTTACTATCTAAGTTTTGGAAAAGCTTGTTAGCATCTTTTGTTTTACCAGAATCAACTTTAACAGAATCAACAACAAAAAGTTGTCCATTTTCAGCAAGTTGATTAATAGCAAATTTAAGAGCTAAAGCTTTCTGCTTTTTATTAACTTTTAGATTGTAGTTTCTTTTAGTTGGACCAAAAGCAACACCACCACCTACAAAGACAGGGCTTCTTTTTGAACCAGCTCTAGCTCCACCTCTACCTTTTTGTGACCAAGGTTTTTTACCACCACCACTAGCTTCACTTCTTGTTTTTGAAGATGCTGAGTTAGCTCGTAGTGCAGCTTGATAAGACTTAACATATAAGTAAAGGTTGTGAGAATTGATATCTTTAAAAGATGCTGGAAGCTCTAGGCTCTCAGATGTCTTTTCAAAATTCTCATTTAAAACAACAACTGCCATTATTTAACCACCTTTAATCTACCAATTTTTCCGTTTGCACCAGAAACAGAACCTTTAAGAACGATAATACCTTGCTCTTTATCGAAAGATACAATCTCATTCTTTACAGAGTTTCTTGTATTTCCGTATTGACCTGGCATTTTTTGACCTGGTTGAACTCGTCCTGGGAACTCTGCATTACCGATAGAACCAGTTCTTCTGTGGAATCGGCTACCGTGAGCACCTGGACCACCAGCAAAACCGTGTCTCTTCATAACACCAGCAAATCCTCGACCCTTTGTATCAAAAGAGCTTTGAACAGTAGTAGCTGACTCAAGTGGAGATAGATCTAAATCACCAGCTTCACTATTATTTACTTTAGATAGAGTTGTAAATCTATTGAATTCGCTAGAGAGATTATACTTCTTTTGCTGACCTTCGATAGGTTTATTGCTCTTTTTTCCAAAGCTATAAGATACAAGAGCTGAACCATTCTCATTAACTTCACAAACTTTTGTCTCAACAACTTTGAGTAGTGTAACAGGAACACTAGGAACAGATACTGTTCTACTCATACCGATCTTTTCTACGATATATTCCATTTAGCTAACCTCTATTTATCCATTGATCTAACTTCAACATCAACTTCTGGTGCTAGATCTAATTTCATTAGTGAATCAACTGTATCTGGAGTTGCAGATAAGATGTCAATCATTCTCGCATGAGTTCGAACTTCGAACTGCTCTCTTGAATCCTTATTAACATGAGGAGACTTTAGGACTGTGTATTTTCTGATTTTTGTTGGGAGTGGGATTGGACCTTTAATAGAAGCTCCAGTTCGTTTAACTGCCTCAACAATTGAAGCCACTGATCTGTCTAAGACTCTATGATCATAGGCTTTTAATTTTAATCTAATTCTTTCCATTGAATTAAACTACCTTTAAAAGAACTCGTTGGTCTATACTTTTGGGGGTATGCCAACAGCGAAAAATTTTGCGGAATTGTATTGAAATAGTTGAAGAAGTGCAAGTTTTTAAACTTTTTAGCACTCTTATCTATCCTTATGAAAAGGATACTTAGCTCTAAAATCAACTTTGCTAACTCTATTCTCTTTTGGAAAGTTATTGAAGTCAGCATATAGCTCGAGACTCCATTAAGCCCAATTTTTCTTGATACAATATTACTCAAATTTTTAAGGGTTGAAATCAGTTAAATGCTATATCTTTCAGAACACTTTTACTCAATTCAGGGAGAGGGAAAACTCTCTGGAACACCATCAATATTTTTAAGATTTGGTGGTTGCAATCTTCAATGTGTTGGTTTTGCAACAAAATACTCTGCCGATGGTGAAGAGAGGGTTGGCTGTGACTCATTTTATGCTGTCGATAGGGCTTTTCAGAGTGAGTGGCTGGAGATTCATAATATAGAAGATATTCAAAACTTATTATTGGGTTATCCAGATATTGTCAAGGATATAGTTTTAACAGGAGGAGAGCCTCTTATATATGCCAAGAATAAAATTTTTATTGAGCTTTTAAGATATCTTAAAGCAAGGGAATACAGAATTACAATTGAGACAAATGGCACAATTGCGGTAAGTGATATAGATGAATTTAAAGATATTACATACTCGATATCCACCAAATTATCTAACTCTTACGAGGAGTTTAATAAAAGATTCAATTTAGTTTCACTACACTCTTTAGTAGGAAGTTCAAAGGAGCTATTCTTTAAATTTACTTTAGATAAAGCATCAATTAAGAGTGGAGTAGCTTCAGAGATTGAACGGATCAGTAGATTTTTTCCAGATATTCCTATCTACTGTATGCCGGTTGGTTATACTGCCAAAGAGCTATCAGATAATAGTGAAAGTGTCATAAACTTATGTTTAGAGCATGGTTATAACTATAGTGATAGATTGCATGTTAGAGTCTGGAATGATAAAAGAGGTTATTAGATGATTATTAGAAAAATCTTTAAGTTTGAAAATGCACATATTGTAAGAAAATGTACATCAAAGAGATGTCGTGAGTCTATTCATGGACACTCATATAAGGCTGAAGTACTTTTTGAGTCTAATTTTTTAGACAATGGAGAGATGGTTTATGATTTTGGTTTAATGAAGCGAGATATCAAAGATATTATTGACTCTTTCGATCACTCTGTTTCTTTATGGAGCCGTGACGATCCATCATATATTTTAGCAATCAAAGAGAATAGTGATAGATGGGTACTTCTGCCCGTTAGTCCATCGGCTGAACAGCTTAGCAGAGTGATGTTTGTTCTTATCGACAGATTTCTCTCTCTAAATCAGATGGTCAATGGAGAGCGAGAAGTGAAACTTCATAGTGTTATTATCCACGAAACAGATACAGGATATGCTCAATGTTTCCGAGAAGATGCATATAGTGAGAATATGGGTTATATAGATATATCAGCTATTAAGTTCTCTGATGGTGTTATAGATGAGTGGAGAGATCACCATATGCACCAAAAGTTGATCACAGGTATGCCTTTCTTAAATCCTACAAATATTTAAGGTGATTTGTTGCTATCTATTTGATTTCAGTAGTCGTCAAAAATCTTAGTAGCACTTCATAAGTTCAATTTTTAGGGACTTTTGCAACAAGTTTTTATTAAAAACAACTACTACTAAGGTTAAAAATTAAAAGAGAGAATATTCTATATGTTTAAAGAGTTTCCAAAAAATCCACTGGATAGTGGAGTTGAGTTAGTTGAAAACAGTATCAAATATAATAGAGAAGAGATAGAAAAACTTCTTCTAATAGGGGATAAGAGTTATCAGAACTTTATAAAACCGTTACAAGACCTTGAGAGAGATCTCAATGAGCTATTTACACCTATTTACCATCTTCACTCAGTCAATAATAGTGATGAGAGTCAAAAGGTATATACTGCACTACTTCCAACACTTTCACAATATAGCTCAGACATCTCTCAAGATGAGAGAATCTTTCAGAGTGTCAAAGAGATTAAAGAGAGAGAGGGTAAAAATCTAAATATTGAACAGAATAGAGTTCTTGATAACTATATTTTAGATTTTCAGCTAAGCGGTGCAGAGCTTGAACAAGATAAGAAAGATAGATTAAAAGAGATAAATAGCAGACTCTCTCAACTCTCAAACAGCTTCTCTCAAAATGTGTTAGATGATACAAACTCTTTTGAGATGATAGTTGATGATTTTGAAGATCTGAAAGAGATTCCAGAGTCAGATTTAGAGAGTGCAAAAACTGAAGATGGTAAATGGAAATTTACTCTTCAGATGCCGAGCTATCTAGCATACATTACCTATGGAACTAATCGAGAACTTAGAGAGAAGATATATAGAGCTTATGTTAGCCGAGGTGAAAAGAATGGTGAAATTATTGATGAGATATTAAAACTAAAATTTGAGAAAGCTAATCTTTTAGGATTTAACAACTATGCTGAACTATCTATTGCGGAAAAGATGGCAGATAGCACAGAGAGTGTTGTCTCATTTTTAACAAAACTTGCAGAAAGTTCAAAGAGAGAAGCGGAGAGAGAGTTTAATGAGATTGCAAAATACTCTAAATTAGATGACTTTCAACCTTTTGACTTAGCTTACTACTCTGAAAAGTATAAGAAAGAGTTCCATTCAATCGATGAAGAGGAGTATCGACCATATTTTGAGCAAACAAGCTCGGTTAATGGTATTCTCTTATTTATTGGTCAGCTCTTTCAAATTGAGTTTAAAGAGGTTGATTTAGAGTTATGGAATGAGAAAGTCCAAGCATTCGATATATATGAAGGTGGACAACTGCTCTCTAGACTATATCTCGACCTTGAGGCTAGAAAAGATAAACGGGGTGGAGCTTGGATAAATGATTGGCACTCCCATCATATAGATTCAAATAGTGACAGAAGACTTGCAACAGCTTTTGTAGTTTGTAATTTCCCTCCAAGCTCTGAAACATCTCCATCACTTTTAAGACACTATGATATCCATACTCTTCTTCATGAGATGGGTCATGCAATTCATCATCTCTTAAGTCGAGTAAAGGAGATTGATATTAGCGGAACTAATGGTGTTGAGTGGGATGCAGTTGAGTTTCCATCTCAGTTTCTTGAGAACTTCTCATACTCAAAAGAGGTATTAAAGAGCTTTGCAAAGCACCACCAAACAGGAGAAGTATTACCAGATGAGATGATTGATAGGCTAATCAATGCTAAGAATTTTCAATCAGCTCTTCAGATGGTTAGACAGTTAGAGTTTGGACTATTTGACTTTAAACTACATATGGGTAACTACTCTGGTGATGAGGTTCAAAATCTTCTTGACTCTATTCGAGAAGAGATTTCACCTGTAAAACCTCCGAAATATAACAAGTTTCAAAATAGCTTCTCTCACATATTTGCAGGAGGCTACTCAGCTGGATATTATAGTTATAAGTGGGCAGAAGTTTTAAGTGCTGACCTCTTTTATGAGTTTATGGATAGAGGAGTATTTGATAGAGAGTTGAGTCAAAAGTATCGAGATATTGTGCTTGGAATGGGTGGAACAGAGAGTATGAAAGATCTATTCTTTAAAGTTCTTGGGCGAGAACCAGATGAAAATCAACTTTTACGATTGAGTGGAATTAAGTAGAGAGTCTTAAACTACTGTAAGATTGCCCAGCGACTAAATTTGAGGGATTCAAAGTTGATTCCCTCAACAACTCTATTAATCTCAAAGTCCATTGTTACAATCTCAACTCTCTTAATATGGAGTTTTTTAGATTTTAATATCATCTTTTTAACGATTTTTTCAAATCCATCACTATCTATAAATGGACGAATAAGGATTGCCGTTCCACTCTCTGTAACCAGATCAACTGTTCGGAAGAAGTTTCCACTCTCCCCAGTTTTATAGAGTTCAGAGATAACCATAGCTTCAAATAGACGATAGAAGTTTCTCTTCTTTTCGAGGCTGTTTTGAAGAGCTGGATCAACCAGATAATACTTTTTGTGGATAGAGTTATCAATTTCGCTTAAAGAGATTATATATCCCTTATCTATCAGATTCTCAATCTCCATATATAGTCTATCTTTTGAGACTCTTCGTCTCTCCTTAAGAGAGTGATAGATATTGAGACGACTTCGAGGAGTTCCTACTGAGTTGGCAACATCTCTCAAAATATCTATCTGAAACTCTGAGAGTGCAAAAGGGAGCAATCTGCTAATCTGCTTAAATAGAAATGAGTCAGAGTATATTGCAAATATTGGAAAACCGCCCATCTGTGAATATCTTAAAAATGAGTGTTCAATACTTTCAACTCCACTTTTAAAAGATATAAACTCCTCAAACTTCAGTGGATAGAGATGAATATGTATAAGATGTTTAGACTCAAATCTTCTCCAAGATATAAACATATACCTTTTTGCAATACCGCTATTTAGTATTAAATCTAAAAGTTCCTCTATCTTAGAGTTATAAACATCAAACACAGCAATATCAAAATTACGGTTTTGAAACCTCTCTACTGCTTCAAGAAGAGTCTCTCTGTCTATCTCCATATTCTCAAAATCGATATAGATAAACTCAGCTTCGACCTCATCAATATAGTTAAAAATAAGAGATGTTTTTCCACTCTGAGTAACTCCTGTAAGGAGAATATTCCCCTCATCAGGCAAAGGAGTAGCCCGAGGGAGAAGTTTTATAGATGGGAGTTCTTCAACTATCTGCATAGGTTAAAATATATAGTTTCCCATCATTCTACTATTCTAGAAAAACTTGTCGTAACTTCAGCTATTTTTTCAATTCCAGATCTCTCTTTGAATTCAGGTTTATGAAAAGATAAAAATTGAAGAATCTTACTTTTTGGTGTCATTTTTATTCCTTTATCTTTGGCGACAGAGAGTGACTGATTAAAAATCAACCTCATCAAGAATTCTCTCTAACTCTTTATCTGTTAAATTCTCTTTTTCAGTTTTTGAATAGATTGATAATAGTGTAATTCTGTTTTCAACTTTTTTAAAAAGAATTATTCTAAAACCTCCACTTTTTCCAGTTGGAATTGAAGAATTGAATGTCTTAGCATAGAGACTTCCTGTAAGAAATAGAGCTAATATAGTTCTTAAAACCATAAACCTCTCCCCTTATATTTCATTGTTTCTAAATGATAACATTTCAGGCTTTTAATTCCCATTGAAATGGAGAATTAAAAGTCACTTCAGATTGCTCTTAAATCTCTACATAATTTGGTATTTCGATAATAAAACAGGCTCCATCGCTATCGCCTGTATGAATAGAACATAGATTCTGACAACTACTGCAAGTTGAACGGTTCTTAGCACATATCTCACCATTAAAGCCTTTATGAATAAGCTCTCTTGACATATATAATCCAAGACCAGTTCCTTGAGTCTCGTGTCTGGTAGTGTAGTATGGGTCAAAGATTTGTGGAAGTACTTCTTTAGGAATTCCACCGGCATTATCATAGATAATAATATTTAGAGTTTTATTGTCAAAATATGAACCGAAGACAATCTTTCTATTCTTAACTTTTCTCTCTCGGAAGATATCTTGAGCATTATGAACAATATTTAAAACAACCTGCTTTAAACTATTCTCGACACCTATAATATCGATGAAGTCGAGATGAATATCATTCTTTAACTCTATCCCCTCTCGAGATAGTGATGGAGATACAAACTCCTCAATCTCATCAAAAAACTTCTTAATATTAAACTCTTTTACTTCTCGACTTGATGTAGATGAGAGGTGTTGTCTAAAGTCATCAACTGTATCAGATAGATATTGAACATGGGAATTTACTTTGTCATAGAGTTCATTATATCGCTCAGTAACAATCTCTTTAATATCATCAATAGATGCATCTTCAGGATAGAGAGTTCCTAGATTTATTTTAAAGTATAGATCTTGCATTAAAAGAGATAAAACATTAAGTGGTTGTCGCCATTGATGAGCTATCTTTTCAACAGTCTCAGATACAGCAGAGTGTCTTTTGTTTAACTCATCTCTCCTCTCTGCCTCCATTCTTCTACTCACCTCTTCTTGAATCTTCTCCTCAATATAGGTGTTGATTCTTTTAATCTCCTCTTCATCAGCCTGTTGCTTCTCTTCAGCTCGTTTTCTGGCAGTTATATCAAGGACATATCCAGATAGACTCTTCCAATCTCGTTTATTGTATGTGATATTTAAATATAGATAACCCCATCTAACTACACCATTACTATCTTTAAATTTAAATTCACCAACAAGATCATTTCTCATCTTTTTTACTTTATCTTGAAAGTTAAGAATAATAGAGGAGAGAGTCTCTTTATCGAGCAGATCTTTAACTCTAACATCAAGATAGAAGCTATCGATGTTATATCCAAGTACTTCTTGAATATTTTCTGATGTATAGAACTTTACACCTTCACTATCTTGGACTATCTCAAAAGCAATTAGTCGTCCAAGATGAATTGATTCAGTTTTGAGGGGTTGAAATATTAAGTTTAACTCATAAAGTTTTTTTTCAAAAAGTTGATCAAGGTTCATGAAGAGTCCATTGTTTTAAAAGTGATTTTTGTTATGAAATATTACCAAAGAAGCTTTAAACAATAGACTCTATTCGTTCGACTCAACTTCTATGACTACAAAAGAGAACTTCTATTTCTTAAAGTTACTAAAATAGTTAAAAATATAAGTGATAGCAGAAGAGGGTAGAAGTAAAGATACTCTTTTATGTCGTAACTTAAATCTTTTAACTCCCTCTTCTCTAATTCGTCAATCTGTTCATATATCAGTTTTAGCTCATCACTATTTTTAGCTATAAAGAATTCACCACCTGTTGATTGAGCAATATCAGATAGGTCAAGAGGATTAATCTCTCCCTGTCGTCCTATACCAATTGTATATATCTTAATATCTCTATTCTTGGCTAACTCGATAGCTTTCTCTCTTTCTAAAACACCAGCTGTATTTATTCCATCAGTTAATAAAATAGCTATATTTGAACTATTCTCCTCTGCTTTCAGTAGGGAGACAGTTTGACCAATTGCATCATAGATAGCTGTTGATTTTCCAGCTATTCCGATATGGAGATTATTAACCATCTCTTTTAATATATTCTTATCATAAGTTAAGGGTGATGATATAAATGCATACTCTCCAAACACAATAAGTCCAAGATTATCGTTGTCTCGCTTCGCAATAAAGTCTCCAACAATATCTTTAACAACATCAAAACGGTTCATTTGACGATTTTGAGAGCTAAACCCTTTGGCTCTCATCGAATCACTACTGTCCAGAACCATGGCGATATTTAAACCTGTCTTTGGCTTTAGAGATTCACTAACAATATAGTATGGAGATGCAACAGCAGTGAGAAGAGTCAAGATAACCCACCACTCTATATATATTAGATAACTTTTTTTAACACCAGCTTTCCCAAAAAACTCAACTCTCGGGAAGAGTATTGAACCGCTCTTTGCTTTGCAGAACAGAGAGCAGATGATAAATAGTCCAATTAACCAAAACAGTTCTGGATATTCAAAATTCAAGCTACTCATTTTCAATTACCTCCAAGAATATGTTCAATTGCCCTTTTACCGTATCACTGACCTCATCAACACTTTTTCTATACTTATACTGTTCAAGCTCTTGAATAAGAGAATCTAAGACTCTTTGACTTCTATCGCTCCCTGAAACTACTCTTCCAAGCTCTGTGATTTTATAAGCAGCAGCTTTTGAATCACTCCAATCAAGAGTTTTTAACTCATTTATCGCCTGAAACTTTAAATTGTCTCTCTTTTTAAGGAAGTTTAGTGTAGATTTAATAGTAAAATACACTGTTATAAATAAAGCTACTAAAATAGCTATAAAATAATAGAAAGAGTAGTTTATAATTTCAACGATAGGTTCTATATCATTAGGTAGTGTTTCCAACTGTATATAACCTTTTTTTGTTGTAATTATAAAATATTTAAGGAGATGTTTTGAGTGCCTTAAGCCACTTATCAATAAAGTTTAAAGTTATCTTTAA
>JAMJTX010000187.1 GCA_024281215.1 Candidatus Thiovulum karukerense | reverse complement strand
TAACTTCGGTAAATTTTCCTTCTCTAATCCATCTTCTTATGGTTTGAGAAGTAACTCCATATTTTTTAGCCAATTTTGTAGTGGATAACCACATAAGCTACCTTTTTCGTGTAGCATTCTAACTAAATGTTGCGATTATTGTCAATTCTTATAATTGTTCGGTAAAGCTTATTTAGCAATTTTAAGTATAATTCTTTTGTTAGTTGTGCCACACATAGAAATGTCTCTGGTATCAATATTTATAGAGTTGTGACATCAACTCTTGCTAAGAGGATATAGAAGCTATATTATACTTAAGTAAAATCCCCTCTGCTTCAGCTTTGGGGAGTATGTCAAAGCATTAACTATGTACTTCATAAAAGTAATCTGGTACATATGTTTTAATATATTTCGAGAGGAGATCGCACTTTCCTAAGATAATTTTCAATTATATATTAGGGTACTCTGTGCTAAAAGTTCTATGAAGCTAATTCCAATTATCCAAAAAATTAATCGAATTAAGAGAGATATTAGTGAAAACCAGACTCTTATATCAACTATATTACCTGTTTTAAGATATTTAGGATGGGATATATTTAATGAAAATAGAGTTCTTTTTGAAGATGTAACAACCACAAAAAAGAGAGTAGATATAACTCTTATATTTGAAAATGGTGACAAATTTATTATTGAAGCAAAACGACTTTCACATAAACTCTCTATTAAAGATTTTGAACAACTGACAAGCTATATCAATAGTGATGATAGTGTCAATTTTGGAATTCTTACAAATGGTATAGATTACTGGATTGCTGATAATAAAGCTTCTGGGCTTGAGAATAAGAAGATTTATGGTTTTAATCTATTTGATATGACAGAGTGTGACCTAAATGTTTTAAGACTCTTCTTCTCATTTAATACTCCTCATAAAATGAGAGATCTCAATCGCTATATTGAATATATTAAGACTGGTATCGATTTTGGTGATAAGAAGTGTGAGAAGGTCTTAGATATATCAAATTTTGAAGCTGAGAAGGAGATTAAGTTTCAAACATCTGAAGAGATTCATAGTGAAAGTAGCTCAAAGAAACCACAATTTGACTTGCCATTTGACGAAACAGACAAGAGTAGTGAGGCGACTGAAACAACTGAATCAAAAGAGATTGAAGAGAGTGAGCTTGAAATCACTGATAGTGATGACGAAGATAAAATAGCAGACACTTCAATTGAAGATGATAAAAGTAGTGATGACTCTCCAGAAGCCAACTTAGGACTTCCTGTTAATGTTGAAGTTTTTAAACCAGAAGAGGAAGAACAGAGTATAGAGTTTTTTGAATTGATTGAACGAAACCGAGCAAAAATCTATCTCAATGGAGAGTATCATATCATCTCTGATGAGAGCTTCTCAACACTGTTTGTTCAGATGTTGAAATATACTCTTCACAATATTGAATCTTATCCAGCCCTCTATAATAAAGTTGTTACAGAGTTTGATTTTCTTGTTCAAGAAGATGAGAAGAGCAATAAAAGTGCTAAATATGAGCAAGTTGCAGAGACAATCTTCTATAATGTAAATATTACAAACTATGTAAAATTGAAGAACATAGAGACTCTCCTCAAATTTATCCACACAAATTTAGAGTAGTTGGAGTTTTATGGGTGATCTTAAATTCTCACTTCTAGCAACTGATGGTAAAGCTAGACACGGAAAGATAGAGACAGCACATAGTGTAATTGAGACACCAGTCTTTATGCCTGTTGGAACAGTTGGCTCAATTAAAGGGTTAGATACAGTTGATCTAAATGAGTATCTAAAACCAGAAATTATTCTTGGAAATACATATCACCTATATCTTCGTCCAACTCAAAAAATTGTTGAAAATATGGGAGGTCTTCACGGATTTACAGGATTTAAAAAGAGCTTTTTAACTGATAGTGGAGGATTTCAAGCATTCTCTCTTAAAGACTCTAAAGCCGATGATGGCGGTATTCATTTTAAAAGTCATATTGATGGTTCAAAACACTACTTTACTCCAGAGGGTGTTATAGATATTCAAAACTCTCTTGGCAGTGATATTATGATGGTTCTTGATGACCTAATCGCACTTCCAGCAGAGGAAGAACGGATTATTAAATCTATCGAGCGAACAACAGAGTGGGCAGATAGAAGCCTAAAGCACCATACTGAAAACCGTAAAATGGGTCGAGGTCTTAAACAGAATATATTTGCCATTATTCAGGGTGGAACCACAGAGAAGTATCGAGAGATATCTGCAACTGAACTTGTCGGACTTGAGTATGAAGGACACTCATTTAATGGTTTTGCAATTGGCGGATTGAGTGTTGGTGAGCCAAATGAGTTGATGTACTCAACAGTTGAATTCACAACAGAGTTTATGCCAAAAGATAAACCTCGTTATCTGATGGGAGTTGGAACACCAGAAGATCTTGTGGAGAATGTCTATCGAGGTATAGATATGTTTGATTGTGTGATGCCAACTAGAAATGCTAGAAATGGAACTCTTTTTACAACATTTGGTCGTCTTAGTATAAAGGGAGCAAGATATCGAGAGGATAAAGATCCTATCGATTCTAATTGTAACTGTTATACTTGTCAAAACTACTCAAGGGGCTATCTCAACCACCTCTTCCGAGCAAAAGAGATTACCTATGGACGACTAGCATCGATTCACAATCTATACTATTATCTAAACCTTATGAAAGAGATTCGCGGAGCTATTAAAGAGGGAAGATTTGAAGAGTTTAGAAGAGAGTTTTATCGCAAACGGGAGAGTAATTAACTCAAAAAGAGAGAGCAGTATTTTGAAATATCTATATATGGGAACCCTAGTCTCTGTTATTGCTACTTCATTGATTTCTGCTCAAGAGTACAATATGGATCTGATGGAGGATATCTTTAATTTAGACTTCCATAGCCTAAAAGAGACAAAAGTGGAATCAGCCTCCAAACTTGCCCAGACTATTCCTGAAACTCCTGCAAACATTACTCTTATTACAAAAGAGCAGATTGAAAAGAGGGGCTATCGGAATCTACTTGATCTGCTTGATGATTTACCAAGTTTTAATGTTCTCCACTTTGCAAATGCAGGACTCTACTCATCTGTTGGTATTCGAGGACTAATGGGGCAGAACTACTTTAAGATCCTTCGAGATGGTATTGAAGTCGATATGACACAGAGCGAACTTGTCTCAATAGGAATGAACTACCCTCTTGTTGGAGTAAAAAGAGTGGAGATTCTTACCGGTGGAGCTTCTGTTATATATGGAGCAGATGCAGTCTCTGGTGTCATTAATCTAATTACAGATCTTGAGTTTGGAACTTCATCAACCCTATCAGCTGGAACAGGTGGTTATCTATATGGAGATATCCGACAAGCAACCAAGTTAAATGATATGACTTTTACAATCTCTGCTCACTCCCATAGAGATGAAGATTACGATTTTGATAAGCTATATCCAGAAAATTTTCCAAAAAGTGATGTTATATCAAGCAATGGCACAGTTATTGAAAGTGGTCAAAACAGAATATTTGACTATCTACCAGTGCATACTCAATCACTATCATTTCTACTGAAAGGTGATAAGTGGGACTTTGGAGGAAGCTACTCAAAAACAGAGGACTCTACCTATATATCATTAACAGATTATGCTACTACAGTTGAACTCTCTCAAAAAGAGTCAAATATGATTAATGAGATGAGGGGAGCTTACTTCCGTTACTATCATAATTTTGATACATCTGTAAAATTGTCATCAACTATCAGTTACGATGCTACTGAGCTTCTGCCAGAGAGTTACTATATCAATCGCTACTCTGACTACAATAAGGCTTATAAATACTTTATCTCAGAGAGGTTTGCTCTCGATGAGGTTCTCTCAGTTCAACATAAGAATCACTCAATTATTATTGGTGCATCAGCCGAACACTTCTACTCTATGCCAAAATCTTATGATATGGATCACCCTTATGTTAATAGAGAGGCGACATATCCAAACTCAGATGTTCCAATAATGTATTACGATATAACTTGGACAAACTTTGGTATTTTCGCTCAAGACCAGATAAAAATTTCAGATAGATTTCAGATATCTTTAGCAGGTAGATATAACTTTAATGAGGATTATGAAAATAGCTTTACTCCAAGAGTTGCTCTAATCTATTCACAAAACAGTCAGATGAGCCATAAACTAATCTGCTCTCAATCGTTTCTTGCCCCATCAGTTCACACTCGTTATCAACACTATGGATACTCATTTAAACAGGATGATGGAAGCTATATCGTAAATGCTGGACGAATACCAAGTCCAGATATAGAGGCAGAGAAGAGTAAAATATTGGAATACAACTATCTCTATTGGATTAATCAAAGCTCTTTTTTAACTATATCTCTATATCGTCAAAGTATTATTAATATGATAGGAGATCAGACTGTCTATAATGTAATAGACCTATTACCAAGTCTCACTATTCAGAGTGCTAAAGAGAGATATAACAGTAACGAGGCTGAGATGTATGGAGGAGATATCTCTCTACTCTTTCGAAATAGTTTTGGTCATATTGAGAGTGATAGCTGGTTAAACTACTCATATGTTGATGGATTTGAGAGGGTTGGAGGAGAGGAGAGAGAGATTCCTTTTTTAAAAATGCATACTATTAACCTTGGCTCAACTTTATCATATAAAAAGTTCTACTTTACACCATCAATGAAGTGGGTTAGTGGGGTTAATAGTGGAGTTATCGACAAAGATGATGGTTCAAAGAAAGTAAAAGGCGATGGTTACACTCTCTATGATCTCTATATGAAATATCAACTATCTAATGGTTATACAATCTCTCTAAATATCGAGAATCTGACGGATAAGCGATATTACGGGGTTCGTAAATCAGCATCGCCCAACTTCCAATCACCACAAGCTGGACGACTATTTATAGGCTCTATAAAAGTAGAGTTTTAATTCTTCTCTTAAGATCGTCTTTTTAGATTCTCTTTTGTTAGTTCAATTGCTGGATCTCCAAAAACAGTCATACCAGCTGGAACACTCTTTGTGACAACTGAACCTGCACTAATCTTAGCTCCAGAACCGATTTTGATAGGTCGTTCAGATTTCCCCTGTTTAATAATAACACCAGAACCTACATAGACATTGTCTCCGATTTCAATATTGCCATTACATTGAACTCGTGCAGCAAAAGTTACATAGTCTCCTATAACACAATCATGTGCCACATAGCTATACAGATTACAATGAAAAGCTTTACCTATTTTTATATTAGATGTTAGTGTTGTAAATGGGGATAAGATATATCCATCACCAATAGAAATATCATCTAATTGAACACTATTACTTGCAGTCACATTAAGTGGGAGTATATTATCCTTTTCACACTTTAAAGTAAGTTTTTCACGAATAGAGCTATCTGCTATTGCAACTGTTATAAACTTTTTATCAGCTACAAGTTTTAAAAACTCTTCATACCGAAGAACTATTTGACCATTAACTTCAGTGGAACTATTTGAGCTATCATCAATAAAGTATAAATTCGCTATATCTTCACTGTTTTTGATTAACTCTTCTCGAACGAGTGGCATCACCTCTCGACCAAATCCACTAGCACCATATACACCATAAATATTTTTCATCAACTCTCCTCTTTCTCTCTGCGACTCTCAAGGTATGTAAGAACTAAAATCCATGCAACACCAATATCAATAATTACATCAGCTAAATTAAAGATTGCAAAATCGAACCAGCAGTGCCAATAGACATAATCAACAACACCACCATAGTTAAATCGATCCATAATATTTGAGATACCAGCTCCAATAATTAAAGATGCAGGAAGATAATATTCTCGTGTTGTAAAACGGATAATATAGAAGATAACTCCACCGAGAATCACTATCTGAATCCACTTCAAGTTCTCCTCGAGAAAAGCGAACATTGAGAATGCTACCCCTCGATTATATGTTAGGACACCAGATATACACTCTCCATCATATCTTAACCCCTCGATAAAAAGAGTCTTGATACTTTGATCAACAATAATAACTCCAATAATGGCTAAGATTGAAGCTATATAGAGTTTAACCATTGAGAGCCTTCTCCAGTAGTGTAACAAGTTCTCTCATCTTCTCTTCAATAAGTGATAACTCTTTACCCTCTATTAAACAACGGAGTAGATTCTCTGTTCCTGAGTACCTTACAAGCTGTCTCATACCATTCGCCTCAAGTTCAGATACAAATTTATGAAAACCATCAATTTGCTCAAGAGGAACTCTTTTAGATACTTTTAGATTCTCCTGAACTTGTGGATATAGTTCAAATGGTCGAAGAAGCTCACTAGCTTTTTTGCCAGAGAGAATAAGATATGCAAGAACCTGAAGACCCGTAGCAAGTCCATCACCAGTTTTTGCAAAATCAGACATAACGATATGACCACTCTGCTCACCACCAAAGTTACACCCTTTTTTCTGCATCATCTCAAGAACATGTTTATCTCCAACATTTGAGCGGTATAACTTGATTCCATTTTTACTGAGAAACTCTTGAAGTCCTTGATTACTCATAACAGTAGCTACAACTCCTGCTTTATTTAGATTACCTTCATCTTTTAGATATTTTGCCAATGCTCCGATGAGGTGGTCACCATGAACTGTCTGTCCTTTTTCATCAACAACAACAACTCTATCAGCATCACCATCTAAAGCTAAACCGACATCAGCTCTAAATCGTTTTACCTCTTTTGCAAGATTGTTTGGATATAAAGCTCCACAGTTATCATTAATGTTTTTACCATTTGGAGTTCTATGAATTGTAATCACTTCAGCACCAAGCTCCTCAAGAACAGTTGGACCAACTTTATAACCTGCACCGTTTGCGGTGTCAAGAACTATGCGAAGTCCCATTAGAGTTGCTCTTTTTGGAAAAGAGTGTTTCAGTTGAACAATATATCTTCCAATAACATCATCTATTCTTTTGGAAGAGCCTATTTTATCGCCTGTTGTTTGACTATCCTCAATTAAAACATCATCACTATATATAGCTTCAATATCTCTCTCAATCGAAGCAGACAACTTGTTTCCATGGGAGTCAAAGAATTTTATTCCATTATCACTAAAGTGGTTATGACTAGCACTAATCATAATTCCAGCATCACACCTCATGTCCTCTGTTAAGAATGCGATAGCCGGAGTTGGCATAGGTCCAATCTGGATAACGTCATATCCAACAGCTGTAAGACCGCTAACAATAGCATCTTCAATCATATATCCACTAAGTCTGGTATCTTTTCCTAAGAGGATACGACCTGTTTTTCCGCCCTCTCTCTTGAAATATATACCAGCCGCCATTGCCACTTTAAGAGCCATTGTTGAAGTGAGAAACTTCCCAGCTTTTCCTCGAATACCATCTGTCCCAAATAGTTTGAGTGTCATACTATCCTCGCTTATACTCTACAACTGGAAAAGAGTTCTCCATCATTACATAGGTTATTCCACCAGCTAAATTGACAACATTATAACCCTGTTGAGATAAGTAGTGTGCTATTTGACCAGTTCGACTACCAGTCCTACAAATCAATAGAAATTTATTGCTTTTATCTCCGATAATGTTGTGAAGCTTCTCTAAAAAGTCCTCAATATTGTATTGACCCATCTCATCAAAAAAAGTTAGAGTGTGAGAGTTCTCTAAAATACCAGTTTGATACCACTCACCCTCTGTTCTTATGTCGATAGTTGGAAAATCTTTTTGTGACTCTAAATACTCTTTTGTTGGATATTCGCTAATCATATATTAATAGTACCTCTTGCTTCTATTGTATCTCTCTGTTCGTATTCCTAGCTTCTTAATTGCATGTAAAATCCCACCTTGAAGATTGATTACACTATAACCATTTCGTGCGAGGAAGCTTGAAACTGTTCTTGTTCTGCTACCTGTTCTACATATAAGAGCAAACTTCTCACCACTCTCTACAACTCTGTTAAGTTTTCCTAAAAATTTAGCGACATCATAACCGCCTCTCTCGTCAAAGAAAGTTATAGGATAAGAGCCTTTTAGAATACCTGTCTCGCTCCATTCACCCTCTGTTCTAATATCAATAACTTTAATACCTGAATTTATTAGTGCAAGTGTTGGGTATCTGTTCTCAACACCACCCCAAACAGCGATAGTTAAAGCGATTAATAGCCAGTAGATTTTAGCCAACCGTTTCATTAACACTCCTCTAAAATTTTTGTTATTATATCGACAAAAAGATAGAGGGTATATTTATAATGGTGGTTGTAGAGTTCCTTGGACCAATTGCTAAAGATAGCATAGAGCTTGATGTCTCATCTTTAGATGAGGTCTCGCAAGAGCTAAAAAAAGATAGCGAACTGAATGAATGGCTAGAGAAGTGTGCTGTTGCTATCAATGATGAGATTGTCATGGAGAGAGATATAACTCTTCAAAGTGGAGATAGAGTCTCTCTTCTTCCACCAGTCTGTGGAGGTTGATTAATGGAGTTATTCAATGGAGCTTTAGATGTTCCAGAAATACTAAAGAGGTGGTATATTGAAGAGGCAGAGAGTAACTATGGAGCATTTATCCCATTTATTGGAACAGTTCGAGATGAAGATGGTATTGATGGTCTGAGCTTTGATATATATGAGCCAATCTTAGAAAAGTGGTTCAATAGTTGGGTAGAAAAAGCAAAAGATAGAGGTGCTATTGTCAAATTAGCTCACTCAAAAGGTGATGTTCTTCTTCATGAAAGTTCATACATATCTGCCGTATTTTCACCAAAAAGGCGAGTTGCACTAGAGCTAATTGATGAGTTTGTTGAGGATTTTAAAGCCAATGCCCCTATCTGGAAATATGACCTCATCGACGGAAAAAGAGTTTATGCAGAGAGTAGAAGTCAAAAGATCAGCGGAAGCGGTCTATTAAATTAGGAGAGAAGAGTGAGTTTAACCCATTTAGATGAGAAAGATAGACCAAAGATGGTAGATGTCTCTGATAAAAGTTTAACAGAGAGAGTTGCCACAGCTAGTGGTGTTATCCAGATGTCAAAAGAGGCTTTTCAGAATGTGATAAATGAAGAGAATAAAAAAGGTCCTGTTCTGCAAACAGCTATTATCTCAGCAATTATGGCAACAAAGCAGACTTCCAATCTTATTCCAATGTGTCACCCATTAAATATATCTGGGGTCAATTGTGATATTGATGAGTTAAAAGATGATTTGAGTTTTAAGCTCTGGGTCACTGTAAAGCTTAAAGGTGTTACAGGTGTTGAGATGGAAGCATTAACAGGTGTCTCTATTGGACTGCTGACTATTTACGATATGGTTAAAGCTATTGATAAAGGAATGATCATCTCAAATATCCAACTTGAAGAGAAACGAGGTGGAAAAAGTGGTGACTTCAAGAGATAAAAAGGGTAGTTTTATCTGATTTCAGTAAATTTTTATTGCTTCTCTGGTAAAAGGTCGAAAATATTTTTTTTAGGATTATTGACAGTATGGCATTAATGATTAATGATGAGTGTATAGCTTGTGATGCTTGTAGAGAAGAGTGTCCAACAATGGCAATTGAAGAGGGAGATCCAATCTATGTAATAGATCCAGATCGATGTACAGAGTGTATTAATGATTATGATGAGCCTATCTGTATATCTGTATGTCC
>JAMJTX010000186.1 GCA_024281215.1 Candidatus Thiovulum karukerense | reverse complement strand
TTTCTATCAACTATTCTTAGAATTTGTTGAGATGTATCAGAAAGTAAAAGTTTATAGTTTTCATTGGTTTTACATTCGTGGTAGTTTTTAGCATATGGCAAATACTCATTATTGTTAAAGTAGTATTGCTTGACACTATAAAGACCAACATTATAGAGCCTTGCTGAGTAGTAAGATAACAGTTTAACAATTTCAAGTTTTTTAGGACTAAGTTTTAGCCTATTTTTCTGGGTTAAAATCATTGTTTTCATATAAGCATTATATACACTTGGTTGTGTTGATGTCAAGAAAAAAATTAGAAAGGAGAAGGCACTGCCTCCCCATAGCTAAAGCTAGGGGTCTCCGTGCCAAAGTAGTTTGATGAGATAACTAACTTTACTCAACAAAACCTTCTTAGCAATATGAAGGAATTTGTCACAAAAAGATAGCTACTTTTTTATATAACTCAGATATTTAGGATTTTTCGTAATGGCTATTTCATGAAGTTAAGTATAGTTAACTGAGTGCTATAATTTCGCTTATTTCTGGGAGAATAGTTTGAGAGAATTTTTAAAAAATATAAATGAGTTGATAATGTTTAAACACTCTATCTTCTCACTACCTTTTATATTTATCGCTATGGTAATATCAGCAGATGGTTGGTTTGGATTTGAGCTTTTGATATTGGGAACACTATCTGCAATTAGTGCAAGAAACTTTGCAATGGCTTTTAACCGCTATCTTGATAGAGACCACGACTCTCAAAATCCTCGAACCTCATCTCGACCAAGTGTTGATGGTCGATTGTCAGCAAAAACAGTTTTAGCTTTTACCATTTTCAATGGTATTGCTTTTGTTGTTGTTGCATATTTTGTAAATCATTTAGCTTTTATACTCTCTGTTCCTATATTGATTGTTTTAGCAAGTTACTCATATTTTAAAAGGTTTAGTTATCTAGCTCATATTATTCTTGGTATTTCATTAGGATTGGCTCCAATTGCAGGTGTTGTTGCTGTTGAAGAGGCGATTCCTTTATGGTCAATATATCTCTCTTTAGGTGTTCTCTTTTGGGTAGCTGGTTTCGATCTTCTCTACTCTCTACAAGATATGGAGTTTGATAAGGAGTTTGGACTGCACTCTATCCCATCTCATTTTGGAGCAGATATAACTATGCTTATCTCTAAAGCTTTTCATATATTTACAGTGATACTCTGGTATATGGCAGTTGTTGAAGCTCAATTAACAATTTTTGCATATTTAGCTGTACTCTTTTCAGCTCTAATGTTGATCTATGAACACTATCTCATTCATAAAGACTTTCGTAAGATTGATAGAGCATTCTTTACAGTTAATGGTTATTTAGGAATAATATTCTTTATATTTATAGTTTTAGATAGGGTGGTATAGCAGTGGAACAACCATATCTTATTGAAGCACCTCTCCATATAACTTTTGAGTTGGTTAATGATGAAAACAGAGAGAGATTTATGAAAGAGTTTAAATCTCTCTCTGAAGCTGAGTCTGATCCAATTGGGCATTGGCTCAAGATAAAAAAAGCAAAAGGGGAGACTCAAGACTCTGATGAGGTCTTAATAGAGCTTATTGTGGAACTTCATCGAAAAGTTGAGCGGTTAGAGAAGATGCTTAAAGGTGAAAACATTGATCTCAAACCTCTGGAAAAAGAGGGAGAAATTGAGTCAATTAACTTTACACACTTTAAATTTAGAGAGTTATCTTTAGAGCCTCAAGAGTTATATTATGGTAGGGTTGAGTTGAAGCTATACCCACAACGAGAGATTCCAATATTTTTCAAAGCTACTTCAGAGACTCTTGCTGAAATAGATAAAATTCATGACCGAGATGAGAAAGATTGGGGAACATATTTCCGTGCGAGGGAGAGAGTAATGATTAGAGAGAGGAGAAAGTAGTGTTATCAGAAGTATTTATAGTAATTCTTGGTGTAATTATTATTCTGCTAATTGTATATATATATATTAAAGAGCAAGATATAAATAAGAAATTTAAGATATTAGCAACTAGATTTGACACAATCAATCGTCAGCTATATACCTTGAGTAAAAACTTAACAAAAGAGATAGAGAACCATAAGCGAGAAGTGAATATTGAGTTAAGTACTTTAGGCGAACAAGATGAAAATCGCTATACAATTGATACAAGTGAGGTAGATAGAGTTAAGAGTTCGCTTGAACAGATGCTCTATGAGATGGATGAGTTGAAAGAGTTAAACTCTCGAGTCTTATCTCTTGAGAGTGGAATGAAAAATGCTCTTTTAGATAGAAACCGTTCAGTTGACAAGACTCAAGACATCGTTAATTTCTATAAACAGGGGAGATCTATTGAAGAGATCTCAAGAGAGTTGCACATCTCAAGAACAGAGGTGGAGTTTGCTCTAAAACTCAAAAGAATTCAGGTCTAATCTATGTATGAGGCACTCTATGAGATAGCTATATCAATAGGAACATCTCTTCAACTGGAGAAGATGTTAAAGAGATTCAACTCATCTCTGATTATTAATATAGATCTTCAAGGGAGTGCAATTTACCGCATTGATAAAAATAGACATATTATCGCCCCTACTATATTTTCCCCTCGCTCATTTTCTGACAACTATAAACTAACAAAAGCTCTAGCTATATTTCAAGAAGATAAACGACTCTCTGAAATAGAGGTTGATGGGCTATTCTTCTATCGTTTTTACATCACAAACTACGGATATAACATATTTGCAACAGAGTCTAAACTAGGTTCTGCTATGTTAAACCATCTCCCCGAAGTCTATATTAAATTGGCAATAGCAATTCAGAGTGCAGTATTAAATGCTGATCTTCAGAAAAAAGTTGAAGATGAACTTGTTAAACATAGACGACGAGATATATTAATGTTTCAACAGGCAAAATTGACATCAATTGCGGAGCTGATGGGAAACATATCTCATCAATGGAGACAGCCTTTAAATAATATTAGCCTTTTAATCCAAGACATCAAAGATGCCTATGATTATGATGAGATTGATGATGAGTATATAGAGAAATTTTTAGAGGAGACAATGGAGAATATATCAACGATGTCATTGACAATTGATAACTTCAGAAGCTTCTTTTCAGAGTCAAATAGCAAACTTACAGAGTTCTCAATAAGAGAAGTTATAGAAGATGGTGTAAAGATGCTGAAAGATAACTTTTCAAGTAATGAAATTCATATTATCTTTAAACTGTGTGAAGATTTTACGATTTTTGGTAATAAAATTGAGTTCGCTCAAGTTATTCTCAATATGCTAAACAACTCTCGTGATATTTTAACAGAGAGATGGATTCAAGATGCTTCTGTCTGGATTACAATTGACAGAGATTTAAGAAGAGTTATTATTGAGGATAATGGTGGTGGAATAGAAGATGAACACCTTCCTAAAGTTTGCGAACCATACTTTACAACAAAGCATCAATCGGCAGGAACAGGTATTGGAATGTATATGGCAAAAATTATAGTAGAACGGAATCTGCATGGAATATTAAGAGTTGAAAATGAAAAGCATGGAGCTAAATTCACTATGACCTTTCCGGGATGATAATCAGATCTTCTCTGGAGATTATCTCTCAGTTATTTAGTCGCTATTTATAGTGGGAAAATTTAGGTCGATTCTGATAATATATATAAATTAAACAAGGAGTTGGTATGAAAAAAACAGTTCTACTTTCAAGTGTAGTTGCTTCATCTCTATATGCCGGAATGGTATTTGAGTGGAGTGAGGAGTATAGAAGTGGTTCAGAGCCAATGATTCACAGTGTAGCAACAGCTGACAATGGATTGATTGTCGCTGTTGGTGAGCTTGATGGAGATACTCTTGTTGTAGATCCTGCAACACCTCCAGCTGTCCCTGATATCAACGGTTTTGTAACTGTCTATGAGTCAAATGGAACAGAGATTAGTACAGATATTGTTGGGGCTGGAACAGTGCCTGATAGAGTAGTTTCGATTATGCAGACTGGTCCAGAGAGTTTTAAGCTTCTTGGTGAGACAGTTGGTACTTTAAGCGGAACAAGTAATGGTGAAATTGACATCTTTCTTGCTGATTTCAACTTAACTGATGGTGTCTCTAATATTGTTCAGATAGGTACAAATGGACGAGACTATGTAGATTCACTCTCTATGGACAGTATTGGAAATCTCTATGTAACAGGTGTTACTGATGGTAACTTCTCGAACCCTGCCGGAGCTGTTATTGATTCAAACCCTGACAATAGCAACTACTCTCCATTTATCCTAAAGCTCGAGAATAATGGAACTGTAATAGATCGTTATACAGATTATGAGTTGAATAGTATGTCTCATGAAATCAACACTATTGTAAGAGTAAATGAGACGAATGGAACAGAGATCTATTTTGCATATGATGATAATTTTAATAGTTCAACAGAGGTAAAAGTATTAACACCTGCTTTAGATGTAAATGCAACATATCCTTTAGGGTTTCTTAATTTAAGAGGTATGGATTTTGGTCCAGCAGATGATAATGGTACAGTTCCTCTATATGTTGGAACAAACACTCATTTAGTTCAGCTTGTTGTGGAAAATGATACTGTTAATGGTGGTAGAACAATCTTTGAAGAGGGTTCTCAGACTATGGTCGGAGAGCTTCAAGGTGTATCATACAGTCCATTTACAAACTCTATCGTTGTCACAAGAGTTGAAGCTAATAAACTATTTGTAGATCAGTTTCAATCTTCAACATCAATGATGCAACCTCCATATTCAACTTTCAACTTTGGACACGAAACAGATACAGTAGATCAAGAGCTTAAACTTACTTCAACTGTTACAGATATGAATGGTTCTATCTTTGTAACTGGTATGATGAATAACTTCACATTTGGAGAGGATAATGTTAGTGGTGGAGGAACTCTTTTAGCTAACATCAGAGAGACTGTTGTATCTGTACCTCTATTAACTGGCTGGAACTTAATCAGTGGAAACTTCGATATTAATGAGTTCCCTAATGAGATTGTTGTAGCATATCAGTATGGTGCTTTTGATCCAGCAAATTGTGAATTTTTTCCAGGTGATCCAACATATTGTAAGAATGTCTGGAGAGTAGGCTCTTCAAATAATGTTCTTGTTACACAGCTAACTAGTTACTCTGATTTAGAGACTATATCAGCGATTGAGAACAGAGATGGTCTCTGGGTATATTCAACAGCAGATATTGAGCTTAGAGGTGCTGATAATGATATGAATATCACAACAGATAACTATCCAGTTGGCTGGAGCTTAAACGGAATTGGAACAGAGATTAATGCCTCTCTTGATCTCTTCTGTAAGCCTTCTGACTTTCCAGCAGACGAGAACATATCTATGAAATCTGCTTGGATTTTTGATACAGCAACAGATGCTTGGCTTCTTAATACAGAAGATGACACTTTTATGACATCGCTTAATAATTTTGATGTTATCTATCCAAACCAAGGGTTCTGGGTCAATTGCGAAAGTAATGTAACTCTCCCTTAATAACTTTAGCAGTTAGTTACCCGCTTATGCGGGTGACCCTCTATATCTTCACCTCATCAACTCTTTCTATAACTTTCAATTAATGAAAAATGCTATACTTATTTAGATAATAATAAAAAGTTTTCCCATTGTGGAGTATGTCAAACTGAAAATAAAAAGGGGTAGGAATGGCTAAGAATCCAGAAGAGATATTTTATAAGGGTCAGAAGATAAAGTTGATTGACCTCCTAGATAGATATAGCCAACTTGAAGCTCTCGAAGAGAAAGTCTTTAAACAAGAGAGTAAAGCTGATAGAAAGCTCCGAGAGATTAATGAGCTTAAGCCATATCAAGCTGAATTAATTAAACTTCAGCAATATCTTGAAGATAAAAAGATGAAGATGATTATTCTATTTGAGGGGCGAGATGCTTCTGGAAAAGGTGGAACAATTCGACGAGTAACTCGATATATGAATGAGAAGCACTATCGAGTGGTTGCTCTTGGAAAACCGACAGATGAAGAGAAGAGTCAATGGTATTACCAGAGATATGTTAAACACTTTCCTCACCATGGTGAAATGGTTCTATTTGACAGAAGTTGGTACAACAGGGCAATGGTTGAACCTGTCTTTGGATTCTGTACATATAATGATTATCAAGTCTTTATAAATGGTGTTACTGGGTTCGAGAAAGATTTGGTCAATCAAGGAACAGTTCTAATTAAGCTCTACTACTCTGTAACAAAAGATGAGCAGAAGAGAAGATTTGATAGAAGAAAGACAGATCCGCTACGACAGTGGAAGCTTAGTGAAATCGATCTTCAGGCGCAAGATAGATGGGACGACTTTACAAATATGAAGTATGAGATGCTAAAAAAGACACACTCGCATGAAGCACCTTGGACAATTATCCGTTCAGATAATAAGCACTTAGCAAGGTTAGAGACTTTAAAAGTTATTCTAAATAGTGTTGATTATGTTGGACGAGATACACGGCTAGAGCATCGTCTTAATCCGGAAGTTATTCTTTCAGCACCTCGTGAAATTGAGACAATGGAAGCTCAACTTATTGCAGAGGGTATGTTCTTACATTAAGAGATGGAATTAGAGATAAACTTAACAGAACTTGATAACAAGCTTCTATCTATCCCAAAGAAAGAGTTAATCTATCTCCATATTATGTTAATAGGAGGGGTAATATTTCTCTCCTATCAGTTTCTCTTTGAAGTATCAGAAAAAGCTCTAAAAGATAGTGAAAATAGTCGAAAAAATGTTGTAAAAGAGATTAGAGAGCATAGGAACTATCTTTCGTTCTATGATGATTTTGTTGTTCTTAAAAAGAGAGAAGAGATGAAAGTGATTAGAACAGAGATTGAAGAGCTGAGGAATCGTAAAGAGTTTCTTAACTCTCAAATGAGTGCACTCTCTGGTGTTGTTTATGAGCAGAGTAGTTGGACAGAGTTCTTAAACAATATCTCAAATATAGCGAAAAGCCATAATGTAGAGATTATCTCTATGCAGAATGAGTTTGTTGAACACTCATACAGAGATGATATTTTTAATAACCATATGAACATCAACTTAAAAATCAACTCTAACTATGTAAATAGTGTGAGTTTTATTGATACCTTAGAGAGACAGTCACTTATCGTCAATATTGATTCATTAAATGTCAATTCAACATCAGAAGGGGTTATAACAGAGTTACTAATCTCAGTATGGGGAATTAAGGTTTAAAGAGCTTGAATAACTTCATTAGCAGAATCTACAACTCTAAATAGCTTCAAATCTTCGCTATTTATCATATTGGACTTTAGAAGAGATGCTTCTAAAAAATTAATGAGTGGGTTAAAAAACTCTGAATCAAAGAGAAAAATTTTAACCTCTCTTAATTTTCTGTTTTGAATAAGGACAAGAAGCTCAAAGAGTTCATCTAAAGTTCCAAAACCCCCTGGAAATACAACAAATATTTTAGAGTTATAGATCAACATTGACTTTCGAACACACATCTCATTAAACTCATAACCTTTTGAGATATAGCTATTTGCTCTCTGCTCTTTAGGAAGTTTAATATTTAAGCCTATCGATTCTATTTTACGGTTTTTAACTTGAGAACCACCCAAGTTTCCTGCTTCCATCACTCCAGGACCACCACCTGTTAAGATGTTGTATCCAAGCTCACCAACTCTCTTTGCAACTTCATAGGCATTCAAGTAGTGGGGAGAGTGCTTATCGACTCTAGCACTTCCAAAAATGGTTACAGTGCTACCAACAACAGTGTTGAAAAGATCTACTCCACCATTAATATCAGACTCTATTCTCTGAATAATATACTCTCTGTCTAACAACTTAATAACTATCCTTGAAGAGTCTTCAGCCTCTCCTCTCTTGAACCTATCTCAGTAATCTGGACACCGAAGTTACCATCGATAATAATAACTTCACCTCTGGCTATCACATGATTATCAACAAGAACATCAAGAGCTTCATTTGCCAGTTGATTTAACTCAACAACTGAACCAATATCCATTGTTAGCACATCTCGTAAGAGCATAACTTTACTACCAATTCTAACTTTAACAGGGAGTTTTACATCTAAAAGAAGAGACATATTTCTCATCTCTTCATCATTTAACAGAGACGAAGATGGCATTCCCATACTTGGCATTGCTCCATTAGATACTGGAGCAGAGTTCTCTTGCGGTGGAGGTGGTGGAGTCTCCTTTTTTTCAAAGATATCGCTATAAATATCATTAAGGAAGAGAGAATACTGGAAATCCATACCATTTAAATTGAAGTTATATTTGATATGCTTTTTCATTCCAGAGAGAGATGTATCTCCATCTTCAGGGATAAAAATTGCATCATCTGGTCTAAAATTAAGAGTAGGGAGGTCATCTTGAGAACCAAGAGTTGTTGAGAATGAGCCTACGATATTTGATGTAATCTCTTTGATAGAGTCTAGATCATCATCGTCCATATCCTCTTTACCATCACCCTCTCCAGCTAACATTAGATCACCGAGGGCAGTTGCAAGATAGGCAGGAAGTACAATTATGGACTCACCATCATTATCTCCAGATATGCTAATATTAATTCTAGCTGATGGAGGAGTAATCTGCCCATCGGCATAATCTTCAATATCTGGGTCTGATAGTTCAGGAGCAAATCCAGTTAGAGCCTCAATTGTTGCTACAACCTCTCCTTTAAAGAGATCTAAAAATTTACTTATATCTGCCATTATCTACTCTTTACCACAATTTTATTTTACGAAAATATAATTATAAGTTTAACATGTTTTAAACTATCAAGATTTGGCAATAACCTGAAGCTATAATGGAGTGAGATTTTAAGAGAGTGTTTCTGGAAATTTATTTTCATAAAATTGAATATGGAGAATAAACTATAAGTAGAAAAAATGATCAGACATGCAGTATCCATCGTGTTGCTAATCCTATAAGAAAGAATAGCTTTTGAATGCCAATCAATAATGTGAAGTACCCCGCCGTGAACGGCGAGGCTTCCTAGACTGAACCTGCCCATGGGAAAAGATTTGGTTTTCATCAGCTATCCCGCGAGGGGATTTTACAGCATTTGATAGCCAACTCATTCCCCACAGGTCTCACATGTTCATATATTCTAGGCGTTGATTTCCGTGCTTCCCACGGTATCTTGCCTATAATTATACAGAAAATTTGTGCCTTATATCCCCGCCATTAATAGCGAGGGTTTACGGCACAGTTGCTAAACCATCGAAATAATAGGCAACTCCGTCTGAACACTTGGTAAAAATGGGTGTTGAACTTTTACCCTTGCTACTATTCGGCTTCCATTCTGTTTGAAAATATCAAAGTCATCTTTGGTTAGAACACCCTCATAAAAGGCTTTATAGAATCCATCGTGCTTAAAGAAGTAGTTAAAGTGGTGATTTGCTAGTTCAAGGGAGTTTAGTTCATAATCTGGATAGTTCTGCTTTATCCATTCGCGAGTGCTTTCAAATACTTTCTGGGTCGATTTAGCTATTTTTGGAAAGAAGACATCAGTTAAAAATCGCTTTTTAGCAAAGACTCTTGCATTGTTCAGATTCTCTTTATGCTCCCGTTCCTGCTTTTTTCGACTTCTGGTAAATTCATCTTCCTCTTTCTGCTTTTTGATTCGGTTTGCATAGCTTCGTTTTAGCTTTTTTGGGATCAGCTTCCAATCTACGAATTTGGAAAGTATCTCCTTTAATTTAGGAACTTTATAGAATTTTAGTTTAATATGAGTTATTGG
>JAMJTX010000185.1 GCA_024281215.1 Candidatus Thiovulum karukerense | reverse complement strand
GCTGATGAAAACCAAATCTTTTCCCATGGGCAGGTTCAGTCTAGGAAGCCTCGCCGTTTACGGCGGGGTACTTCACACTTCCAGAAAGGGATAAGAGACTTCTATGAAGAGCCTATAACATACAGGAACAGCAAGTTTACCTTTAGTGGAACTACAGATTTCTTAGTCTCAAAAGGCTTGGAGTTCTCTGAAACTCCATACTTTTTTATTCAAGAGTTTAAAAAATCTATTAAAAATGATGATCCTCGACCTCAACTTTTAGCTGAAATGATCTCAGCGATTGAGCTAAATAGTTGGACAACAATTAAAGGTGCTTATATTGTAGGCTCAATCTGGCACTTTGTGATTTTGTCAAAAATTAGAGAAGATAGCTACCAATACACTATCTCTGAGAACTTTGATAGCAGTAAAATAGAGGATTTAAAAGGTATTTATAAAAACCTTCTCTATATTAAAGATACCATCTTGAGCGGTTTAATATGAGACAAGGAACTGATGAAGTGAAATTTAGCTTAATAATAGATTGCCGTGTCAAGCACGGCAATGAGACTCTTTTGTCATATTCGGGCTTGACTCGAATATCTAGATCTAGCCACTCCCTGAGACATATATCTACACTTCTTGTAACTTTTATATTTTTCTTCGGTTGTGGAGAGTCTCCCAAACCTCAACCCCCTAAAAGTCCATTTTGGTATCACAATTTAGAGAGTAAAGAGTTTGAAGTAATCGGTTACGGCTATGGTCAAAGTGAGACCGAAGCAAAAGAGAGAGCAAGAGAGGATATAGCTAAACAGCTATCTGTAAGAGTCTCAACATCAACAGAGAGAGAAACCAAGATAGTGGGAGATGATTTTTCAAACTCATTTTCCCATCAATCAACTCAAAGAACAGATATAACTCTCTCAGACTTGGATGTTTTAAAAGTCTTTGATAATAGAAGATTTGTAGCTTTAAAATATATCAATATCCCTTTTGAGAAGAGATTTCTGAATGAGTTGGGTGAGTGGAAGTGCGGTGAAGAGAATCAATTTCTAAGATATACAAAACTTGGAAAAGAGGCTCTTAAAAGTAGAGAGTGTTTGCCAGATATAACTATCTTTAAAAATGGAGACTCATATTTTCTGAATAGTGGGAATTCCTCAAAATTGATTCCAAACTTCAATCTCCTATTCTTTAATAAAGTGAGTCCTGTTGTTTCGATGGAGTTACCAAACGAGATAGAGGAGAGAGTAGATTTTGATATAAAAATCAGTTCAACAAAAGATGGGTTTGTAACTCTATTGGTTGTCTCTGAAAATGGTGATGTTTTTGAGATTTTATCAAACAACTCTATAACCGCAAACAGAGAACTCTCTCTAAAAGAGATACGAAAACAGTTGTTTTTTGGAGTTGTTGAGAATGGTCAAAATTTTGAGAACTCCCTGTTTATTACTATATTTTCAGAGAAGAGTCTTCAGAGTAGATTCTTAGAAATTAGAAATGAAGATGAGAGAAGAGGTGGGATTGGGGCTGATAAGCTTTTGAAGATATTTAGCAGAGATATTGATTTCACATCTTCCGTGCAAGTTATTGCCAAAAACCATGAATAGTAGAAAAGGTTTTACTCTTTTAGAGCTTGTTATCACTATTGCTGTCTCAGCCATTGTAATGGGTTCAACTTTTCAACTTCTAACAAATATCTACAACTCATATAAAGAGATACGAGATATAAATAGTGTTGATGAAAAAGTCTCTATCGCATCTCTTCAGATTGTGAAATATCTTGAGGAGAGAGTGGCAGGTAGCGAGATTGAGAGTAATGGAAGTGACTTCTTTACATTTGTAGAGCCTCGACACGGTGTTCAACTCAGTGGGACAACATCATTTCAGTGGATTAGCAAAGCTTTTGACTCGTATGGTGGTGTATGGAGCAATGACCATAATGCTCTAATTCCAACTTGGAGTGGATTTTTAGATTTATCATTAGAACACAACCGGACTCAACTATATTTTGATGAAAGCAATATTACAGGGGCTGAAGAGATAATAGCTTCTCTGTCGAGTCACGAAGTAAATATATCAAACTCAACTCAATCATCATCACCAGCTATATTTTTCAAAGGTGCATTAGGTGCAAGTAGAACAGGGTTTGGTTGGACAAAAAGTATTTTAGGTGAAGATGTTAATATCTCTCAATTTGCATATCTAGGAGAGTTTAACGAGAGTAACTATACAGCACTTGGAGAGTTCAATGATACTGTACAGGATATGTATGTCTATGAGCAGTATCTACTATCTTGGACAGCTTACGGATTAAAGTTTGAAGAGAGTGAATCAAAGCTCTATCTCTACTATAACTATCGTCCTTGGAATGGTGAGACAATGGAGAGTAATGGGACGGAGATTCTACTGCTTGACAATGTAACAGAGTTTATATTTCTCTCTGGAGATGTTGCAGGTGCATCATTTAAAATTAGGTTATGTGCTTCTTCAGATGATAATGAGACTATATTTTGTCGAGACTCTATGATCTTTTAATAGCTTAGTGTTAAGCGAAAAGCCTGTGTGGGGTTAAGCATCTTGACCTCCTCTTTATTTTGCCTTAATATATCGTTATATTTGTGCTTTATATCCCTGCCATGAATGACGAGATGCTACGGCACAATTGCTAAGGGGAGTGACTCAATGATTAAAGTTATTGATAGTGTTGGTTCGCGACATATAATTCTACGAAACAGATTAAATAGAGAGAGTGTAGCTGAGTTTCAGACTCTGATTAGCAAAGAGGGCAATATAACTATTACTATCTTAAATATATCTTCTCTACCTCGTGCTATTGTTGAGATGATTTATCATAAAAGTGTAGTTGAACGAAGAGTTCTTGAAATATCGCTTACAAGCTCAAAATTATCTAAATATCTACTATCTTTAGGAATCTCAAACCATCTGCTCGAAAGAGCTTTACAGAAACGAGAGTATAAGCCTCTTCGAGCTTTAACAATTGGTGGAAGTGCTGATAGTCTTGAGAAGATTATAGCTGTTATTGGAACTCTACCATTAGCAGATATATCTATATTTATTATTCAACATGTTAAAGATGACTCTGAAAAACTTCTCGATAAGATTCTTAAAGATAAGACTCATTACAGAGTTACTTACCCATATAATGGTGAAGATGTTAAGTCGGGAACGATATATATTGCTCCGCCAAAATACCATATGCGAGTTAAGAATAGAAAAATATCTTTAGATAGTGATGAGAAAATTAACTATGCTCGTCCATCAGTATCTGCTCTGTTTCAATCTGTCTCGGAGTGTTACGGAGAGAGTGCAATTCACCTTTTAACTTGTGGCTATGGTTCAGATGGTAGTGAGATACTTAATGATGTGCAGAGACTTGGAACAACAGTTCTTATTCAAGATCCATCAGAGTGTGAAGCCCACGATATGCCAATTAGTGCTATCCAGACAAAAGATTATGATTTTATACTCAAGACAGATGAGGTTAGAAGCCTGTTCTCAACTCTGTTCTATATCAGCCCAATGAGAGATGATGCAATTCGTCTATTATTAAAAGAGCTTCACACTCTTTATGGATATGACTTTGCAGATTATAATCGAGATACAGTTCTTCGACGACTTGAAGCTGTTCAACAGAGAATGGGTATAACAACTCTCTCTCTCTTTGTTAAAGAGGTTTTGACAGATAGACGAGTTTTTGATGAACTCCTCCTAAGTGTCTCTATTAATGTTACAGAGTTTTTCCGAAAACCACCTCTCTATATTGGGTTCCAAAAACTGTTAGAGGATAAATTTAATGACAGAGGGGCTAAAATCTGGATTGCAGGTAGTTCAACTGGCGAAGAGCCATACTCTGTTGCAATGATGTTGCATCAGTTTGGGATATATGATGACTCCCTTATATATGCAACTGACTTTAACTCTGTAATTCTTGAGGAGGCCTCAAATGGTCTATTCTCAAAAGAGAGAGTTTTCAGAGATAGAGAGAAAGGTGATGAGGTTTTGGGAGCTGGAAAGTTTATGAGCTATTTTGAGAATATGGGAGGCTATTTTTCAGTATCAGAAGATATTCGCAAAAAGCTCCTCTTTTTTAGTCACAACTTAGCAACTGACAGCTCATTTAACCAATTTGATATTATCTCCTGTAAAAATGTTCTTATATACTTTAATAGAGAACTTCAAGAGCATGTCTTTCAGCTATTCTACGACTCTCTAGAGGTTGGTGGTTTTCTGCTTCTTGGAGAGAGTGAAGTTGTACCTCTAAGTTTTAGGGATAGGTTTAAAAATTATGATATTCTTAATAAGATATATGTAAAAGGTAGTTGATGGCATATAATATACTGTGTGTAGATGATGTAGATACAAATCTATTTGTTCTTGAGAACCTATTTCGTTCTAAAAATGATTATAGAGTTATTTTAGCCCACTCTGGGGTAGAGGCTCTTGAGAAACTTTTACAGGAGAATATTGATCTAATTCTCTTAGATATTATGATGCCAGAGATGGACGGCTTTGAAGTTGCCTATATGCTTAAGCAGAATGAACTTACAAGAGATATCCCTATAATATTTGTGACAGCTAAAACTGATGAAAAGAGTATCAAAGAGGCTTTTGAACGGGGTGGGGTTGATTATATCATTAAGCCATTTAAGAGTTATGAGTTATTTTCAAGGGTGAAAACTCATCTAAAGTTATCAAAAGCTATGAAAGTGATTGAGGAGAAACAGAAACTTTTAGAACACATTCTTGATCAGCAGAGCAACCTTGTAATTACAACTGATGGTTTTGAGATTAAAAGCATTAATCGAGCATTTAGACACTTTTTTGGAGTCTCAGATATAGACGAGTTTGGTTATAACCTATCTAGCCTTACATCATATTTTGAAGAGAAACACTATATTAACAATGAACAGCAGGAGCTATATAGTGACTGGGTTGAACAGATAAATGATGATATGGATAAAGACTTTATCATAACTATGAGAGATAGAGGTGGTGAATCATCTGCCTTTATTGTTAAAGTAGATAAGCTGTTTGAAGAGAGTCTCTATGTTGTCTCATTTACTGATATTACCCATACTGCTATTACTACTCAAGCCTTAAAAGAGAAAGCTTTTCACGATAACCTTACAGGACTCTACAACAGAGATAAGTTAAATGAGTTTCTGGAGTATGAAGTTGAAGTTGTCAATCGATATAAGACACCACTATCTCTTATTATGTTTGACATTGATCACTTCAAGAGAGTTAATGATACTTATGGTCATCTCGTTGGTGACCATATATTAAAAGAGATAGCTATGTTAGTCCAAAGCTATATCCGACATACTGATCTTCTTGCACGATGGGGTGGAGAGGAGTTTATTATCGCATCTCCATCAACACCTCTTCAGAGTGCAAAGATTATGGCTGAGAATATTCGTCAAGTTATTGAAAATGAAGAGTTTCCAGAGGTTGGTAATATAACTTGTAGTTTTGGGGTTGCAGAGTTTCAAAAAGGAGAGACAATCACTAATCTTTTAGATGAAGCTGACAAGCAACTATATAGATCAAAAGAGGGGGGAAGAAACCGAGTCTCGGCAACTTCTGATTAATGGGATTCTATCCCATTAAGGGATAGGAATGACAATATGTTGTCATTATCAATTTAAAATATCTTTGATGCGTTGAGCCACTTTGATATTTATATCTTCTAGTGGCTGATACTCTTTTGAACTTTCTATCGTCTGGAGGATTTTCTCTTCAGAAAACTCTGTTAAAACAGGTATCCCAAGTTTTTCAAGATATCTATTTACACTATCAGTTCTATCAGCTCGTTCTATATATATAGGCTGACCACCAGATGCTAAAGTTTGTAGAGCTGTCTGATATGAAGATGTAATAACAGTTTTTGATCGCTTAATAACATCTTCATAATCTTCATGCTCATATATCTCTCCAACATACCCTGCAACCTCATCTTCATATTGAAGAAAATAGTAGAAACCTAAAAGTAGATCTGGCTTAAGATTTTTAAAGCTCTTAAGATATCGTAAGAGATCTTTATCATAATCGTCATCTCCAAAAAAGAGGAGAAGTTCTATATCTTTCTTTTCTTCTTTTACAAAGAAGCTACTTGAGACAGGAAGAGCAGATATAACTTCATTACTATCCTCAAGATATGGATTGATAAGGAATTCACCACCTCGAATATGATCATTAGGATCAACAGTTACTCTAATGAACTTTGAGAAGAAATTAACCATATCTAAAAGCTGTTGTTCGTGATGTTCATCAGAATCATATATCAAAATATCACCATGTTCAGCTACATTTGGAATGTTTCTTAAAACATCTAAGCCTATCGCTTTTTTAACTCCATAATCTTTTGCAGAACTTGCTATTCTATAATCACTTGTTAAAAGAGTTATATTTAGCTCGGGGAGAGCATTGATTAAAGCAACTGCTCCCCAAAATCTATCAAGTCCAAATCTGTGTCCAGTATGAACATAGTAGTAGATATTCAAGATACCTACTCCTCAAACATCTCTACTGAATTAGTCTCACTAGAATCCATTGACTCCATATCACTATCTTCTTCATCATATTCATCATAGTCCATATCTGAATCAGAAGATAACTCATCTTCTGTTATCTCACCGCTATCTGATGATGTCTCACTAGGTGAGTGGCTATTGCCATCACTATCAATACTCTCTACAAGAGTTTCACCAATAAATTTTGCAATAAATTCATAGTCCTGATCTATTGATAGATATGCAAAACCACTGTCGGCATCTCCAATAAACTGAACATCATATCTATCTGTACCGTTTGAAGCTATACAACTTTGAGAAGTCACACTTTCACCATTACTAGTTGAGAAAATAGTATCAATCTGAAGAGATGATTCACCATCTGTTAAAGTTCCAGAGAATCGGTAATCTGTCTCTGTTTTATAGATCTCACCGTTGCTAAGAGTCACTGTTCCATTATCAGTAGCTAATGAGAAAGTTAAGCCAGATATTGTAATTTGTCCTGATTGTTTATTAGTTGATATTGTCTCATCTTCATCAACAGGCATTGGAACTTCAGTAGGCACAACATCATTATTAACTACTTCCTCATCTGGGTCAAATCCAATTGTCATATTTCCATCAAATGAACCCTCTTCAATAGGGAGAATTTCAATCTCTTGCTCTTCATCGTCAAAATTGACATCTGAAATCTCTCCACCCTCTGCTTCTGTTGGAAGTGCTGGAGGTATATCACCTGTTGTTAAGTTTTCAACTCCAATATCAGTTGTTGCCACAGCTTCAGTAGTCACAAACTCATTTGGAATTGTTGGAGGCATATCAGCATCTTTAACAACTCTCTTCATTGCTATACTCTCAGTAGCTGAAGTTGAGCTATAACCAGAACTTACTACACCAAACTTTCCACTCTCAAATGATAGAGTCAATCCATCTCTACTGTAATGGAGATTATTAATCTGAAGACCGCTCTCATCTTCCTGAGCCTCAATAGAGAGAGTCTGCTCACCATCTGTTGCAGTTCCATTGATTGATGTGTAACTGCCGTAATAAATTGGTGATGAGTTGGTTGTTGTAACAACATCACTCCACTCTGTTGCAGTTCCGTCAATTTCACTCTCCATAGTCTCATATGCTTCTGATGAGGTAGTTGCAAAATTCTCAAAACCATCTTCGAAAGTAAATTCATCATCTGTATCATCTCTATCGATTGATTCGCTATCCATTACACCAGTCTCAGCTATTGCTGTTGCGACCATCTCTTCAGGAGTCTCATCAGACTCTTGGAGGTTTGAAGCAGTTGCGATATCAGTAGTTGTTACTACATCTTCAGCACTCTCCATTAAAGTTGTAGCTGAAGCCATTAAATCTTTAAGACTCTTTGTCGCTGTATCATCTCCAAAGCTCTTCTCTTCAAGAGTACCATTAAACTCAAAACTACCTTTTGTTAGTTTTCCAGAGATAGCAGTTCCTGTAATTCCACTAAAGAGCTTGCCATTAAAGTCATAGTCACTCCCGCTAATAGCACCTACATAAGTATGTCCAGTTCCGTCAATATCAATAGACTCTAAAACCATCTCTGAACCACCAACTGATATAGCTCCTGAGCCTTTAAGAGTATAGCCATTAGATGTTGCTATTAATGATGTTACATTAAGTTCATACATTGAACCAACTAACTTACCGGAGACACCACTTATTGAACCTGATAACTCTGTTCCATTCTCATTTGTAATAGATAGTGATGTTCCATCAGATGAGATATTGTCGCTATAGCTTGTTGTCTGATTTCCCTCTGTCAATAGACGAGTTGTTGAAGCAACTAATTCTCCAAGTCTATTTTTTAGCTCATCGTGAAATGGCTGAAACTCTTCACCAACAACTCCTATAAACTCTTTAGTAGCATTTTCAATCCAGCTACTATTTATAACTTCCACAACCAAAGGCATAATATTCTCTTTTTGAGACTGAAGTGCTTTTAAATCTTCATCAATAAAACTACCACTATTCAGATCTAAAATAGCAGATATTTTTTGAACTCCTACATCACTCTCAGCTGTTGCACTCTCACTCATCTCATTGAATTGAATCTCTATTTTTGAGTGAAGTTCATTAACTTCATCTGCATATTCACCATTTGCAAAAGCTGGTTCTGTTGAACCTGAGTCACCATTTGAAATTTCACCGTTTGAATCATCATAATCTGGTTTAGGTACTGTTGGAAGTAGAGGTTTAATAACATTAACTATATTAGTAACACTATCTGTCCGTTGCTCTTGAAGATACTTCACTTGGTCTTCAAAGCTCATTCCCTCCATTGGATCAACTGGAGCGACCATATCATTATCATTGCTAGACTCACCATCTTCCATTGTTGTGGTAGTTGGACCATCAACTGCAATACCTGTTAAATACTCATTTACAATAGTTGCTGAAATACCAATTTTGATTAGATCTATCTCTCTATTCTCAAGATTATCCCAAGCTGTTTTGATAGGGTTTGAGATATTTAGCTCATCTGAGAATGCTTCTACTTTCTCAATTGCCCCTAGAACATCTTGGTTAATCTCAACAAGAGATATGTTTCTATCTTTAATAAAGTCTCTTCGAATTAACTCTGGAGAGATTTGTAGCTTTGTAGCTACCTCATTTACAGCGAGTGTTAAACCGCCATCTCTATTTGCTAAAAACTCCTCTGTTGTTACAGTTGTTAATGGAGATAAAATCAGCTCATCTGGAGATGATGTCTCAAGAACTGTTTTAAGATTACCTGAAAATGCTTCACCGGTTGTTGTATCAGTTCCACCATTAGCTACAACTACATAACTCCCCTCTGTTAATTGGGTAATTATCGTATAACTACCATTCTCATCAGAGACTGCTCGAGGCTCTCCACTATCAAAAAGACCATTCTCATTTAAGTCAATAAATACATCTGCTCCAGAGATATATCCATCAATAACTTTTCCAGAGGCATTAATATCCTCTTCTACTGGAATTTGTGGAAAAGAGTCATCTCCACTTGAAGATGTACTATTATCATCTGTTGAAGTAGTTCCATCATTAGTAGATGGTGTTGTATTGTTGTCTGGTAGAGTTGTATTATCTTCTACTACTGTATCGCTATCTGTTGATGTTGTTCCATCATCACTACTCCCACATCCACCTAATGAAAGGAGAGATATTGGAAGAAGAAGTGCTAAATGTCTAGTCTTCAAAACTTAATCCTTTATTCTATCACTCTATATTGGTGAAATACATCGACCAATTGTAGAGTGTATGAAAATCTATTAATGCCAAAATTATTTGGAGTTTCACCATTTATTGTTACAGTTGTCAAAGCTATTCTTGTTGACATACTCCCCATAGCTAAAGCTAGGGGATTCTGTTTCAACGAGAGTTACCTATAAATTAGGTCTTACACTCTCTCCACAAGAGTCGATGCCCCGACTCTATAAATA
>JAMJTX010000184.1 GCA_024281215.1 Candidatus Thiovulum karukerense | reverse complement strand
TGACTTAGCTGTATAAACTGCTTATTGTGGCTAACTATCTTCGAGAACATCTCAGCATTTTTATGATTTAAAATCTGTGTTAGGTTTATAAGAGTTCCAAAGCTACCTGAGAGTTTGTCGCTATTTTTAACTTCAAGTGAGTAGTTACCTCTAATAAAATCTTTGAGTGTATGGTTTGTAGATGCAATATGTTGATCAACAAAGTGGAGGAGCTTATTGAGATGTTGTTTAATCGCTATTAACTCAGGATTATCAGGATCGCTCTTAATTGGGAAGTTAAAGAAACCGTGCTTAGTCTTCTCAACTACTCCATTGAAGTTCTCAATAAACTTCTTATCTTGCTCTATCCGTTTGTAGAACTCCTCCGTCTCTTTTGCAACTCTCTCTGATATAACACCAAGTTCATCTTTCTCATCTCGATAGACAATTTTTATATTATTTGTCTTATGAATTGCTAGTGAGAAGATAGCTTCTAAGTTCTTATCTAAATCTTTCAGTTGTCGTTTAATAGCAAAAATGATAAAGATTGATATAGATAGAACTATAAAAATACCACCAATAACAATAGCCAAAATACCAAAGTTCATTGGAATACCAATCTGACTCATAAATCGTTGTTCCGATAGAAGAATCTCATTCCCATAAGAGATTATATAGACTCGCTCAGCCTGTTGATAGTGTTTTGCAACAAGAATTGTACTACTAAGCTTATCCAGTAGATCTAAGCTCCCGTTTCCAGCTTTAAAGCCTTGTTCAAGAGCTTCAGTTGTTAGATGAAAATAGTCTGCCAAAATCTTGATTGTTGTATAGACCTCTAGCAGTTGAACTCTTCCACTCTCAACATATGCTGTTAAATCTGTTGGGACAGCAAGGTGAAGAGCCGTATCTTTTAAGAGAAGGAACACCTCATCAAATTTACTAAACATTGGAGGAATAAAAGAGTTATACCCTGTCAAGATCTCCTGAACAGCCCTTATCTGATATGAAATATTTGAGATGTTGTTCTCAAGTTCTCTAATTAACATTTCATCTCTAACTGTAAAAGTAGTGAGTTGTGGAGTCTGAAAGATTGTCTCCTCAATTAACTCCTCAACAGCTACACTCTCCTCAGCCTCAATAACTGTTTGATTAGCTTCCGCAACTTCAGAGATAGATGATACTTCACTCTCTTCTGTGCTGTTTTGCTCTATTGTTGGAGTGTTAGAGATTCTAGCTTTTGAGTTCTGTTTATCAATAACCTCCCCATCAACTACAAATTTTGTTCGTAGGTGAATTGTTGTAAGAGGTGTTGGGTTATTCTTTTCAAGAACCTCTATAACAGCTCTCTCCTCTATTTTGGAAATATTGTTTTCAGGTTGTAAAGGAGATTCGTTGATAGGCTTGTCTATTTTCTTTTCTCTATTATTAACTCTACCAACAACAACAAATTGAGAGTTTAAGTCTAAGCTCTCTCTATTAGCCAATATTGAGTCGAGTCGAGTCTGAGAAGTTAGTTTTAGAGCTTCTAGGTTATTAACCTCACCCTCTAGCTTCTCTATCTCACTCTTGAGCTTTGCTTTCATATTTGCTGATATATGTTCTAATTCATCAACACTCTTTTGAAAGTTTTTCGCCTCATTAAAGGCTTTTAAGTCATTTGAGATAGAGTCTTTAATACTTAGTTGTTGATTCTCAATTGATGTAAAGATCTTATCGATGGTGTCATTATTAAGAGGATCATCATTCTCATCTCTAATTGATTCTGCAATCTTAAGACTTCTATTTAACTCAACTTCCATATACTCTAGAAAGTTCTTATCTCGATAGTTAATTGCTCGTTTATCTAAATCAATCATTTGACTAACAAGTCTATTTACATCTTCACTCATCTTTCCATTATGATTTATAAAGTTAAATAGATATATGATTGCTAAGTAGAGTGCTACTATAACAGCAATTGCTACTGATGGAACTATCAATAGCTTAACTTTGAGAGGTAGGTTATTAATCCACCTCCCTCTAATAAAAGAACTACTACTCTTTAATTTGCTCTTCTCAACCAACATAAAACATCCTTATCAACAAATAACTTAAACATTAGCAGAAATCTTAATATAATATTGTTAAAAATAAAAGTAAGAGATGATTTAGCTTGTAAAGAACCCCGTCTAAATGCATAGCTTTCTACACAAATTTGATGATATAGAGCAGATATGAGAAATGGATTAAAAAAGAGGGAGTGATAATAAATAGATTGCCGTCTCAGGCACTGCAATGAGACTCTTCTGTCATATTGCAGAAACTCAGTTTTTCGGGCTTGACCCGAAGAACTCTATTTATCACTCTCCCTATTTTGGCATCTTAAAGTGCTTTACCTCAAAAATACCATCTGATGAGAAGTTTAATAGATAGAGAGTATCACTCTGAATTGGTTCATTAATAAGATATTTAAGACCGATATTTGCCTGAAAAGATGCTACTTGCATAACAATAGGGGTAGCTACACCTTTTGGTTTAGTTGAGAGAGTCTGAAAAGTTTGAAATGAGCTTTCAATAAATAGTGAGACCTGTCCGTAGAACCCCTCAACAGAGCCATAGACCCAAGGTATATTATTCGATTTTGCATATTGGTCAATAGATTTTCTCGTCTCAAAATTATCCGTTGCATCAAAAATTAGGTCAAAGCTCATATTTTCTCGTTTTGCAAAATCCTCAAAACTCTCAATATATGTCTCGACATCTGTAAATTTTGAGCGACTCTTTATCATATTGCCAACAACTTCAGCTTTATATTTGCCCTCGTCTCCGAGTGAAAAGGCAATTTGTCGATGGATATTGTGAATGGCAACCTCATCAAAATCTACAAGAGTTATCTTGTTGAGTCCAATTGAGCCAAGAGCGAAAGCTAATGAACTTCCAAGCCCTCCACTTCCAACAATAAGAATCTCTTTTTTTGACAACTCTTTTTGAGTATCGAGACCCCATAACTCTATCTGTCGTTTAAAGTACTCTTCCACTCTTACACCTTTCTAAATCGTATCATTTTAAATCGTTCGCCAAGAAAAGCTGGGTCAATTAGCACTTTTGCTCGATTCATCTCTGAGTTATAGGTTTTATCATCTACATTTTTGCGGAGAAGTTGAAGAAGCTCAATAAGTCCAAAATCAACTAAGGCTCTCATCTGAGTCTGAAACTCAACAAACTCAGCTCCAGCCTCTATAAACTCATCTCGGAGGTGGGCAAAATTGACATCAAAAGTTATATCAGTTGTCTGATACAGCTCTTCAAGATTTAGACCATCTTCAAAGAGTGGAAAAACATTATGCTTTTGATAGACTCTGATTGAGAAGTCTGGTCGAGCAGATATATCACCGTAGTCAAATGTTATAAACTCAAACTTCTTTGAACTCTCAACCATCTCCCGTGCAAACTGATCATAACCAACTGCAATTTCACCTTTTTTCTGATGGTATCTTTTGGCTATCTCTAGGATTTTAGAATCCTCTTTTGAGAACTCAATTTTATGATTTTGAACCTCTCCTACTTTTTCATTGTAAATTAACTCACAAGGAAAAGCATCAAAAATCTCATTTGCTATAAAGATAGTCTCATCAGACCTAAAATCAGCAAGAGAAGAAGAGAACTCTATCTCAACCTCATCACCGAAAGATTGATAGATATACTCTTTTTGACTCTTTTGGAGATGGTCAAATCTCTCAATAATGGCAAAAGAGAGTGTTTTTAGCAGTTCTGGTTTTAGTGTATAGATAAACTGAATAATATCAGATATAAGATATCCTTTGTGAGCCCCTATTTCACATACGGTTACTCGCTCAGAGAATCTTCCAATCTCAATCATTTTGATAATCTCATTTGCGATTGAGCCACCAAAAAACTGGCTACTGCTCACCGCTGTATAGAAATCACCCTTTTTACCAATCTCTTTATATTTTGAGTAGTAGCCCGTATCTCCATAGAGCCACTCACCCATATATTCACTAAACAGCACTGTTCTGATCTGCCCTCACATAATCTTTTGCATACTTCTGCATATCTTCAATTGTATCAAGTTCGTCCATAATCTCTCGACCCAGAAGAGTCTCAAAAACATCTTCAAGAGTAACAACTCCAGCAGTTTGAGAGTAACCATCTTTTACAATAAAAAGATGCTCTTTTCTCTGGATAAATAGGTCAAGAGTTTTTGAGAGATTTATATTCTCATTTATCTCAAATACAGGAATAGCGATTTCAGAGAGTTTTTTACCTCCATTCTCATCTCCATTCTCCTCAAATATAGATTGTGAAAAGACAATACCCTCCATATAATCTTTGTTGTTTGAGTAGATAGGGATTCGAGAGAACTGTTTAAGTCGTTTAATGTTGTAATCATTTTTTAGGGCATCTGCTATTGTCGAATCCTTGTTAAGTGCAAATACAACTTTTCTAGGAGTTAATACATCTCGTACCTTAATATTTCGTAGTCTTAGGAGATTTTTAATAATCTCTGACTCTTTTTCAGAGATAACTCCATTCTCTGTTCCGTGAGAGATAACTGTCAAAATCTCATCTCTTGAAACATCTCCACTTGGTTGCTCTTTAGCTATTAGTCTCGTTAATCGAATAGCTAAAAAGTTGAGTGGATATGTAATCACTACAAGCACTCGAATAATATATGAGCTAGGTACTGCAAGAGTCTTCCAGTATGTAGCCCCTATTGTCTTTGGAATAATCTCTGAAAAGTAGAGAATTACAAGAGTTAATCCCATTGAGAAGAACATAATATATGCCTCTCCAAATAGGTGAAGAGCTTGAGCTCCAACTCCAGCTGCACCAAATGTATTTGCAATAGTGTTAAGTGTTAAAATAGAGCCGATTGAAGTCTCCATATTTGTCTTAACTTTTTTGAGGTTTTCACCCCCCTTAACTCCATTTTTAACAAGAGTATCAATATATGAGAATGTTGTTGAAAGTAGAACAGCCTCTAAAACTGAACAGATAAATGAGACACCTATTGCTAAAAATAGGTAGAAAAATAGTGTAATCATAACCCTTAAAAACCCTTAAAACAGATAGACTTTGTCTATCATCTCTCTATATTCGCTATCCAAGTCACTATCCAAAGTGATTCCTCCTCCGCTTTTGTAAATAAATTTATCGTCTCTCTTTTCGAGAAACCGTATCATAACTCCACTGTTAAATGTGTTATTCTGGAAAACACCAAAGACTCCTGTAAAGAATCCTCTATCATACTCCTCTATCTCCTCTATAAGTTTAAGAGTACTGATTTTAGGTGTTCCTGTAATGCTTCCAGCAGGTAGCATAGTCTCTAAAATATCCCCTATTCTGCCTTGCCAACCATCTTCCAAATCTCCAATAATCTCTGAACTCATCTGAAAGAGTTCTCTATCTCCACTTCTAATCTTCTCTATATATTTAAACTTATTAACCCGAATAGCAGTTGCGACCATATTAAGATCATTTCGCAAGAGATCAACAATCATTACATGCTCTGCACTCTCTTTTGGATCATTATATAAAATAGCCTCTCCATCTGGAACTGAAGCTGGAAGTGTCCCTTTCATTGGGTATGTTGAGATTGTATTATTCTCAATTTTAATAAATGTTTCTGGTGAGTAGCAGACAAACTCATCACCGAATCGCAACTTGTATTTTGCCTCTGCATGATTATAGAGATCTTTCAAAGTTGTCTCTATCTCTATCTCTGTCGGTTGAGTCAAGTTTGTAACATATGTATATCCGGATTTGATAGCCTCAATAATATTATCAAATTTAGCACTATAACTCTCTTTTGAAGCAACTACTTTCGAGAAGCTAATATTCCGCTTTTTTGGACTCTTTTCACTCTCAATCTCAAACTCTATATCATGTTTGGATAGTTGATCTAGAGGAATAGTGATCACTCTACTTTTATCATAATTCACAATAATTAAAAAGGGCACTCCCTCTTGACCAAGTCTGTTAGCCTCTGAAAAACTCAAAACTGAGTTGCCTCCCGACAAATAAGATATTTGGAATTATAGTTAGATAAATAGAGTTTTAGTTATTGATATGTCAAACATAGTGCATAAAGCTCTATTGCACTATTGATATTTCATACTCTTTAAACTCTTTACGAATTTGATCTATTGAAGCTTTATTAATAGAATCAATCTTAAATCTGATTTTGTCATCTTTTTCTGTGATAGAGTAGCGAATGTTACTAACACGATTTAAGACCTGATTAACACAGAAGTTTTGATAAGGCTCAAGGTACTCCGTCGTAATTGAGTGAAACTTCTTATAGCTTGGCTTATCTATCTTAATAGATACCTCAGTAACAGGATAATGATAATCGGTTAGATGAGTTGTCTGAAACTCATCTAACCAGCTCCTGTTACTTTCGCTCTCACCTCTATCGGTGTTTATCTTTTTATCTCTTAAAACACTATTTTTTGTGAAGTAAATCTCTTCACTATCTAGTGAAGAGTACTCCTCTTCACTACTAACATCACCAACAAAGGTTGTTAAGAACACCCCCATTCCAAAGGCAAAAATAAGAATGGGGAAGAGTATATGAGGCTGCATCTCTCAGAGACTATCTTAGCTGCTCTTTCAGTAGATCACCAAGTGTATTACTCTGGTCATCATTTTCAGCATTAATCTCTTTTAAAAGTTGTTGCTCTTTAGCTTTCTCTAATCTTCTGATAGAGAGTCTAACTCTGTCTCTTTTTGTATCAAGAGTAACAATCATACCCTCAACTTCAAGACCCTTTTTAAACTCTTCTTTGTTTTGAGGAAGCATATCTTCTGTTCTAATAAGAGCATCAACATTCTCTCCAATTGTAACGAAAGCACCAAACTCTTTAACATCTCGGATTTTTCCTTTAACGATGTCTCCAATTTTATGAGTTTTTGCAAACTCTTGAGTAGGTGTTTCAAGAAGAGCTTTTCTGCTAAGAGTAATTTTCTCTCTCTCCATGTCAATATCAAAGATTTTAACTTCAACCTCTTCACCAACAGTTAAGAAGTCTTTACATTTTGAACCTTGTTTCCAGTCATAATCGCTATTTCTAAGAAGACCTTCAACTTCATCAATCTTGATAAATGCACCGAAGTCAGTAATGTTTGTAACTTCACCTGTGATAATATCACCTCTTCTTCTGTTTTGTTTGAATAGTTCAAAAGGTTTTGGAAGAAGTCTCTTTCGGCTAACTCTTAATCTATGCTCTTCTGGATTAACTTCAACAACTTCAACCTCAATAACATCACCAACAGTTAAGTAATCTTTTGGATGAGAGATCTTTTTATCCCAAGCAATTTCAGACACATGTAGGAAACCTTCAGCATCGTTACCAATATCAACAAAAGCACCATAGCTCTCGATGTTACTAACTGTAACTTCGATAATATCACCTTTCTCAATCTGCTCTTGAATCTCAATCCAAGGATCAGTTGTGATAGCTTTAATTGACATATTGAACACTCGCTCTTTCTCGTCATAAGATAGAACTTTTGCTTCAACAACATCTTTCACTCTGTTTGTTCTGAAAGGGTTTACTTTACCTCTATGGCTAATCTCTTCAGCATCGATGTAACCTTTCATAATTCCATCAACATCAACAATTAGCTTATCTTTTGTGATAGCGATAACTTTAGCCTGAACAGACTCTTCCGCCATAGCAGTTTTGATAAACTCTTGTCTCTTTTTGATCTCGTCTTGGATAAATCTCTTTCTAGAGATGATGATTAAATTCTTCTCAACATCAACCTTGATAACCTTAGCTCTAACTTTTTTATCAGCTTGAAGTCTTCTGTTTTCAACTCTCTCGCCTCTTTTAAGTAGGAAAGCTTGGCTATGTGGCATAAAGAATAGAACACCGTCTTGCTCGATTGTATAACCTCGCTTAGATGAGCCTTTGATACCACCGTTAATCACTTGACCTTCGATATTCTCAACACCCTTCTCTTCGATGTATTTTCTAGTAGCCTCTTGCTCAAGATATTTGGAGTATGATACTCGGTAGTTCCCCCCTTTGACACTTGTAACAACAACATTGATTTTATCGCCCTTTTGGAAGATAAAGTTCCCCTCTTCGTCTTTTATCTCCGCAACAGGAATATATGGCTCTCTCTTCTCACCAATTCCTATAAGAACTCTATCCTCATCTTCTCTGACCTCAACAATCTCACCTTCGATAATTTGATTAACCTCTTTATCATCACCACCTAGGTAGTTGTCTAGCATATCAGCGAAATTTTCGTTGTTATCTAACTCTGGATTTGTAGCCTCTTGACTCATTCTCAACCTTGTAACTGTTTTAAAAAATAATTTTTAAATTATATCAAAAATCGGGCAAAGCTAGTTAAGTTTTAACATTTGTGGTTCAGCTAGGTGGAAACCTTGTGAGTAGTCTATACCCATCTCTTGAACTTTCTCTAAAACCGCTTCGTTATGAACAAACTCACCAACTGTTTTTATACCTTTCTCTTTAGCGAAATTTACAATCAGTTGAACAACAAGTTGAGAATCCCTATCTTTATCTATATTTTTAATAAGCGAACCATCAATTTTCAGGAAATCAACATTCAACCTCATCAGATACTCAAAGTTAGAGTAGCCTGTTCCAAAATCATCAATAGCGATTTGACAACCCAATCTTTTAACCTCTTCAATAAAGCTATGGACAGCATCAAAGTTCTCTATTCCCTCAGACTCAACAAGCTCTAAAATAACTCTATGACCTATTTTATACTCAATCAATTTCCGTTTTAACAACTCAACAATCTCTATATTTAATATATCTTCAATACTTAGATTGATTGAGAACTCTTCATCTCTATCTTTGAAATATTCAAATGATCTCTCAATGACAATTTTTGTAATAGTTGTATATAATCTAGTCTTTTTGGCAATATCAAGAAAGAAGTATGGGGAGAGATATCTATCTCCATCAACCATTCTTACAAGAACTTCATACTTGTTTCTATTTGAAAGAGGACTATTTGAGACTATTTTTTGACCAAAGATAACAATTCCACCAGTTGCAATAGCATTTTTAATCTTTGTTGTCATTCTGATATTCTGTTGATACTCATTCTCTACATCAGATGAACTATCAAAAGAGATGATGTTTTTTGACTTCTCAACAGCTTTACGAAGAGCCATCTCTGTATTGAAGAATATACGACTTTTATCTCCAACCGAGACTCCAGCTGTAATTGATATGTTAAAGCTATTATCTTCTATGTTTATAACATTATGATCAAAATATTTAATAATCTGTTCAATAGAAGATATAAACTCATCACTGCTTATATCTTGTTGATTAAATATAGAGAACTCATCTCCTCCAACTTTATAAAGAAGTGCTGAATTACTATCAATTAAACTCTTCAGAGTTGCAGTTATCTTAATTAACAATAGATCAGCAGTATCAATACCATAGAAGTCATTAATCTCTTTAAATCTGTCAATTTGAATAATAGCTACTTTCACTTCGCTATCTTTACTCTCTTCAAGATCTTCAAATAGCTTTTGGCGATTAGGGAGTTTTGTTAATTCGTCTGTTGTCTGTTTAATAAGCTGTTTTTTCTGCTTAATTAACTCTGTAACATTACGTCTAATAGAGATATACTCTTTAACATCACCATTCTCATCAATAATAGGGATAATTGTACTATTGACATAGTAGTCACCACCATCCTTTCTACGGTTGCGGACAATACCTCTCCAAACTTTTTTATTGGATATTGTGTGCCAAAGCTCTTTGAAGGCTGATTTTGGCATCTCAGGATGTCTAACTATATTGTGATGTTGTCCAATAAGCTCCTCTCTTGAATAACCAGAGACATCACAAAACTCTTGATTGACATAAGTGATAACTCCTTTTGTATTAGACTTGGAGACAATAGTGCTTAAGTCAACTGCTCGTTTATACTCATTCAAAAAAACCATCGAGTGCTTCAACTCTCGGTTCTTCTCCTCTAAGTCTCTACTGATATGTTTAGCTTTATCCTCAATAGG
>JAMJTX010000183.1 GCA_024281215.1 Candidatus Thiovulum karukerense | reverse complement strand
ACTACAGTATATGTATATCTGAAATATCTTAATGTTTTTTGTAGATCAATAATATAGATATTTTTTCTAACACCGAAGATAAACTTTTTCATTTTTGGGTTCCATCTTCTTGTCTGATGACCGAAATGAACTCCACTCTCTAATAGATCTTTAATAGTAACCAACTACTACTCCTTAATATAATTGTAAGAGGTTTATTCTAAAGTATCCATTCACACCGAAGTGCAACCTCTTAAGAATTGATACTCGCTGAACTACTCCATTTTATGGAGCTTCCATCTCAGTTGAGAGGCTTATGAGTTGTGGTCAAAGGATAGTTCCAATCCTTAACACCATCAAAATTGTGGCGGGATTATATCGAAATTTTAAAACAGGAGATTGTTCATTTTTTTATATTTCATTGATATAAACTAACTCAACACCATTTAATAGAGGTTTTAACTTTGAAAGGGCTTTAATTGTTGCTTTATGCGGATGTCCAATTGCAACAGCATATCCTCTCTTCTTAGCTATATTTATAGCTTTTTGAAGCTGATTTAAAATATAGTTTATATTTAGTTGATTATCTATAAATATATCTCTCCGAATATATCTTAATCCCAACTCATTTGACACTCTCTCCACCACACTTTTTGAGGTTGTCACACTATCTATAAACTGTATGTTGTGATTTGAGAGAGATGTTAATAATCTCTTCATAGAGTGATAGTCTGATGTAAATTTACTACCTGTATGGTTGTTTGTATATCTAACATCAGGAAATTGTCTTTTTAATTGAGCAACTCTACTCTCAATTCGTGTAGCTGAATCACCAACATGAAGTGTATCTATCTCTTCACTCTTAAAGTTTTGAGCTTCAAGGGGTAGATGTAGCATAGGGATAAATTCACGAGATGCATATTTTGAGGTTTGAGGGTGATTAATATCTGCTGGAAAGAATGATAAAGTAACCGCAATACCTAAACTCTTCAACCTCTTCACTTGATAGCTAAATGCAACATCATCAATAATGATTGCAAGTTTGCCCTCGACCTTCTTTGTAGTAGCAACTACTCTCTTATTGTCTTCTTTTGGTTGTTCATCTAAGATAGTAGGGGGCTTAGGACTCTTCTCAAGAGCGATATTTTTTAAGCTATGATTGGCTTCAGTTTGATTCTCCTCCAACTCACTTTTTAATGAGTCGTGAAGATCTTTAATTTCAGATAGATAGCCACTACTAACTTTATCAGACTCTTTGACAATCTTGGCAACTTTATCTAAATCGTAATCAATACCATGAGCAATGGTTCTATTATTGTCTATTACTCTAAACTCTGAAATAGCTATATCGTGTTCATCAATTGCACTATCAATAAGGTAGAAGAGAGTTGAAGCAACTGATAAGATAAAAATTACAACAAGACTAAGGGTTAGTTGTTGTGTTTGTCTCTTTTTTGACATCCTTACCTACTGAAACCTCAACTTCAAGCATATCGATATTTAACTCTCTGCTCTGATCTGTTTTAATACTAATATCTTCAACTTTAAGGTATTTTTGAATAACCTCTATCATATCTCTTCGCAAGTCGTCCATAAAGGGGAAATTAGTCTCTGTTCGCTCATGGGCAAGAACAAGTTTTAATCGCTCTTTAGCCTTGTTTGCACTACTCTCCTCCTTCTTCCCAAAGAGTCTCTCAAAAAGTGTCATTACTTAAACCACCTTCTAAATACAGCTATAAACTTATTTTCTGGTGCAAGTTCCATAAATGGGACATCTTCACCTAAGATTCTTCTTACTATATTATTAACTGCTTCTCCAGACTTAGTTCCTCTTTTTCGGATAACAGGCTCTCCTGTGTTTGTTGAAGATACAACTCTCTCATCATCTGGAACAACACCAATTAGTGGAAGTGCTAAGATATTTGTCACATCGTGAATAGCTAACATATCCCCTTTTTCAACTAAATCAGGCTTAAGTCTATTTATAATAATATGTTTATCAACCTCTTCACCAGCTTGTGCTTTTAGTGATTTAGCATCAATTATTCCAATAACTCTATCAGCATCTCGAACTGATGAGACCTCAGGAGTAGAGATAATAATAGCTCTATCTGCTGCTAAAATTGCATGTTCAAATCCACCCTCAATACCTGCTGGAGAATCAACAACTACAAAATCAAACTCCTCTTTTAGTTCATCAATAAGTTTTTTAACTTTATCTTTATCTAAAACAGTTTTATCTTTTGTTTGTGAAGCTGGTAGAAAATAGAGGTTTTTACTAAATTTGTCATTAATAAGTGCTTGAGGAAGTTTGCATTTCTCATCCATAACATCGATAACATCATAGACAATTCTATTTTCAAGTCCTAGAATCATATCGAGGTTTCTTAGACCAATATCAAAATCTACCGCAACAACTCTCTTTCCAGAGTCGGCAAGACCAACAGAGATATTTGCACTTAGAGTGGATTTACCGACACCACCTTTTCCGCTTGTAACAGTTATAACTGTTCCCATATAGATTTTCCTTGTGAAAATTTAGAGCTTTGTGAAGTACCCCGCCGTAAACGGCGAGGCTTCCTAGACTGAACCTGCCCATGGGAAAAGATTTGGTTTTCATCAG
>JAMJTX010000182.1:5481-10181 GCA_024281215.1 Candidatus Thiovulum karukerense | reverse complement strand
GGAGCTGGATATGGGACTCGAACCCGCGACCTGCTGATTACAAATCAGCTGCTCTACCAACTGAGCTAATCCAGCTTTTAATCAACTCTTCTTGAATTGATGGCGGAATTATAGAGAGTTTTTTTTTTGATGTCAAGAGTTTTTGGTTAAACAAACATTGTTTCTCTAAAAATTACCATATAATCGATGTTTTAACTTTACATATTGTATCAAACAATATAAAAACAACTATTTCTATCAAGATAAATCTTTGCTTCTATTTTAAATAAAATTCGTATTAGTAACTATTTTGTAATAGTTTTCTGTTAAAATTAAAAACATTACAAGGAGAGAAGAAAGAATGAACTTTATTCTAAAAGATGAAAACTCTATATATTATGAAGCAAAATATAGTTGCGATAATGCTATATACCTGAAACTTGGTTCTGAAAAATTCTTTATTACTGATAGCAGATATACAGAAGAGGCAAAAAGCGAAAGTCGAGAATGTGAAGTTATAGAAAGTAGAGATCTTATAGCAACACTGAAAGATATTCTCGCAAAGCATAGTAAATTAGAGATAGTGTTTGATCCATACGAATGGAAAGTAGCTGAGTTTGAGGCTCTTAATAAAGGAATAGAACTAAACTTAAAGGCAAAAAAGCACTTTTCACAAAAGAGAAGAATTATAAAGAGTGATGAGGAGATAGAGTATCTTTCAACAGCTTCAAAATATGCAAAAGCTGGTTTTGAGCGATTTAAAGAGTATCTCTCTATTAAAGGTGTTGGAAAAAAAGAGAGTGAATTGAATTTTAAGATGCAAACTCTCTTGAGACAGAAGGGGAGTTTGGAACTAAGTTTTGATCCAATTGTCGCTTTTAATGAAAATACTTCAAAACCCCATGCACTTCCAACTGATCGAAGATTATCAAATGGGGATCTTGTCCTTGTTGATGCTGGAGTTAAATATCATCGATACTGCTCTGACCGAACAGAGACATTTATGTTTCAAAAGACAAAGTTCTCATCAGTAAAAATGAGTGCAAAAGTCAAAAAGATATATGATATTGTCGAGAAAGCTCATAGCGAGACAATCGAAAAAGTGCGAACAGGAATGAAAGCATCTGAAGTTGATAAGATTGCTAGAGATATTATTACTAATGCTGGGTATGGTGATAGATTTATCCACTCAACAGGTCATGGTGTTGGTCTGGATATTCATGAATATCCAACAATATCAGCAAAATCAGATGTTGTAATTGAAGATAATATGGTCTTTACAATTGAACCAGCTATCTATATTCCTGATTTCTTAGGAGTTAGAATCGAAGAGATGGTTGTTATGAAAAATGGGAAAGCAAAGGTTCTTTAATTGGTAATTAAACTCTCCGACACACTCTCTCTTCACTATGAATCACAATTTCCATATAGCGGTGGATTTCGACGAGGGCAGAGCTTTAAAGTTTTAATCAGCATTGGTGGTAACATTGGAAATACAAAGAGAAGATTTCAGAGGCTATTTCAACGAATTGAACGAGATAGACATTTTAGGATTATTGAGACATCACCAATCCTAAAAAACCCACCTTTTGGCTTCAGAGAGCAAGAGGATTTCTTTAATGCTGTAATACTATTAGAGACAAATATATATCCAAAAACATTCTTAAGACGAATTCTATATCTTGAGAAGAGATTTGGACGAGTTAGGACTTTCAGAAATGCACCACGAACTCTCGATATTGACATCATCTTTTTTGACAACTTTAGAATCAAGAGTAGAGACTTAACAGTTCCCCATAGAGATTGGAAAAATCGTGAGTCAGTGATTATCCCTATGTTGAATTTAGGCAAGTTTTAGATGTCAGTTACTCATAAAGATAATATGTTTCGTGGAATACGATATATGCTCTTATCCTCTTTTCTCTTTGCAATTATGGGGGTTTTTGTAAAAGAGCTAAGCGAGACAATTAGTTCTATTGAGATTGCATTTTTCCGAAACTTTTTTGGGGTGGTTATTATTGCTTACTCTGTATATAGAACTCCACTTGTTCAACAGGGTGGCAAACTATGGCTTCTTATATTTAGAGGGGTTATGGGCTTTATAGCCTTATTGGCCTTTTTCTATAACATTGCTCATATCTCCCTTGCAGATGCTATGACCTTTAGCAAAACTGCTCCAATATTTACAGCTCTTTTTGCTTTTCTCTTTTTAAATGAGAGGCTAAATCTATTTCAGGTTATAGCTATCATATTTGGGTTTGTTGGAATAATCTTTGTGATTCAGCCAGATGGTCTAACATTTACAAAGACAGATATTTTAGGAGTGTTTAGTGGTGTTGGTGCAGGTCTTGCCTATACATCAGTTAGAGAGTTAAGAAAACATTATGATAGCCGAGCTATTGTCTTCTCATTTGCTATGGTTGGCACAATCTCTCCAGCAATTCTACTGGTTATCGGGACTCTAGTTCAAACTCCAGACTATTTAGATTTTATGTTTGCACCAATTGTTATTCCAACAGTTGAGCAACTACCCTCAATTGTGATTTTAGGAGTTTTAGCAACCTTTGCTCAGATATATATGACCAAAGCTTATGGCGAGACAAAAGCGGGGATTGTTGCAACAGTAAGTTATAGCAATATTCTCTTCTCAATGTTTTTAGGAATCTTTCTACTTAATGAGGGAGTTCCAAATCTATACACATTTCTCGGTATATTTATGATAGTTGCTTCTGGTGTCTTGGTGAGCTGGAAGAGTCGATAAAGCTATGGGTCTCCGTGCCAAAGTAGTTTGATGACTACATCTCGTGTGTTATAATTCTCATAACAATGAATTTAAACGGAAAGGTTTAATATGCATCCAGAAGGTTGGGTTGATTTAACCGGCTCTATGTTTGGTTTAGCTATGCTACTTTTCTTTATTGCTGGATATTTCTTTATCGCAACAGAAGAGAAATACCAGATTAATAAAGCAAAACCTGCACTATTTATGGGTACAGCAATGTTTATGATGATTGCTGCATACTATGCAATTAACGGCTTCTCAATGGATCCGTTACACCACAATATTGAACACCTTATTTTAGAGATCTCTGAAATATTCTTCTTCCTATATGTGGCTATGACATTTATTGAGGCTCTTATTGAGAGAAATGTATTTGAGGTTCTTAAATATAAGCTTATTACAAAGGGTCTTACATATCGACAGCTCTTCTGGGCAACAGGAATTATCGCATTCTTCTTAAGTCCAGTTGCAGATAACCTGACAACAGCTCTTATTCTTTCAACTGTTCTTATTACACTTGAAAAAGATAGAAAAGATTTCCTTGTTCCTGGAGCGATTAATATTGTTGTAGCTGCAAATGCTGGTGGTGCTTGGTCTCCATTTGGTGATATTACAACTCTTATGGCTTGGACTGCTGGTAAAGGTGTATTTACAGATTTCCTATATCTCTTCCCTGCATCTGTTTTAGGTTGGTTGGTTACTGCATATTTACTGAGTAGATTTGTTCCAACAGAGAAACCAGCAGAGCTAGGTGATGTTGAAGCTCCTCAAATTCATCATGGTGGAAAGACAATTATCTACTTAGGTGTATTTACAATAGCTTCTGCTGTTTTAAGTAAGCAACTTCTTCACCTACCTCCAATGTGGGGAATGCTTTTTGGTCTCTCAATCTTAAAGCTATATACATATCAATTAAAAAAGAGAGTCAAGATAGACATCAATATCTTTTCTTCAGTAGCTAAAATTGAGCATGACACTCTTCTATTCTTTGTAGGTATTCTTGCAGCTGTTGGTGGTCTTCACTTCCTTGGTTTCCTAGATATGGCTGTTAAACTCTATGAGACATTCTCTCCAACTGCGGTTAATATCGGTGTTGGTATCCTATCTGCAATTGTGGATAATGTGCCTGTTATGAGTGCAGTTCTTAAAGCTAATCCTGAGCTAGGTCTTGATCAGTGGATGCTTGTAACTCTTACAGCTGGTGTTGGTGGTAGCCTTATCTCATTTGGTTCTGCTGCTGGTGTTGGTGTTATGGGTAAAATGCATGGTGTTTATACATTTGGTTCGCATATGAAATATGCTTGGACTATTGCTATTGGGTATATCGTATCTGTATCAGTATGGTATGTTCAATATGAGATTTTAGGAATTATGCACTAAAATCCATCTCTCACCCTCTTGGGTGGGAGCTTCCTCTTTAATAATATTGAAAATAACTCTCTCTCTTCTACTTGCTCTACTCTTTATAGGGTGTAGCCAACACAACTATAAATCTAGGTCAGCCTATTTAATTACAATAAAATCAAAAGAGCTTAGATTTTCAGATATGGGATTTATCTCAAGATCAACAGAGGCTGTTTTAATTGATATATTCTCTCTGGGAAATCAGATATTGAAATTAGAGATAGATGACTTTGTTACTCTTAATGGTGCAACTCCTATTCCACCATCAATGTTTAATAGTCGTTATCTCCACTCTGATTATCCACCAGAGACCTTAAAAGAGATATTTTTAGGAAAACCTATATTTGAGAAGCTTGGTCTTGAGAATGTAGAAGATGGATTTATTCAACACATTGGAGAGATAACTTACCGAGTATCGCAAGATGAGATCTATTTCAAAGATAAAAAAAATGGTGTCTTAATTAAACTAAAACGGAGAATATAGAGTGGTGTTAATACTGAATACAGGCGGAACATTTAATAAAGTTTATAATAG
>JAMJTX010000182.1:0-5471 GCA_024281215.1 Candidatus Thiovulum karukerense | reverse complement strand
CTTCAAGTTCCCCATGATAATTTAGCGATTGAGAAAATTGTAAAAACATTTAGCCCCTCAGTAAATTATCGGGTTAATGGGATTATATATAAAGATAGCTTAGATATGCTCCATTCCGATAGAGTGCAAATTGGAGAAGTTATCAAACAATCAATTGAGCAGAATGTGATAATTATTCATGGCACTGATACTATGGATTTGACCGCTGACTATCTTCAATCCCTTAACTTACAAAAAAAGATAGTTTTGACAGGGGCAATGGTTCCAACATCAATAGACTCAACTGATGGAGTTTTAAATCTTGGAGTAGCTTTAGGATTTCTATCATCAAGAGTTGATAATGGAGTCTATATCTCTATGGGTGGTCTTGTTGCACCATACTATGATATTCTTAAAGATCGAGAGAGTGGAACTTTTAATATTCATAAGTGATTAAATATAGGACGGGATTAAACTCCCGCCCAATCAAAACTATTTGTGAGGGTAAGCCTCATTTTGAGCTTTTACAGTTGCATATGAGCTACTGATTCCTCGAAGTCTTATTACAGCCTCTTTAAACTTCTCAATGACATAATCAGCTTCATCTTCAGTTGTAAATCGTGAGAGTGATAATCTGATTGCAGTATGAGCTAAATCCTCCTCCGCACCAATAGCTTCAAGAACAGGATTTGCTTCAAGGTCTTCAGAAGCACAAGCTGAACCAGTTGCTGCGGCAATTCCAAATCTCTTATCAAGATCCCAGAGCATACCTTCGCCCTCAACACCTCTTACAGATATGAGAATAGTGTTTGGAGTTCGGCTATCTCTATCACCAACAACAAATGTATCAGGTAGTTCTAAAAGAGCATCTTCGATCTTATCTCTCAATCTTCTGATGTTTGAGTTCATATTATCAAGACCATTAACAGCAAGTTCAATCGCTCTACCCATTCCAACAATATATGGAGTGTTTAAAGTACCACTTCTCAATCCACCCATTTGACTTCCACCATGAAGAAGTGGAGATAGAGTTCTTCCGCTTTTAATATATAAAGCACCAACCCCTTTTGGTCCGTGGAATTTATGAGCAGACATTGAGAGAAAATCAACATCTAAATCTTGAACATCAACAGGAATCTTTCCAATAGCCTGAACTGCATCTGTATGGAACATCGCTCCATATTGATGTGCAACCTCTGCTATCTCCTTAATCGGGAAGATAACTCCTGTCTCATTGTTTGCCATCATTACAGATACTAGAGCTGTCTTCTCTGTAATAAAGTCCTTAACGGTATGAGCTTCAACAACACCTCGACTATTTACAGGAAGATATGTAACTCGAACCCCAAACTCTTTCTCTAAAAATTTGCAAGTTGCTAGTGTTGCAGGGTGTTCAACATCAGTTGTAATAATATGGTCTCTCTCTCCATTTCGGATAACATCTAACCAGATAGATTTTACAACCCAGTTATTACTCTCAGTTGCACACGATGTAAAAACAACATCATCATCATCAGAAGCATTAATTGCCCCATATACTTGATCAATAGCTTTTGCTACACCTCTATGAGTCTCACTACCAAATTTATGAAGAGAGTTAGGATTTCCATACATCTCACTGAAATATGGATTCATCGCCTCTACAACAGACTCATCAACTTTTGTTGTTGCATTGTTATCTAAATATACTCTTCTCACTCAGTTTCTCCTCTCTTAATAGTCACAACAACAGCACCTCTTAAATCACCAAAATTATAGTTTGTAGCTTTATCTTGTGGATATAGTTCATGGATAGTTTTTCTTGCAACTTCAGACATATCTTCACCCTTTCCATGACAATTTAGACATACTGGCTTACCAATCCTTAGAGGTTGATAGAATTTGTACTCATTGTCAGATACTTTTGTAAGAAGAGGAGAGTTAGTACTCTCCAGCATAAATAGGATTTTTGCCTCTGTTTTTGTAGGCTTATTAGCAGGGCTTCTATATTTTGTAGAGATTCTCTTAATTGAGACATTTTCACCAAGTGCTTCATCAACCTTATTAGTTAATGTTTGAGCCTCTTGAGAACAGAAGTTAATAGCTTTTTTAATATCACCACTTGCCATCTGCTTCTTCATCTCACCGCCAAGAGTCTTTAACAGCTCCTTAGCTCCACTTTGACCAATCTTAAAAACCTCTTCAAGGTTCTCCGCACTTAAACCTGTCATTAAAATAACTGAAAGTAGTAACTTTCTCATTAGACAACTCCAATCTTTTTGAGAAATTCTAAGTTAATTTCACAGAAAAGTCCAAAATTATCACTATTAATCGATATACTTCAGGTTATTGCTTTATCTACGACTTCCAAAAGTGACATCAAGTTATTACTACTGATTTCACCTCTGTGAACTCTTCAATAGCAAATCTTGGCCCTTCTCGACCCACACCAGAGAGTTTAACACCTCCATATGGTTGGATATCAAATCTTAGAGTTGGAATGTCATTAATGACAACTCCTCCAGCATCTAACTCATCAATAGCTTTCTGAACATTTTTCAGACTGTTGGTAAAGATTGAGAACTGGAGACCATAAGGTGAGTTGTTCATCTTCTCTATCGCTTCATCAACACTATCAACAGCAACCAAAGAGACAATAGGGGCAAAAACCTCTTCACAAACAATAGCCATATCATCTGTAACATCTCCCATAACAACAGGTTTTAAAACTCGTCCATTATTCTCAATTGGAGTAAGAGGCTTTGCCCCCTCATCGACAGCACTCTGAAGCCAATTTTTAGATCTTTCAACACTCTCTTCAGAGATAAGCGGTCCCATAAAAGTATCATCACTATAAGGGTCTCCAACAATAAGAGCTTTGGTCTCTCTAGCAATAGCCTCAGCAAATTGATTATAGATTGAACGATTTACATAGATTCGTTGAAGAGAGATACATACTTGACCTGAGTTTGTAAATGCTCCAAAAACACATCTCTTAGCTGAGTGTTCAATATCAGCACTATCGTCGATATATGTTCCTGCATTTCCGCCTAACTCAAGAGCAACTTTTTTAATTCCTGCACTTTTTGTAATAATATTTCCAACAGGAACACTTCCTGTAAAACTGATAACCCTAGGTATATCACTACTGACAAGAGCCGAACCAACTTCGGCATCACCATAGACAACCGATAGAGCATCTGGAGTTGCAAAAGGTGAATCGATAAATAGTTTTGCCAATTTATAAGCCGTTAAAGGTGCTTCTGGAGTAGGTTTTAAGACAACTGTATTTCCACTAACAAGAGCAGGGGCAATCTTGTGTGCAACAAGATTTAGGGGAAAGTTAAATGGTGTAATTGCAACAATAACTCCTGCTGGAACTCTTTTGAAAAATGCTGTTGTCACTTTCCCACTATCCATAGCATCAGTATTAATTGTTTCACCAACCATTGTTCTCATTGTCTCTGCTGATAGTTTAACAGTCTCTATACATCTATCAACTTCTACTCTTGCAAATGCGATAGGTTTTCCAACCTCATCAGTAATTGTTTTTGCAATATCTTCTCGATTCTCTTTTAGCTTCTGAGCTACATCTAAAAGCCAGTTACACCTTTCGGCAATCGTTCTGTTTTTGGCTGATTTTTTAGTGCTTTCAGCCAGTTTAAGAGCCTTTTCAACATCATCAACAGAACATATTGGAAAAGTTGAAACAACCTCTTCACTATATGGAGATCTAATCTCTCCTCTCTCTTCTCTCTCTACTAAAAAGCTACCAATATATAGTTCAGCTTTCATAATTTACCCCCTAATTAATTCTGCCTTATTATATCGTTCTATTTCGGCAGTCTATTTCTCAAACAGATGAAATATAATTATGGTGTTACTGATAGAACCCTTAAATGAGAGTGATAGAGACCGGTACTGGAGTCCATTGTGATTGTATCGCTATATATCTCGTAGTTTTTCACCATATCTTTAAGCAGAGATGTAATGCTTCCAGTCTTCTCTGCTACAAGATCTATTGCAAAATATCCACTTTTAGAATCAATTTTTTCATATTCAAGAGAGAGAATAGAGACACTGTGCATATTTAACTTATATGTTAAGTCAGTAATAGCCTCACCTTTCATAGTGTAATTAAGTCGCTTCTGTTCTACTTGATTAAGAAGTTTAATCTTCTCCAAATAGTTCTTTTTGTAAAGATCTCTCTTTTCACCTAGCTTCTTTATCTCAACCTCTAACTCATCAAAAATGGCCTTTCTCTCAAAATACTCTCTTGCTAATCTCTCTGATTTTAGTCTCTTCTGAGCTACTTCTTCATCGATAGATATAGCTTGATAATAGTTAAAGAGAGGGTAAGAGAGAGCTATTAAAATAGAACCAGCTGTTGCAAGAGTTAGTTTTCCAACAGGACGGATAAAGAATGATGGTGGAGCTTTTAATATATTTAGGTATATATCTTCGTTTTTATTGAGTTGATAGGTTAGGTATAGGAGATAATGAACCTCATCTAAATCACGAGGGAAATTTACAGAGAATTCAGATAAAAAACCGTTAAATGAGTGCTCTCCAACAAGAGCTTTTGAGTACTCATCAACACCAAGAACACGACCTATTTTGGAAGAGTAGTAGATATTATCAATAACCTCTAAATTAAAACTTCTCTTTACATAATTAACAACATCAAATATCTCTTCAAAAAGAGCTTTCAATGATGAGGTGAGGGCAAAGCGATATTTAGGATTCTCAAAAAACCGCTCCTCCTCTGTTACTATTTTCTGAAACTCAAGATATACAAGATGTTGCCCATCAAGAGCTTCTCGGAATAGTTCATAAAAGATAATTGTTGAGAATGATAGAGATTTAGAATAGACCAACTCCCCTTTGATAAAGAGGTTAAAAGATGTTCCATCTCTATCAGTATATACAAAACACTCAGTTCTATCATATGTATCTGAAAATTTGTATAGACTCTTAAATAGAAGTGGAATGGGATAGAGTCGATCAATATATTTTATTGTTTGACCAAATGACCTAGAGATATATCGAGTAATATTTGGATTGACGATAAATATATTGAAGTGACGAAACTCACTCTTCTCTCCTCCAGCCAACTTATTCTCATCAAACATAATATAGTATTCAACCGTATTATCAAGCTCCTCATAGATAATATCGTAGAGAGCCTCTTTAATATTATCTTCAGGAATATTCTTATTTATCTCTATAGTGTCGAATACAAAATCTGAACTTGATAAAAAGGAGAGAACCTGATAACTACTGTTGTATCTCTTATTATGAACTGGTTCAAATATATTTTCACTACCTCTTTCCTCAACTTGAAAAAGGGTTGAGGAGTATAGATTGTAAGTGCTAACACCATTTTTAACAGCTATATCTTTAAAAGATAATCTTGGTAGCTTTAGTTGTTTCATATCTGTTTTAAGGAGCTTATCAAAAGACTTTAGCTTCTCAAGAAACTTAGGCAAACCTCTTCTCCATCTCAACAGATA
>JAMJTX010000181.1 GCA_024281215.1 Candidatus Thiovulum karukerense | reverse complement strand
TTTGGATAGATAAAAAGCCTTTCTTTCGTTTCACTTCAGTATGAAGCGAGTTCCGTAAGCAATAGCGATAAGGTTAGCTATAAAGCCCCCCACTGCAAAAAATCCGGTAAAATTTCTTTGGAGTTTGTCTCTTTATTAAAAGAACTCCTTATCTAAATAGCAAACTCCTCTAAAGTTTTAACGACTACTGAAGATTATATTAAAAAGCATAAATATAAATTAAAATATTAAATTATTAAAGGAGATGGATTGAAACATTTTTTATCATTTGAGGATTACTCAAAAAAGGATATTTTAGAGATTATTCAAATTGCTAGAAAAGTCAAAGCTGAAATGAAGAGCGGTATAAAAATACCTCATCTTCAAGGTCAAGTATTGGGAATGATTTTTGAGAAGAGTAGTACTCGAACAAGAGTCAGTTTTGAGAGTGGAATCTATCAACTTGGAGGGCATGGTATGTTTCTTTCCAGTCGAGATATTCAACTTGGTCGAGGTGAGCCAATCAAAGATACTGCAAGAGTTATAAGTTCAATGGTTGATATGATTATGTTAAGAACTTTCGGGCATGAAAAGATAGAGCAGTTAGCAGAGAACTCAACTGTTCCTGTTATCAATGGATTAACAGATCTCTGTCACCCTGTTCAAGTTTTAGCAGACTATATAACAATTCTTGAAGAGGGGATTGAGAATCCTGTTATCTCATATATTGGAGATGGTAACAATATGACAAACTCACTGATTATCTTCTCTGCAAAGATGGGATTCAGAATCCAAGTTGCAACTCCAAAAGGTTATGAAGCTGATAGTAAAATCATTCAGAAAGCATTAGATATTGGTGCTGATATTCTCTTAACAAATTCACCTGAAGAGGCAATTAAAGGTTCAAATGTTGTTATTACAGATACTTGGATCTCAATGGGAATGGAGGATGAGAAAGAGCAGAGATTAAAAGATTTTGATGGATTTATTATCGATAAAAATCTATTCTCAAAATCTGATGATAACTCTATTTTTCTACACTGCTTACCAGCATATCGAGGATATGAAGTCTCGGAAGATGTAATTGATGGCGATAGAAGTCGTATATATAAAGAGGCTGAGAATCGTCTTCATGCTCAAAAAGGGCTAATGGTCTGGTTAGATCAAAAGAGAAAACAGTGAAAAAATTATTTGTAACAACTCTAGGTTGCACAAAGAACCTTGTTGATAGTGAGGTGATGATTGCTCGTTTAAGTAGCGAGTATCAACTCACTCACGAACCAACAGAGGCTGATCTTCTTTTGGTAAATACTTGTGGATTTATCCAACCTGCAAAAGAGGAGTCGATTGAGACTATTCTTGAATTAGACTCTGTTAGAAAAGAGAAATCAACTCTTGTGATGTCTGGTTGTTTAAGTGAGAGATACCAGAATGAGTTACAAGATGAGTTGAGTGAAGTTGATATATTTACAGGTGTTGGAGACTATCACAAAATCGATGAGCTTGTTCGAGAACACCGCTCTCAATTCTCCCCAAAGAGTTATTTAATTGGAGATGAAGATAGAGTTGTTACAGGTTCAATCTCTCATGCATATATAAAAATCGGTGAAGGGTGTAATCAGAAGTGTAGCTTCTGTGCTATTCCAAATTTTAAAGGCAAACTTCAATCGCGGAATCTTGAACATATTGTTGATGAGGTAGAGAGACTTGTAGATTTAGGATTCTACGACTTCTCTTTTATATCTCAAGATAGTAGCTCTTATGGTCGAGACCTTGGTAATAAAAATGGGCTGATTGATATTATTGGAGAGATTGAGAAGATTGAGGGTGTTAAGTCGGCAAGAATTTTGTATCTATATCCATCAACAACATCTTTTGGACTTCTGGAAGCGATAGAAAATTCACACAAATTCCATAACTATTTTGATATTCCTGTCCAACACACCTCGGACAAGATGTTAAAGATTATGAAGCGAGGTTTTGGAAAAGAGAAGACAGTGGAGCTTCTCCAAAAGATGAGAGAGATTCCAGACTCATTTGTACGAACATCATTTATTGTTGGACACCCCGAAGAGAGTGTAGAGGATTTTAATGAGATTATAGAGTTTATCAGTGAGTATCGATTTGATATGATAAATGTCTTTGCATACTCAAATGAGGAGGATACATCTGCTCATGAGATGAAACAAGTTCCAGAAGATGAGATTGAACGGCGAACGGCTATTATTGAGGAGATTGTTGAAACTCAACGACTTGAAAATCTTCAAAACCTTATAGGCAAAGAGATGGAAATTATCCTCAATGGAGAGAGTGATGAACACGAGTTTCTTCTATCCGCAAAAGCTCTTCATTGGGGTGAAGATATTGATGGTGAGATATATATTAACGACAAAGAGATTGATGATGAGTTGGTTTATGGAGATATATATGTTGCAAAAATAACAGATATTGCAGGAGATAAGTTAATAGGCTCAATAGTATCACATTAAAAGTTAATGTTTATTTGTAAAAATCTTATGCTAGAATTGAGTAGCCTTTGATATGTTTAAGGAAAATTGCTCTTTTTAAGGATAGTTCATGCAGGGAGAGATAGGCTACATAAAAGGTAGTGTCAGTAGAAATACTCTTAACTTAATGATGTTACTCTTTATCGCTTTAGAGATAGGTTTAGGT
>JAMJTX010000180.1 GCA_024281215.1 Candidatus Thiovulum karukerense | reverse complement strand
GTTCGCCATTTAAAGCGGTACGCGAGCTGGGTTCAGAACGTCGTGAGACAGTTCGGTCCCTATCTTCCGTGGGCGTAAGAAAATTGAGAAGGTTTGTCCCTAGTACGAGAGGACCGGGATGAACGTGCCACTAGTGTATCAGTTGTTCTGCCAAGAGCATCGCTGAGTAGCTACGCACGGTTGTGATAAGAGCTGAAAGCATCTAAGCTCGAAGCCATCTTCAAGATTAATTTTCTCTAAGGTAGCTTGAAGACTACAAGCTTGATAGGCTGGGTGTGTAAGTATAGTAATATGTTTAGCTGACCAGTACTAATAAACCATTTGTCTTTTTTGACATCTACCACTCTGGTGAATTTGTTGAAATTGCGACTCAAATAACAATCTTCTTTTTGTTGGTGACAATAGAGAGGGGGATACACCTAGTTCCATTCCGAACCTAGAAGTTAAGTCCCTCATCGCTGATAATACTGCCCCCTACGGGGGTGGGAATGTAAGTCGTCGCCAACATTTTCTTTCTTTTATAACTTCAAAATCATATAACTTTTGTTTTGTCGAAATTATCTACATTAACTTTTTTAAACTTAGATATACTTCATAACTATAATTTCCAAACTTCTTAGGAGAACATATTATGGATAACTCAACTTGTGCATATTGTGGAGTCGGCTGTGGTTTAAGTATTGATTTAAAAAAGAACATAATTCTTGGTCAAAAAAATCATATTACTAATAGTGGTCTTATCTGCTCTAAGGGAGCTTCTCAGCTTAAATATATTGATAAAAACAGGGTGTTAAAACCTCTTTATAGAACAAATATAGATGATGATTTTGAAGAGATTAATTGGCAAAGAGCTATAAAGATTCTTGGAGATAAGGTTAAACAGACAACACCGGCAAAAATTGGATTTTACCTATCTGGACAACTTCTTAATGAGGATTACTATATTGCTAATAAACTTGCAAAAGGTTTTATAAAAACAAGCAATGTGGATACTAACAGTAGAACTTGCATGGCTAGTGCTGTTGTTGGGTATAAGAAAAGTATTGGACTCGATTATGTTCCGGTCACACAGCAAGATGCAGTAGATAGCGATTTATATATTCTAATTGGTTCAAATATTGCGGAGAGCCACATCGTTCTTTCACAAAAGATAAAAAAAGCAAAAAAAAGAGGCTTAAAAATAGTTGTTATTGATCCTAGAGCAACAAAAACAGCTCAAATGTCGGATCTTCATATTTCTATTAAGAGTGGAACGGATACTCTATTCTTAAATGCTGTCGCTAAAAGGTTGGTTGAACTAAAACTCAACAAACCAAATATAAAGCTCAACGGATATCACAACTACTTAAAACAGCTTAAAAATGTAGATATTCAGAAGAACTTAAAAGAGGCAGGAGTTTCAGAGAATACTTTTAAAAAGTTTATAGAGCTGTGGAGCAATTCTGTAAATATTGTAACATCTTGGACAATGGGCATAAACCAGAGTGCTAATGGTGTAGCTTCAAACTTAGCTATTATAAATCTTCACCTCTTAACTGGAAAAATCTTTAAACCCAAGAATGGACCTCTTTCTCTAACTGGACAGCCAAATGCTATGGGAGGGCGAGAAGTTGGTGGATTAGCAACAACCCTTGCTGTTCATCTTGACTACACGTCTGACAATGTCAGAAAAGTTGAACAATTTTGGCAAACTTCCAATATGCCTCAACAAACAGGCTTAACAGCTTTTGAAATGATAGAACAGGGAGAGCTAGATTTTCTTCTGACTGCCCATACAGATCCACTATTTCATCTACCAAATAGAAACTTGATTGAATCAAAACTAAAAAATATAGATTTTATAGTTGAGCTAAACAGCTATCACAATTCTGAAACATCAAAATTTGCTCATATGATTCTTCCAGCTTCACCTTTTGGAGAGAAAGAGGGGACTCAGGTTAATCTTGATAGAGTAGTTAACTATCAAGCTCCTCTCTATGAAAAAAGTGGAGAGTCTCTTCAAGATTGGGAGATATTTCAAAAAATAGGAGCAGAGCTAGGGTTTCAAGAACAGTTCCAGTTTAACTCCTCAGAAGACATCTTTAATGAGTATAAAGAGATGACAAAGCTATCTCCAGATATAGATATCTATAAGACATCATATACTCAGCTTAAAAAAGAGCCTTTTCGATGGGGTCAAAATCATCAATTCCAAGAAGCTAACATTATCTTTCCAGAGTTTAAATGTTTATCTGAAGATATCTCACCAGAATATCCATTCCAGCTATTAACAGGACGATTAGCAAACTCTTGGCACTCAGAGACAAAAGCTGGTAACAATACAGATTATTGTTATATCTCAGAAATTGATGCCAAAAATCTTCATATCAAAAGTGGTGATATGATAAGGGTTAAGAGTAGATATGGAGATATTGAGATTAAAGCAGAGATTGATAAAGCAACTCCAGAAAAACATATCTTTATCCCTATGCACTTTCGAGGAGTCAATTATCTAACAAGTTCACTATTGGATCAATTTAGTAAAGAGCCAGAGTATAAGGTCGCTGTACAAATCATAATCTAGTTCAATGACAATTATTTTTTAGACATAAAGAACTTTGAAGAGTTTTATGATTTTCTATTAATAAAGCATTTGTGAGAACAACGAGAGGAGTTGCTAATTTCGAT
>JAMJTX010000179.1 GCA_024281215.1 Candidatus Thiovulum karukerense | reverse complement strand
ATTTTGAATCTCTTGAAGACTCTCTTTAATTGAGTTTGTCGATGCATCAAAGTGGTTGCCATTGCCTCTTAAAAGAGCGAAGATAGGCTTATATACTTCGCTATCCATTCTCTTGCCCTATACTCTTTGAGATGATCTCTTTTGCTAACTCAAATTTATTAGCGGTCATAACATGAATTTTTGGGTGAAGTTCGAGAAGATCGTTAAATAGTTTTTGACTCATCTCCATTCCTACTCTCTCTTCATCTTCTTCGCTCTCATTAGATGCAAATCGAAGAGAGTCTAACCACTCAATAGGAACATCTATTCCAGGAACATGGGCAGAGAGAAATTGAGCTGTTCGAAATCTTGTAATAGGAAAGTATCCCAATATCAATTGAGCCTGTGGATCAGAACATTTACAACTCCGTTTTGCCTCATTAAATATCTCAATTAGATTCTTTGCCTGTTCAACACTATAAACTGGTTGCGAAATAAGACCAACAGAGTGATTTTCAATCTTTTTGATCATCTTTTTTAAAAGAGTTTTTGGATTTTTAGCAAATGAGTTAATAACTGAAAATGGGTAGATTGTCTCTGGTCTCTCATCATCTTTAAATGGCTTTCCGGCATAGTTAATTCCACTGTTAAAGCAATTAACAATCTCAAGAAGAAGAGAGCTATCTCCCTCAAAAACTCCCTTTGTATTTGGTTGATCAGAGGCTTTTGCACTATCACCAGTTAATGCTAAAATTGTTCTAATATTAAAATCATTTGCACCCAAAAGATCTGACTGAAGAGCTATCTTATTCTTATCTCTCATACTAACAGTTGCAATAACTGGTTTATTAAACTTCTCTTGAATCTTAACTGCACCAAAAAGTGAGCTATATTTGAGTTTTGCAAGAGGGCTATCTGTTGTTGTAAATCCATCAACATATTTATAAGCCTCACTCTCATCAAGTTTAGAGATTAATCCATCTATCTTTGCTGAAAGTGTTGGAGTTGTCTCAAGGGTTATAAACCTCCCACTCCTTAACTTATCCATCAACTCTTTTACACTAATTAGCTTATCTAGTTTATACCCATTCGTCCCAGTAAAAAATAATCCAGTATCAAGATTACCCATATATGCATCACTTAAACTATCTGCAATACAGTATCCAACTGCTCTTGCTTCTTCACCTCTTTTACAAGGCGCAACACAGTTAGATATACAAGCAATCTTAGATGCAGTTCCATTTTCGATAGACTTTTGTAAGTTTGTTATAACTCCTCTTGCAGGTAATCCAACAGGAGATTTTATAAGTTTGATATCCTCTTCATTTGCATTAACTAGAACATTTTTTAAGTTTTCATGAGCATCACACTCAAATGTTCCAATAAATCTAGTTGCCATTTGAACGCCACTACAACCCATATCTAAAAACTTATCAATATCATTTTTATCCCAAATACCACCAGCTGCTATTAGTGGAAAATCTCCCCATTTTTTTGCTTCTTCTATAATTGGAGGAACTATATTTTCTAATTGATACTCTTCTTGTGAACATTGTTCATAAGTAAATCCTTGGTGCCCACCACTTTTTGGTCCTTCAATTATAACAGCATCTGGAACCTTATCGTATCTAGCCCATCTTTTGCAGATAATTTTTAAAGCCTTTGCTGAAGATACGATAGGAACAAGTGCAACATCTGGATAATCTGCAGCAAACTCAGGCATATTTGTAGGAAGACCTGCACCAGTGATGATTATATTAATTCCGGCTTCACATACATCTTTTACAATATTTCCATAATCACAACTTGCATATAGGATATTAACAGCAAGCGGCTTATCAGCACAAATTTTTCTAGCATTTTTTATAATTTCTTTTGTAGCTTCGGAACAATAAAAATTTTCAGCCTCAACTGGTCTACCAGTTTTAGACAATTTTGCATGTTTTCCATCTTCATAGTATCCAGTACCAACTGCACTTACAACTCCAAGGCCACCTTCCTTTGAAACATTTCCTGCAAGTTTATCCCAACTAATTCCTACACCCATACCACCTTGTACTATTGGTTTTTCAATTACATATTTTCCTATTCTTAATGGGTTCATATTATTCCTTTATTTTACTATAACCTTTGCAAAGTTCTTTTTACCTTTTTGTAAAATATACTCTCCAGACTCCAAGTTCATTTTTTCATCATCAATCTTAACTTGATCATGCTTGACTCCGTCAATTACTTTATTCATTTTAACAGCACCTTGCTTTATATCTCTTCTTGCTTGTGATGTAGATGATTCCAATTTGCAATCCACAAGTGCTTGACAAATCCAAATTCCATCTGATAAATTATATTCTGGCATATCAGTTGGTATATCTTTCTTTTCAAATACTTTTGCAAATTCTTCTTTTGCAATTTGCCCTTGACCTTGCCCATGATATCTATCTACTATCTCTTGTGCCAAATCTTCTTTAACTAACTTCGGATGAACTAAACCATTTTCAACGCCAAGTTTAAGTTTTTCAATATCGTCTAACGATCTTGAAGACAGTAATTCATAATATCTCCACATCAAATCATCAGATATAGATAAAACCTTACCAAACATATCATTTGCTTCATCTGTCACGCCAATATAATTACCCAATGATTTAGACATTTTCTGTACACCATCAAGTCCTTCAAGTATTGGCATCATCAATACTGCTTGCTGTTTACCTGT
>JAMJTX010000178.1 GCA_024281215.1 Candidatus Thiovulum karukerense | reverse complement strand
ATAAAAGGTAAAAATTTCTCTGTTGATAGAGATATAAATGGAGCAAGAGGAATCTTACTCAAAAACTTAACTCGGGGAGCTTGACCCCTAATCATAACAATAATCTCGGTTATTGCGATTTTAATCAAGAGCTATCAACTTGCTATCGGTAAAAGGGGGATCTAAGGAAGAAATAGCTTCATGACTGTTACAAACCGAACCATTTCAGCTATAAAAGTTATCTGTTAAGAACAGTTTTAAGAGAAGTTCGATATTCTACCACCAAATTAAAACATAGTTACTGCCTTTTGGCAGAAAACTGCAATTTAGTGAGGAGATAATATGGCACTAATGAAAGCTCCAGAAAATACTCCTGTATGGTTAGACGAGAGCAGATGTAAAGCATGTGACATCTGTGTTTCTGTCTGTCCAGCAGGTGTTTTGGCGATGGAATATGATAGTAGTAGTACTCTCGGTGCAATGGTAAGAATTATACACCCTGAAAGCTGTATAGGTTGTAACGATTGTGAATTATACTGTCCAGACTTTGCAATTTATGTTGCAGATAAAAAAGAGGACAACTTTAAATTTGCGAAGCTTACTGACGAAGCAAAAGCTAGAGCAGAAGCTATTAAAGCAAATAACTACATGAAGCTACCAGAGTAGGGGGAATAATGGAAACTAGAGAAATAATTTCAACAGGTAATGATTTAGCTGCAATTGCTGCGGTTGATGCTGGATGTAAGTTCTTTGGGGGTTACCCTATTACTCCTTCAAGTGAGGTAATGCATACTATCTCTGATCTACTTCCAGCTGCTGGTGGTGCATCAATCCAGATGGAAGATGAGATTGCTGGTATCGCTGCTGCGGTAGGTGCTGGTATGTCTGGTGTTAGAACTATGACAGCTACTTCTGGTCCTGGGGTATCTCTTAAAGCTGAGAACCTTGGTCTTGCACAGATGGCTGAAGTTCCACTTGTTCTTGTAAATGTTATGAGAGGTGGTCCATCAACAGGTCTTCCAACAAGAGTTTCTCAAGGAGATGTTAGACAAGCTAGAAATCCATCTCACGGTGATTACAGATCAATTACACTATGTGCTGGTAACCTTTCTGAGTGTTATACAGAAGTTGTAAGAGCATTTAACCTTGCTGATAGATTTATGCAACCAGTTATCGTTTTAACAGATGAGACTATTGGTCATATGCACGGTAAGGCTGTTGTTCCAACAGTTGAAGAAGTTCAAAAAGGTATCGTTCCTAGAAAAACTTTTGAAGGTCCTGCTGAAGAGTACTTCCCGTATGAAGCTGGTCCAAGTGATCCTGCGGTTCTTAACCCAATGTTCCAAGGTTATAGATACCACTTTACAGGTCTTCACCATGATAGAAATGGTTTCCCAACAGAGGAGATTGAGACTTGTAGAAAACTTATCCAGAGACTTGAAGATAAAGTTATGGATCACAGAGATGAGATCGAGCTAAACGAAGAGTTTATGTTAGATGATTTCAACGGTGAAGAGGGTGAAGTATTAATCGTTGCTTACGGTTCTGTTTCACTTGCAGCAAAAGAGGCTATCAGACACTTAAGAAAAGATGGTATCAAAGCTGGACTATTCAGACCAATTACTCTATGGCCATCTCCGGCAGAGAGAATCAAGCACTTTACAGATATGACTAAAAATGTTCTTGCTGTTGAGCTAAACATTAGACAATACACTGAAGAGGTTGAGAGAGTATCTGGAAGACTTGATATTGAGGGTCTTTACAAAGTTAATGGTAGAGCTATCTCTCCATATGAAATTGTGAATAAAGTTAAGGAGGTGTTCTAAGATGGCATTTAATTACGATCAGTATTTAAGACTTGAGAAGATGCCAACACTATGGTGTTGGGGATGTGGTGATGGTGTTATCTTAAAAGCCGTTGTCCGAGCTATTGATAAACTTGGTTGGAAACAAGATGATGTTGCTGTTGTATCTGGTATCGGATGTTCAGGAAGATTCTCATCTTATGTTGATTTCAACACAGTTCATACAACTCACGGTAGAACAGTTGCATTCGCTACTGGTATCAAACTTGCTAACCCAGATAAACATGTAATCTGTGTTGCTGGTGATGGTGATGCTCTTGCAATTGGTGGTAACCACACAATTCATGCTGCTAGAAGAAATATTGATATTAACTTCATTATGATCAATAACTTTATCTACGGTCTTACAAACTCTCAAACATCTCCTACAACTCCACAAGGTATGTGGTCTGTAACAATGAAGAGAGGAAACATCGACCCAACATTTGATGGTGCTGAACTTGCAATTGCTGCTGGTGCTTCATTCGTTGCTAGAGAGACTGTTCTTGATCCTAAGAAACTTGAAAAAGTTCTTATGAAAGGGTTTGAGCATAACGGATTCGCTTTCTTCGATATCCTATCTAACTGTCATATTAACCTTGGTAGAAAGAACAAAATGGCTTCTGCTATGGAGAACCTTAACTGGATTGATGAGATTACTGTTTCTAAAACTAAGTATGACAAAATGACGGAAGAGGAGCAACTAAACCTATTCCCTACTGGTGTTCTTAAACACGATACAGAGGCAGCTGAGTTCTGTGATATGTATGAAGAGCTTAAGAGAAGATACCAGAACAATGAGAAGTTCACTCAAGATGACTTCAAAAAGAAAATTTAAGGAGAGACACAATGGCTAGAACATTAATGAGATTTACGGGTGTTGGTGGACAAGGTGTTCTTCTT
>JAMJTX010000177.1 GCA_024281215.1 Candidatus Thiovulum karukerense | reverse complement strand
CGTCTAAGCCTTGATAATATCTGGACAATAGTCTGGAGTTTCTAGGAAGCCTCGCCGTTTACGGCGGGGTACTTCACCAAAGGTTGATTAAATAGAGATATAGAGTCAAACTTTTGATAAAATCACCTCAAATATAAGAGTGACTGGATATAAAAAGATATGTTTTTTAACAAAGAGGATAAAAGACCTAAGATTTTAGATGAGATTATTAAGAAGACTCGAGAAGATGTTGCTAAACGAGAGAGAGACTTTCCAGAGGAGTGGCTAGGGAAGAGCTTAGCTTTTAACCCTTTTACTCCAAGAGATGTAAAAAAAGTTCTTCAATCAACAGAAGATGATCCTTATAAGATTATTGCAGAGATAAAGAAAGCTAGTCCAAGTAAAGGTATTATTCGAGAAGATTTTGATCCACTCTCAATTGCACAGAGTTATGAAAATGGCGGAGCAAATGCTCTCTCAATTTTAACTGAACCCCACTACTTTCAAGGTAGTTTAGAGTACCTCGGAAATGTTAGAAGATACAGCTCTCTGCCAATATTACGAAAAGATTTTATAGTAACTAAATATCAGATTTTAGAAGCTCTGGTTCATGGTGCTGATTTTATTCTATTAATTGCAAAGGCTCTCAGTAGAAATGAGTTAAAAGAGCTATATGAGTATGCTCTTCATTTAGGATTAGATGTTTTAGTTGAAGTTCATGATAAGAGTGACTTAGTAAAAACTGCTTTTGCTGGAGCTGATATTATCGGAATAAATCATAGAAATCTCGACACTTTTGAGATGGATATGGAGCTATCTCTTAAACTTATCCCAACAATTCCAAATGGAAAAATTATTGTTGCGGAGAGTGGTCTATATGAGCATGAACAACTTGTTGAACTTAATAAGGCTGGAGTCGATGCTTTCTTAATTGGCGAACACTTTATGAGACAGGATAATATTGAAAATAGTGTGAAAAAGATAAAAGGGACTCTATAACTATTAAGAGTAAATATTTGAAAGGAGATAGCGGGTTCTATCCAATAGCTAGGGTACTCTCTTTACCGCTAAAAGTGCAATGAACATTTCAGAACTAACTAGAAAGTCAATTCAGACTATTACAAAAAATGGTAACACAGTTACCCCCCTCATATTTTTTGAGACATTTTGCGGAGAAGCTAGAAGAAACAGGGTAGCAGTTGAAGATTGTGAGCTTATTAAGAACTACATAGAGAAGCTTGATAAAGAGTTTAAAGTTGAAGCCCATAGATACAATATTAGAACAGTTCCAGAGTTCTTAAGCTATCTTACATCAGCACTTAATCGAATGAATCAGAACCATCTTGCAACTAGACATAACTCTCTTCTTGAGTTGAGCCGAAAGATTGCAGAGGCTCTTCTCTTAATTGATAACAAGAGTATTAATGACCTTGCTGGACGAACAAGCGGGCTTCTTAACCGTTCTCATACTCCTCAAAACCTTGATGATATGAGACGAGAGTGGGGTCGTTTTGCTATTGAGTATAAGGGGGAGCGAAGTCGTCAGAGGTTGAGTCAATTTGTCAATGTTGAACAGGATGATGATATTGATACTCTGATAGATAAAGTTATACCACTTCTTGAGAGAGAGAAGAGTATGCGAGGGGGACACGGGGTAATTGACCTGCTGATGCAGTCTGCTAAACCATCTCTCTCAAATGAGAAGAGTGCTGAACTTGATAAGATATATAAAACCCTCCGTGCTAACCCTGACAAAATATATGACCCTGAGACTCAAGAGAAGATTTCTAATCTCTATGATAAACGGGTAGAGGCCGATAGAGGTGAAGAGAAGAGGACTCTACAACAGGCTAAAAAACTTGTAGGGTCTCTAGTTGATGAGGTTGATTCACCAAAAGCCCAAACAGAACAGAAAGAGATTGAGGTTAAAGAGAAGATTGAGATTCTGAAAAATGGTGTTAATGCTATTGAGCAAAATAGTGATGACTCAAAAGAGATTCTCACTTCACTTGAAGATGGAATTGAGTCCATCGGAAAACAGACATCTGGTCTATTCTCTTCTCTGAAAAAGTATTCAACTGGTCTTTTTGATGTGAAAGATAAAATTGATAAGTTTGAGAATGAACTAAACAGCAGACGGCGAGAAGCTGATAGAGATATGCTAACAGGTATGAGAAACCGCAAAGGTTTTGAGTATGATTTAAGTGAGGTGGAGAAAGAGTTTCAGGAGCATGGCAATAACTATTCTGTTATTGTTATAGATATTGATGGATTCCGAACAATTGCAGAAAAGTATGGAAATGATGCTGGAGATCTGATTATTAGATATTTCTCAAAAATCCTAAAAGAGTATATATCTGTTGGTGATAGCACCGCAAGATATGGTGAGGATAGATTTGTTGTCTCTCTTCCAAATCGAAACTTAGGAGATGCTCTTCAATTTGTCAAGAAGTTTAAAGAGAAAGTTAAACATACAAAATTTGTCTATAAAGATGAGCGAGTTATTGTCACATTCTCAGCTGGTATATCTGATCGAGAGGGTGTTGAAGATGTTACAAAAATTATTGATAACTCATATAAGATGTTGAAAGAGGCAAAAGCTAGAGGAAAAAACGGATTTTATCCTGAAGAGTAGAGAGCGAGAGGAGAAAACTCCTCTCAAATTAAGGGGTTAAACCCTATCCAACATAAAGGTGGTTAGGAGTTAAAACAGCCCATAAAGTAATTAGGGCAGTTACAACTAGCCCCCATCCAATAATTTTATCCATTTTAAACCCCTACTTAACTAATTGATAGTGATCTTTATTTGATTCATCAATCATATTCAACTGAGTAGATTCAAGCTTATAGACATTTGTAGCCTCATTTGCTTGAATTGTTAGTGAAGCGATTGATAGACCAATTAGAATAGAAATTAGAAGTAGAGTAGCAATTAGCATACCTACAACACCGTGAAGTCCGAAGACATTTCTTTCGTTCTCTTGCATCTCTCTGTTTCCAGCCATCTAATACCCCTTATTGATCTGCTAAGTTGCTGATATAAGTTCCAACAGCTCTCTGTTGAGTATCTGTCAATCTTAAGTCTTCAGTTTTGAATGAAGGCATCTGACCGATAGCACCCTTTTTACCATTTTGAAGAACAGCTTGAACTAAATCAGGAGTGAAGTTTCTGATGTTTGGAGCAACATAAGGCATACCTGTTCCGTCCATACCGTGACAAGCAGAACATACACCAGCGAAGATTTCAGCACCTTTTGCACCTGTGAAACCATTTGCAACATACTCAGCAACAACATCAATCTCCTCATCAGAGATAGGCATTCCTGTATTCATATTGAAAAGTCCATTTCTATCAGGCATCATAAGACCTTCACCAACAAGACCATTATTTGAACCGTTGATAATTGCATGTTTTACAGCAACTGCATCAAGTCTTTGAGTAAGATTAGCAGCTTTGCCATTCATACCATCAGCTGTAACACCATGACAAGGAGCACAATTTACTAGGAAGATAGATTCACCCATTGCATTTAGCTCTTCATCACTGATATTTGCATGTTTTGCTTCAAACTTAGCATTGTAAGCTTTTACCTCTTCGTTATACTCACCAATTTGAGAGTATGCCCAAGTAGGATATCCAGCAAGAAGATACCAGATAAAGAATACAATCGTACCGATAAATGATACAGCCCAACCAACTGGAAGGTCATTTTTATACTCACCAATACCATCCCAATTCTCATCAGCAAGAGTACCAGTAGCTCTATCATTTTTCATCTGATTGACATATTTTAAACCTACACCAACTGAGATACCAAGAATAAGCACAGCAGCAAGCATAGATAGAATATTAACCATATCATCACCGATGATATCACCAACATAAGAGTAGATGATACCGATCAGGACAAGTGAGACTAATACACTAACAATAACTATATTTTTCATTTAGTCACTATCCTTTCTATTTTTTAGGAGTCTCTTCGGACTCCTCAATTTTTTCAAGAGGCTTTGTTGAGACCTCATCGTCAAGAGCCAAATTACCATATTTCTCATAGTCTCTTGTCCCTTTCTTCTGTGCCCTATATAGATGAAATATATAGGCATAAAGAACGATTACAAGAAAAGCTGTAAAGAAAAAGTAGGCATAAGCCTGAATTTGCCCTAAATCCATTGTATAGTCTAAACTACTTTAGGCTATTTAAATATGCAATTAGAGCTACGATTTGAGGAATTTCACCTCTCTCAACAGCATCTTTAACATCTTGGTTTTTCATATCAGCAGCGATAAGTTTTGCCTCTGCTAACATATCAGCTCTAGCTTCATCAAAAGTTTCAGCAAGTTTTACTGTCTCTGTTGAACCATCTTTCATAGTGATAGGTTGGTTGTAAGGAACATTAAACACTTTATTAACTGTAACCATTTCAGCATAAGCTGTCTCTAAGTCTGCAACTTTACTAAACATATGTTTGTAAGCAGGCATAATTGAACCTGGAACAACTGAAGTTGGCTCAAACATATGGTTTTCATGCCAGTCAGTAGTTCGGTAGTTTCCGACTCTCATTAAGTCTGGACCAGTTCTTTTTGAACCCCATAGGAATGGTCTATCATAAGCATACTCACCAGAAAGAGAGTACATACCATATCTATCAGTCTCGTTTTTAAATGGTCTAATTAATTGAGAGTGACAAGCATTACAGCTATCCTCAATATATACATGTCGTCCAGCTAACTCTAAACCAGAATATGGTTTAGTTCCAACTGTCGGTCTTGCTTGTTCCGCAAAGTTTGGAAGAATCTCAATCAAACCAGCGAAAGATACTGTTAGGAATACACCTACTGCAAAGAAGAATGGCCTCTGTTCTAACCAATGAAACATATCTATCTCCTCCCTTTCTTAGTTTGCTGACATAGGTGAAGCATTTACATTGATCTCTTTGTCAGACAGATCTCTACCAACTTTAATTGTTTTGTAGAGGTTGTAAGCCCAGATAAAGATACCAACTAGGTAAAGTAATCCACCAATCGCTCTGATTGTATAGTAAGGGTGTAGAACAACAACTGTATCGATGAAAGAGTAAGATAGGTTACCGAACTCATCAGTAGCTCTCCACATCATACCTTGTGTAATACCAGCAATCCACATACTACTGAAGTAAAGAACGATACCAGTAGTTTGGAGCCAGAATTGAGTCTCCATTAGTGATTTGCTATAAAGCTCTTTTTTGAATAGTCTTGGAGTCATGTGATACATAGCAGCGATAACCATAAATCCAACCCAACCAAGTGTTCCATCGTGAACGTGTCCAGGAATCCAATCTGTAAAGTGAGCAAGAGCATTAACAGATTTAATTGCTTGAATAGGACCTTCAAGAGTTGAAAGCATATAGAATGTTGAACCAAGAACCATGAATTTAATTAATGGGTTAGTTTGAAGTTGTTGCCACTCACCTTTCATAGTTAGAAGCATATTGATTGCAGAACCCCAAGATGGAAGAATTAGAACCACTGAGAATACTGAACCCATAGTCTGCATCCAATCTGGAACAGTTGAGTAGATTAAGTGGTGACCACCAGCCCAAAGGTAAACGAACATTAGACCCCAGAAAGATAGTAGTGAAAGCTTATATGAATATACAGCTTGTCCAGACTCTTTCGGAAGGAAGTAGTAGATCATCGCAACAATTGGAGTTGTGAATACGAATGCAACAGCATTGTGTCCAAACCACCATTGAACAAGTGCATCATTTGTTCCTGCATACCAAGATACAGAGTGGAACCAGTCACCATGTCCTGAAACAATTGCAGTTGGAACTGCCATATTGTTAAATAAGAATAACATTGCAACTGCTAAGAATGCAGCGATGTAGTACCAGATAGAGATATATAGAGTTCTCTCTCTTCGGATTCCGATAAGACCGAAGATACTAACACCCCATAATACCCAGAACACAACAACAAGTAAATCTAATGGCCACTCTAATTCAGAGTACTCTTTAGAAGTAGTGATACCCATAAATAGAGTAACAACAGCTAAAAGAATAGTTAGTACATATACAGCAAAGTGTAATTTACCAACAGTCATTAGGAACTTAGACTCAGCCATTGATACTTTTAGAACTCTCTGTCCTACATAGTACCAACTAGCGAAAATACCACTCACTGTAAAACCAAATGCTACACCGTTAGTGTGAATTGGTCTCAATCGACTGAATGTCGCATACTCTCCAAACAGATAGTTAAGTTCTGGAAAAGCCATTTGAAAAGCGATCAGAACTCCAACTGTCATTCCGATAATACCGAAAAGCACTGTTGTGAATAGGAAGAGTTTAGCGACTGTATAGTCGTATGCTAATGGGTTTTGATTTCCCATTAATGCCTCCTTGTAAAGATAAAAACTAAAAACATAACCAACCTAAAATAGTTAATTACATTATGTTAGCTATATTTAAAACGAAATAGTAGATTAACTATATTGATAAATAGCTTAACCTAGAACAAAGTTGTCACTTTGTTACTATTAGTGCCATAATTTCTGAGAATAATAATCAATTCTATTTAGTAAAACACTTCATACTTGTGAGAAGTTAAATTAATTCTACATAAGTATGATTTAAATTAATCATATCTCAAAGTAAAGACTCTTTTCAGTTATAATTATAGAAAAAGAGTACGAATCTAATTCGTTATTAAGAGCAAGGACAGAGTTGTGTTAAAGTGGTTATCAAGTCTATTTTCAAGTAGTCAGACAGATAGTGAGAGAGTTGATTCAGAAGTTAATGAGGTTCAAGAGGATAGCAATAAAGGTGATGAAACAGCTGTTGAAGAGATTATAGATATATATGGAGATAATGTTCCACTCAGCTGGAAAGACCAAGATACTGGTCTAATCTGGGAAGTGAAGAATGAAGAGAATCTTGATGACCTTTTCACATACGAAGAGGCGATAGCTTATGCTCAAACTATGAATAGAAAACATTACGATTCATCAGCAAAATGGCGACTTCCAACAATAGACGAGTTGATGACACTAGGGAGTGCAAAGCTATTTGACTATCGGGACAAGGGTGTAAAATATAAAACAAGAAACTCGTGGAAAGAGTTTATATCTCACAAAAGAAATGGAAAATTGTTTGTTAAACTTCCTCTATCTGGCTTTATGAATGATCAGATTGAGAGTTGGTATTGGAGTTCAACAGAGGTTGGCACATTTAAAAAAGATATCAACGATAAGGGTGTTACTAGAATGGTAGATATGGCTTGGGCCGTCAATTTCTTTGAAGGTGGAAACTATCATAATAGTAAAGAGGAGAAAAATTCTGTTATCTGTGTAAGAGAGAAGTAATATTGTGGAGCTGAATGAGATTATCAGTAGTCTTGTTGTTAATGAAGTTAATAGCAATATTGGATATTTAACAGATTCTAATGAACTAAAAGAGCTAATTGATTCTATTGCAGATGAAAGACTTTCAGAGTCGATAGACCTATCTACTTACAATATAAATAGATTGCCATTTATAGGTGAATTCTTTGAGACAATTCTTATCGATAATGATACAGTTATAACTCAAAGTGGTGCTTCACGACAGATTGCTAAAGTGCTTCAAAAAAATAGAGATATTATTATTATGACAGAGTTGGATATTGAAAAGATAGAGGCTGTTTATGAACCTTTAGATTTTACAGATTTTAACTATATTGATAATTTTAATCAAAAGCGAATATACACAATGAAGCGATGGTTTAAGTGGTAAAATTAGCAATAACTTTCAATAGGAGATAAAGTTTATATATTGTGAATAAATTAGTGACCCTTGAGTCCAAAATTGGATATCGCTTTACAAATAGAAAAGTGCTTGTTGAGGCTTTAACTCATAGAAGTTTCAACAAGCCCTATAACTATGAAAGACTTGAGTTTATTGGTGACTCAATTCTTAATTTTACTATCGCTTCATATCTATATGATAAGTTTCCTAAGTTAAACGAGGGTTCTTTATCAAAACTTAGATCAACACTTGTGAGTCAAAAAGGGCTACACAAAATAGCTGAACACCTAGCTTTAGGGACATATATATTTATCTCTGAAGCTGAAGAGAAGAATCGAGGAAGATTGAAGAAGTCAATTTTGGCTGACAGTGTTGAAGCTATTATAGCTGCTATCTATCTTGACTCTCAAAGAGATATTAAACTTGTACAGAAATTTATTATCGATATATATGATGAACTATTTCCAGAGATTAGCCTCGAGACCCTTTTTAGAGACTTTAAGACAACTCTACAAGAGATTACTCAAGCAGACTTTGGTGTTATTCCAGAGTATAGACTTCACTCAACAACTGGACCAGATCATGAAAAGATATTTGAGATAGGTGTCTATATCGATGATAAGCTTTATGGTCAAGCGATTGGTCGCTCTAAAAAGAGTGCTGAACAGAACTCTGCTGAACAGACAATAGAGATGCTCTCATCTGAATAGAGCCAGAATATACACTTCTATTACCGTGCTACACACGGTAATTCTCACCACTATTTTCAGTTAATTACAGATATAGCAGAGTCTCAATTTTGATAGAATGCGACTAACGATAATTAACTAGGAGAAGACTCGGTCAAGTACCCCGTGCTAAAGCTAAGGGCTTGTGATTAAGAGTTATTTCTTAATCTGGGTGGATGCTTGACACACCTGTACAGGTTAGCTATTTGCTGACCTTTACTTTTGTTTAACAAAGGTACTAACAGTTAAGTTGTTTGTTAAATCGCTAAAAGCGACCTGTTAGTAGGTATTTTGTTTATATCCCTCTCCAACTCCATTGTTGGAATTGTACAAAAAATTTGAAAGGAGAAGGCACTTCCTTCCCATAGCTTCAGCTAGGGATTTCCGTGCCAATACAGTTTGATGAAGTTTATAGAGACACGGGGTAATGAGAGTGGAAGATCTGAAAAAGTCTCTTTTTCTGAGGCTATTTTAAATCCAAGTGCAAGTTTTGGTGGATTGTATGTTCCAGAAAATTTGCCAACACTCGATCTAAAAAGATTAAAAGATCTTAGCTATAAAGATTTAGCATTTGAGGTTCTCAAGAGCTTTCAAATTGATATTAAAGATGAAGTTTTAAAAGAAGCTCTATCTCTATATGATAAGTTTGATGACCCATTAACTCCTGTTCCTGTTGTAAATGTAGGTAGTGGGTTATTTATATCTGAGTTATACCATGGACCTACTCGGGCATTTAAAGATATGGCTCTTCAACCATTTGGAAAAGTATTGTCTTCATTAGCTGTTGAGCGAAATGAGAACTATATTATTCTTGCTGCAACAAGTGGTGATACTGGTCCAGCAACTCTTGAGACATTTAAAAACAGAGAGAATATTCAAGTAGGTTGTCTATATCCAGATGGTGGAACTTCAGATGTTCAGAGACTTCAAATGGTTACAGAAGATGGTTCAAATCTAAAAGTTATTGGAATTGATGGTAGCTTTGATGATGCTCAAACATCTCTAAAAAATCTACTAAAGTCTGAGAACTTTAAAGCTAAGCTTGGTGAAAAGAATATTAAACTTTCAGCAGCAAATTCTGTCAATTTTGGGCGAATTATCTTTCAAACAATTTACCATATATATAGCTATCTTCAACTTGTATCACGAAAAGAGATTGTTTTAGGTGAAGAGATATATTTAACTGTTCCAAGTGGAAACTTTGGAAATGCTCTTGGTGGATTCTATGCAAAGATGATGGGACTACCTATCTATAAGATTCTAATCTCATCAAATGAGAACAATATATTGACTGACCTCATCAATACAGGAAAATACTCTCTTGTTGGACGACATGTTGTAAATACCAAGTCACCTGCTATGGATATACTTAAATCTTCAAATGTTGAGCGAGTTCTATTTACACTATTTGGTGCAGAGAGAACAAAAGAGCTTATGGAGCAACTTGAATCAAAAAATGAGTACTCTCTATCTGCTGAAGAACTAGTAACTCTTCGGGCTAACTTCTCTGCTTCATACTCAAATGACGACGAGTGCTTTGAAGCTATTGAGAGCTATTTTGAGAGAGGTTATCTGATGGATCCTCACACAGCAACAGTTGTCAAAGCTCATGAAGAGTTGAGAGAGCGAGACTTAAAAAACATCGCCTACTCAACAGCAGAATGGACAAAATTTTCTCCATCAATTATTGAAGCACTAAATATTGAGACAAAAAATGCTGGAAAAATAGTCTCTGATAGAGATGCTCTTGATGAAATAGCAAGAATTACAGGAACAGAGATTCCAACACAAATTGATGAGTTGTTTGAAAAGAGAGTTGTCCATACAACTGTTGTGCCTGTTGAAGATCTTGAGAAAGAGATCCTAGAGTTTTTATAAGAGGGTCAATTGTGTTAAAGAGAACTGCATCACTCTTTTTAGCTCTTATATTTAATTTAGAGGCTCTTCAAATTGTTGATCAATATATTTCAGAGAATAGAGTAGAGAAAGCGATTAATCGACTCTACTATATTTCAAAAGATGATCGTAGATTCTCTTGTACAAACCCGTTAATGATCTGTATTACTCCACAGGATATAGATGAAAGACTAGAATATCTTGAAAACAATATGAC
>JAMJTX010000176.1 GCA_024281215.1 Candidatus Thiovulum karukerense | reverse complement strand
ACTAAGAATAGTGCATCTTTGATGGAGTGTATATAGTTATGTTTGATAGGAGAAGAGAAGTTCTGATTTATAGAGATAATAGGTTTAGATACTGTCTCTATTTTAAGGTTAAAATCTTGAGAGAAGAGGATGCCCATACTATCCAAGATAGAACCGTCACTATTATATAGAGTCATCTGAAGAGGTGTCTCTGCAACTCTATCTTTTGATATTTTCAGAGAGTATGTGCCATTTTCGAAACTCTCATTAATTTGCAGATGAGGTGTCCCCTTTTCGTGATACCACTCTGAAAATTTAGAGAGATCTATGTTGTTAGCATCTGCCATTGCCGATAGAAACTCTTCTGTTGTGACAGCTTCACCATCATGCCTCTCAAAATAGAGATTCATTCCCCTTTGAAAAGCTTTTTCACCAAGAACAGTATGAATCATTCGGATCACCTCAGCACCCTTTTCATAAACTGTAAAGGTATAGAAGTTATTTATCTCCATATACTCTTTTGGTTTAATTGGGTGTGCATTTGGTGATGAGTCTTCTGGAAATTGAAACTTTCTAAGTCGCTCAACATCTTGAACTCTCTGAATAGTCTTATCTCTCATATCTGCTGAAAATAGTTGATCTCGGAATACAGTCAGCCCCTCTTTTAGAGTAAGTTGAAACCAGTCTCGACAGGTAACACGATTTCCAGTCCAGTTGTGAAAATACTCATGAGCTATCACAGACTCAATAGCAAGATAGTCACTGTCTGTTGCTCTCTCTTCGTCAGCAAGAAGATAACTGCTATTGAAAATATTAAGCCCCTTATTCTCCATTGCTCCCATATTAAAAGAGTCAACAGCTACAACCATATATATATCTAAATCATACTCTAAACCAAATCGCTCCTCGTCCCATCTCATCGCATTTTTCAGTGACTCCATTGCAAATTTAGCTCGATATGCTTGATTAGGATCTGTATATATTCTCAGGTCAATATCTCTACCAGATATTGTTGTAAAACTATCCTGAAGAAGATCTAACTCTCCAGCAACAACTGCAAATAGATAAGCGGGTTTCTTGAACGGATCTTCCCAAATGACAAAGTGTCGATTGTAACCGGCATCACCTCTCTCAACCATATTTCCATTTGAAAGCATTATCGGAAACTCTTTCTCATCTCCAACAAGCTTAGTTGTGAACTTAGTCATTACATCTGGACGATCGGGGAAAGGTGTAATTCTCCTAAATCCCTCTGGCTCATTTTGAGTTGCTAAAATATCACCAGATTGATAAAGACCTTCAAGGTGACTATTTTTAGATGGATATATTGTAGAGTATATAGAGAGAGTAAAACTATCAGGAAGCTCCCTAAAAAGAATATATCCATTATGTTTTTCATAGGTTGCATCTTCTCGATTTAAAATAACAGCACCAAGCTCTAAATCTTCATAATATAGCTTCAGTTCGCTATCTTTAAAATCTTGGAACTCCATTTTTGAGAATACTTCGGTCTTATCTTTTCCAAGATGAAACTCTAAAAACACCGACTCTAACTCAAAGTTAAGAGGTTTATAATCCTTTAGATATATCTTCTCTCTCTCCATCTCTCTCTCCTAATTAAGCATTCTCTTTTCTAGTAAGAGTGTTGGTAGTATATTCTTTCTCAATAAACAGCGACTCTATCTGTGTCTTGACTCTATCATAGATAAACTGCTCTTTAAAGTTTTTAATTCTACCTCCACTTGCATTGACATGACCACCACCACCAGCTAACTCTTTGGCTACTATTGAGACATCAACACCACCATTTGCTCTGAGGCTCATATTCCCTTTTCCTGAGACATCCATAAAGAAGTCATAATCAGGATTTGCAACAAGAAATCCATTTCCAACAATTGATGTATTTCCAAGTGAGTATGTTAAAAGACCTTTATAGCCCTTATATTTCACTGTCAATTCATCTCTATGTTCATAGAGAATTTTGACAATAAACTTTGTAAGTAGGTTATCTATAGTATCGTCATGATCTTCTCGGAAGAAGTTCTTTTTGAGATGATGGATATTGTTGTCAAGATGAATATTTTTATCTGTAATAGTCTCATCGCTATATATCTCCATTGCACCTTTTAGAAGAGATAGTTTATAGCTATTATCAACTTTTGGAAATAGATTGTTTGCAATCTCTCTTGCTGAGCTAATAAGTCTCATCATCACTTTCCCATACTCAAAATCCTCAACTTCATCTTGAAGCCAGATATCAAGGGCATTAACTGATTTAACAAACTTATCAAGTTTATCAATGTCACTATTTTCAGATTGAAAGTTTCTTTTTAGATATTCGTGAGTAATGAGAGTTGCAGACTTCTTATCATTTAGATGGTACCAACTAAATCGCTCAGAGACATCTAATCCAGTAATATGGTGATCTAGAAGTTGAAGATGAATATCATAAGGAGATTCCTGTTTTTTACTCTCAAGATAGTCAGCCTCTTTTGGCGAGAGATTTAAGTCTGTAAGTAATAGAAAGATTTTTCTATCCTTTTTCTGTTTCTCAATGTCTTCAAAGATTTGATCAACTCTTGTAAGCACCTCTTTGCCATAGTTTGCATTGTAGTAGTGCCTATCTTTAAAGATATAACTTGTCAGAAGCTGACAGCTATATCCATCTAAATCTATATGTGAGAGGTGATACAATCTCCGATTTTGAAACATAAAAGGGAATCTCCATTTTTTAAGCTAATTTTAGCATATAGGAGTTACTAGAATTAGTTCATATCAAATGCTTTGATAATATTCTCTTCTGTTGGTTCAATAAAGAAGTTATCTATATACCAGTTTGCAATCTCTTCAATTCGTTGAGGACTCTTCTCCCGAAACTCTAACAGCTGTTTGAGAGTTCTTTCTAGTTCATCTTTTGTATAGATAATATCCCATATCTCCCCTTGTCCATAATCAACAAGTGGGTTTGATGTTAGATTATTTTGGGAAGCGATAATAATAACAGAGACTCCTGTTGCAACAGCCTCCACAGCAGTTCCAGAAGCTGTTGTTATAACAATTTTTGATGTTTGAAATAGATGATAGATATTTTTATCAATCAGCTTGAAACTCTCTGGAATTTGAAAGTCAGACTCTTTCTGAGTTGGGTGGAGTTTTATATTGAGGTCTAGCTCCTTACAAAACTCTATCATCTCATTTGTCTCTTTTTTAAGATATGAAGTTAAAAGAAGAGTCTCATCTCTCTTCTGATTATCTTTTTGAAACTGAAAAACTGCATCATATCGAAGCGAAACACCTAACCGATAAAAGTTATATTTTCGTTCTTGAAGATAGTGTTTGCCATTAACAAGAACATAGTGTGGTGATGATAGGTTTTCGTAATCTTCGTCGAAAACAAAAGTGTTAAAGTAGTTTGGATAGCTTAAATAGAACTGTGTGCCATAAATCTCTCCACTACCACGATTTGAGCGGTATCCAAAATTAAAAGCTCTCTCAATAACTTGAAACTCACTCCAAGATATTATCTTCTCTATATTTTTATACTCTGCTAACTTTTTTCCAGCAAAATATCTTAAAAATGGCTCAAAAGATTGATTCTTAATATCTTCAATCAAGTGATAATTAAAGAGCCTCTCTTCACGAGTAGAGCCACTCTGTAAGAGTTGAAGAGATTGAAATGTATAGCCGAAGATTTTCAAATAGATTAAGAATATATCATAGTAGGAGATAAGCTGATGCTCAAAAATAAGATCCTTATCTTCTCTCTTCACTGTTTTAATTAGCAGAAGAAACTTTAAAGGATTTAACCCTAAATTATAGAGTCGAGGAAGATATGAGTATTGCACTCCTCTCTTCTTAAATAGTTCGTGAATTCCTGTCAGATATGTATCACTGTATTCACCATCTTTAATAACTTTATCTGAAAGGAGAAAAGTGTCAAAAATCGTATTATTAACCTTTAATTCTCTATTCCAATAGATGGAAAATATAATTTTTTGAACAGAAAAATTAGCTAACTTCAGAGACATCTTAAAATAGAAGATAAGAGCTGATTTCATAAATTGAACAAGAGTCCAGTTTCGTTCAATTTTCTCAAACCACTCTTTTGGAAAACTGGAGATATATGGGTTAGCAATAAGAGTTGGATTGATAATAGAGAAGAGCTGTTTTGATTTTAGAGAGTTTATGAACTTTAACATTTAATGAACCTTTTCTACTTTAAAGAGTAAAACTATCTCCAAGATAGTGTTCTCGGACAAGGCTATTTTCTGCAATATCATCTGGCGAACCTTCAGCTAAAAGGTGTCCAGACTTAATAACATAAGCTCTGTCACAAGTCTGAAGAGTTTCTCGAACATTATGATCAGTAATAAGAACACCTATTCCTATCTCTGTCAATTGAGCAATAACCTTTCTAATATCATTTACTGCTATTGGATCAACACCAGCAAACGGCTCATCGAGAAGAAGAAATTTTGGTGCATTAACCAAAGCCCTAGCAATCTCTACTCGTCGTCGTTCTCCACCAGATAGAGAGACTCCTAAATTGTGGCGAATAGGCTCAATATTAAATAGTTGAAGAAGCTCCTCCATTCTTAGCTCTCGTTCTCGATCATCTTTAATCGATACCTCTCCAGCAAGAAGAATATTATCTTCAACTGTCAAATCTTTAAATACACTAGACTCTTGAGGTAGATACCCTATTCCCGACTTTGCTCTTTGATGAATTGGCAAGGCTGAAATATCATGACCATTCAATATAATTGTTCCAGATGTCGCCTCCAGAAGACCAGATATCATATAGAATGTAGTTGTCTTTCCAGCTCCGTTTGGACCAAGGAGACCAACAACTTCCCCTGAATCAACTTGAAGAGAGACATTGCTAACTATTCTCTTCTTTTTAATAATCTTCTCTAAATTTCGTGCTATTAATCTTGCCACTGGTCACTCACTTGATAAATTCTATAACTATTCTCAGGGGCTGTAATCTTAATATGATAGAAACTAAAGCCATACATCTTTAAGAGATTTGCAAGTTCACTATTTCCCCATTCGATGAGGTGATAGCCAGATTCAGAGAGCATATCAAAAAGCCCCAACTGGACAAACTCATTAATACTCTTTTGATAGATATCATAGTGGTATATGTTTGTACCATATATATTCTGGATAGTAAAAGTTGGTGATGTTACTTCATCATCAACCTCAAAAAACTGAACAAACTTTTTGATTAAAGTTGTTTTACCTGATGCTAAATCCCCTTCGAGAAGAATAATAGCACTTGAACTATTGATAAAAGCTAGAATTTCACTAACAGCTTTTGGAATTACATTCTCTGTAACTTTAAACTTTTTAACCATCTTGTATCTCTATTAAAAATGAATAAGTTTGCTTACAGTATCATCTTTTTTATTAAAAATATATTTGTAGCCTCTTAGAATAGTTGTGAAACAAATATTTCACCGCTGAATCGTAATTTAAATAGTAAGACTCTTTGCAGTGGCAAAAGCGAAGTGGAAGTTATAGCCTCCAAGTTCTCCACCGACATTTAGAGTTTCGCCTAAAAAATATAGATTCTCTTCTAATTTGCTCATCATTGTTTTGGAATCAACCTCATCAGTTGATACTCCACCCCGTGTAATCTCAGCACGAGAGAAACCAAAGTTTCCAGCTGGTGAAAACTTATAGTTTTTAATAGCTGATAGCTTCTCAATCTCACTTTTTGAGAGAAGATGAATATTCTTATCCTTTAGTCCTATCGCTTTCAGGAACTCTTTAGTAAATCGTTTTGGAAGTGGTAGAGCTGTTGAGATTTGAGCCTTTCCCTTAAGAATATTTTGGAGTTCAATCTCTGGTAAGAGATCTAAATATATTTCACCCTTTTGCCAATAGAGAGATAGATTTAAGATTAAAGGACCAGAACAACCTTTATGGGTAAAAAGCATATCTCCATATAGCTCCCTATCTCCAACAGTACCTTTAGCTTTAATGGATAGTCCGCTTAACTCTTTAAACCAGAACTCCTGTGGCTGAACAGTAAAACCTACAAGTGCTGGAGTTGGTCGCTCAACTCTATGTCCAAACTTCTCAGCCACTCTGAAAGCTATATCAGTTGCACCTATTTTCGGATATGACAATCCACCAGAAGCTAAAACAACTTTGTAGGCTTGAAGAAGACCTTGTGAAGTCTCGATATGGAAAATATTATCTACTTTTGAAACATCTAAAACTTTATGATTTAGTCGGAGATGAACTCCAGAGATAGATTTTTGAAAAATAGATAGTAGATCTTTTGAAGAGTTGCAGAATAGACTTCCCTTTACATGTCGTTCATCAACTCTTGGTCTGAAACCAAACTTTTTACAGAGCTGATAGACCTCATCGATAGAGAAGTTTTTGAGGATTGAGGAGATAAACTTATTATCTCCAGAATAGTGTTCTGGAGAGATATGGCGATTTGAGATATTGCATCTCCCACCACCAGATATTTTTATCTTCTCTCCAATTTGTGAATTACCATCAATTAGAGCTACACCCCTCTTATCTTTTAGGGTTGATGCTAACATCAATCCACTAGCACCAGCCCCTATAATGGCAATTCGATATATCAACTTCTATTGAGCCGATGTCTTAGTTTGTGAGTCGTTTTTCATATAAACCCAGATATTTGGAGTTGAGCCACCAGGAGTTAAGAAGATTTTTGCATCTTGATTAATCTGAAGAGCCTCATTAAATTTACCCTGAACTTGAATCTGCTCAAGAGCTAAAAGGTTCTCTGTCAAACTCTCTGAGATAAGGTTGTTTGCTTGTGCTTTTGCTTTAGCCTCAATTAGAGTTGCATCAGCTATACCTTGAGCTTGAATCTTCTTTGCTTCAGCTTCACCTCGTGCAAGTTCTGCTTTTTGGAAAGCTGTCTGTTTAGCTTTTTCAACCTCTTGTTGAGCTCTCTCAACCTCCTGCTTTGCAACTTGAACTCTCTCAATCTGCTCTTTAACTTTTGCAGGTAAGATAATCTCTCTTAGTTGAACAGATTGAAGATGAGCTGGAGAGTTTTGAAGACCATCAATCTTCTCTCGAATTTTTGTATCAATTAGAGTTGCAATCTCATTTCTTTTAATAGGGAGAGACTCAGCCTCATAAGCTCCAACAACATTTCTTACAATATCTCTAACAACAGGGTTGATAATCTTATCTTCCCATGAAATACCCCAAGTTGAGATAGTTTGTGAAGCATAGATTTTATTGAGTTGATACTGAACTGTTAGCTCAATTGTTACAGGTAACCCCCGTTTATCAAGAACAGTAATTGGTGGTTTTGTCATAATTCCATCATCATAGTTTCGACCATCACTCAACATCTTATCGATAGATTTGTAATTTACAATTCTAACTTTTGTATCAACAATCAGAACTTTCTGAATAACAGGAATCAAGAAGTGAAGTCCTGGTTCTAATGGAGTTGGTTCATACTTACCTGTTGTAACCTTAATTCCTCGCTCACCTTCATTAATAATAATATATGGTTTAGTAAAGAACATAATTCCCACAACTGTAAGAATAAGATAAATAAGACCTGATTTATCACCTATATTCTTAATAAACTCTGGTGGTTCAGGAGGTTGCCCACCCCCACCTTTTGGTGGTTCACCACTTCCTCGACTCTTTTTAAAGTAGTCATTCATATCTGCTGGCATAAAGCTCCTTTATAGATTTCATTTATTTGACTTTTGATTTAAGCTCTCTTGATTAAAATCACAACGATTATTGTTATGACTAGGGGTCAAGCTCCCCGAATTAAAATTTCTTTTATAGCTTTTAAAGAAGTGCCACAACTTCTACATTGCTACCATCTTGGATTTCGATTTAAGCAATGTAATTATTGCAGAATATCAAAAATTTGCCAAAGTTGAAAATAAAATTTGAGCCTAAATTAATATTGAATAAAATAGATTGATTTATATTGATATTTTGATATAATTCAACTATGAAAGCAAAAGAAGTCTTAGAAATAACCAAAATAAGTAGGGAACATTTATCAAGATTGGTAAAAAAAGGTGTAATTAAAGCTCAAAGATTAGAGAACAATCACCTAAACTACGATAAAGAGAGTGTTTTTAAATATATTGGAAAAGAGACTGACAAATTAAATGTAATTTATGGTCGAGTTTCAACATCAAAACAGAAATCAGACCTATTTAATCAGATAGAGAACTTAGAAAGGTTCTGTTTTGCCAATGGATACAAAGTTCATAAGACCTTTAAAGATGTCGCAAGTGGAATTAGCTTTGAAAAGAGAAAAGAGTTCTTTGAACTATTAGATTTAATCATTGATGGTCAAGTTAGTAGAGTTTTTATAACTTATAAGGATAGATTAAGTCGTGTTGGATTCGGACTTTTTAAACATCTATTCTTAAAATTTGGTACAGAAATAGTTGTTATAAACGAGTCAAACAGTGAAAAGTTAGATAGTGAAGAGATATTTAATGAGATAATATCTTTAATTCACTCATTCTCAATGAAGCATTACTCAAAAAGAAAATTAAATAAAATCAAAAGTGTTTTAAGTGAAGAAGAGTCTAAAAACTAAAATTAGAGGTATTTCTAAAGAGGAGTTCAATAGGTTAAAAGAGCTATCTCTGTACTCTAAAAACTTATATAATCAAGCACTCTATATCGTTAGAAAGGAGTTTGAAGAGAAAGGAGACTACTTAAACTACAATAAAATGGACAAGATTATGAAACAGACCTATAATCTTGAAAATGAAATAAACTATAAAAAGTTAAAGGCTGGAGTTTCTCAGCAGATTCTACGGAAATTGGATAAAAATTTCTCCTCTTTTTTTCGTTCTATCTCTGATTGGAAAAATAATAAATCAAAATATACTGGAGTTCCAAAACCTCCAAAATTTATTAAAGATGAGTTCTATAACTTAATTTATGATGCTCAACGATTTCAGATAAAAGAGAATAGAGCTGTATTAGAAAAGAAGTTATCTATTAAAATTCCTAATCAGCTATTAGATAAGAAGATAAAACAGATTGAAATAATACCAAGATATGGATACTTCGAAGCTGTATTCGTTTTTGAAGAGAATAGAGAATATGCTCAGGTTCAAGAAAATGAAAATATTGTAGGTATCGATTTAGGTCTTAATAACTTAGCTACTGTTGTAAGCAATGGAGCTTTAAAACCTTTTATTATCAATGGAAGACCGTTAAAATCGATAAACCAGTTTTACAATAAAGTTAGTTCAAAATTAAAAAGTGAATTAGAGAGGAGGCAAAGTAGAAAATGGTCTATTAAGCTACAAAAACTTACTGATAATCGAAACAACAAAATAAAAGATTATCTGCATAAAAGTAGTGCAAAAATAGTTGAAGAGTGCCTAAGGCACGATATATCAACAATTGTAATTGGAAATGTTGCAAAATCAACAAACAGAATAAATTTAGGTAAAAGAAATAATCAAAACTTTGTTAATTTATCACTTGGTCAGTTTGTAGAGAAATTAAAATACAAACTTGAGGCTTACAAAATAAAAGTAAAAGTTGTAGATGAGAGTTATACAAGTAAAGCAAGTTTTATAGATTGTGATGAAGTACCTAAAAAGTATGTTGCTGATAAGAGGTATACATTTTCAGGAAAAAGAGTTAAAAGAGGACTTTATAAGTCTAAAGATGGTTTAAAAATAAATGCTGATGTTAATGGAGCATTGAACATAATTAAAAAAGTAGTTCCTAAATTTAACTTTAAAGATTTATCTGAAAAAGTGAATGATGGAATAGCGGGTTGGTTTTTCCCACACATTCAATATATTTACTGATTTATCATTAAATATCAATGTAAATTAAACCTCGCAAGAACACGACCTGCAAGTGAAATATCACTCTCTACAACCTCTACACCTGCCTCTTTTGTGAAAGCATTTACGATTGGTAATTAAACCCCTAACTCCTCTATAAGCTTTTTAAACTTGCTTTCGTAATAGTGAGGACTAGTTTCAAGTTGATTGTGTGGAGAAATAATGTTCTTTCCAAACTCTAAACCTTTTTCAGTCAAAGACTTAAAAGTCTTGATTTTAGGTTTTTTCTCACCATCTTCATCGAGAAGTGAACCAGTAGATTTTCGAGTTTTTACCTCAAGGTAACCCTCACTTAAGAGAATCAGATTTAGCTTTTTAGCAGAGATACCAACTTCAGACTTTTTTAGAAGTGCTGAAAGTGATTCTGTGTGCTGTTCATCAGAGTATTTTGGTAAGTAAGAGGTGTCTAAACCGAGCTTTTTATAAAGAGTAGAAAGCATTAAGATTTTTGAAGCTTCATTAACTTTTAGAATTTTAATAGCAGATTCTAAACCAAAAATATGATCTTGAATTGTTAAAGGCTGTGTAGAAGTAGTTCCACTCTTTAAAATATCCTCTATTTGAAGATCGCACCAAACTGCAAATTCAGGTGATAGCCAACGAGCAAAAAGAATAATTAGACTTTTATGAATCCAAGTTCCTTGTTCTTCAGGTGTTCCACCTTGACGGACTACGATTAAATCCCGTTCACTAATTTTTAGGGAACGGCTTAAAGCATCGATATAACGGATAGTTTCTTTGCTACTTTTCCAGTTATCAAGTCGTTTATTAAACTCTTTTGCTGTCTTTGTGGCATTTAAATAAACTACACCATCAGTATCTTTTTCAAAGAAAAAGTTTCTACTTTCAAACTCTTTAGTTATAATTTTAAGCATAAAATTGCCTTATGGTAAATTTTGATGAAAAGAGAAGTGGGGTTGAAATCATTATCTCTTTTCAGAAAAGATTATAATACAATTATTATCAATTAATCAATAT
>JAMJTX010000175.1 GCA_024281215.1 Candidatus Thiovulum karukerense | reverse complement strand
CCACCATTTTCAGCAAGAGTTCTAATAAGCTTTACTCTTACATCATCTCGAAAAGGTGATTTTGAGAGGAGTTCAAAAGCAAATGTGTTTAACCCATCACCTACAAGAATAGCTGTTACCTCATCATATTGTTTATGAAGAGTCTCAACACCTCGTCTTAGATCTGCATTATCCATTGATGGCAAATCGTCATGAATAAGGGAGTAGGTGTGAAGAGCCTCAATAGCAAATCCAGCATAGTAGCTATTTTTAAGAAGTGATGGAGAGAAAGCACGAACAACAGCAAAGATGAGATGAGGTCGAAACCTCTTCCCACCAGCTACAAGAATCTTCTTTACAGCCTCTTCAAAAAATGGGTGGAAACCATCAACTTTTGGAGAGTTATCAGCTATAAACTTTTCAAAATCTTCCATAACTAAATGCTATCTGGAGAAGCTATCTTTCCAGCAATTGCAGAAGCGGCAGCAACAGCAGAGTTTGAGAGATAGATTTTTGAACTTCTAGCTCCCATTCTTCCAACAAAGTTTCTGTTTGTTGTAGAGATTGCAACCTCATCATCAGCAAGAATTCCCATATATCCACCTAAACAAGCTCCACAAGTTGGATTACTTACAACAGCTCCGGCATCAACTAGATCTTTGATATAGCCAAGTCTTGAAGCATCTTCCATAATCTTCTGAGTTGCAGGTGTAACAATCATTCTTGTATGTCGAGCTACCTTTTTACCCTTAACAATCTTTGCAGCTGTCTCAATATCAGAGAGTCTACCATTTGTACAACTTCCGATAAAGACCTGATCAACTTTGATATCATCAGATATAGCTTGAGATAGAGAGTGCCCATTTGATGGTAGGTGAGGATATGCAATTACAGGTTCAAGTTTAGATACATCAATCTCAATTGTCTGAATATAGTTTGCATCTGCATCAGAGTAGAACTCTTTCGATGGTCTAGCTAGGTTTTTCTCTTTGAGAAACTCACGAGTGATATCATCAACAGCTACAATTCCAGATTTTGCTCCAGCTTCAATTGCCATATTACAGAGTGAGAATCGAGAATCCATATCGAGAGTGTCAATAGTTGTTCCAACAAACTCAAGAGCTTGATATAAAGCTCCATCAACTCCAATTTGTCGAATAACTTCAAGGATAAGATCTTTTCCCGTAACATAGGGTTGAAGCTCACCATTAAATATAACTTTAATTGTTTCAGGAACTTTAAACCAGTTTCCACCTGTAATCATTGCATAAGCTAAGTCTGTTGAACCCATTCCAGTTGCAAAAGCACCCAAAGCTCCATGAGTACAAGTGTGTGAATCAGCCCCAATGATTATATCACCTGGAACGACTAAACCCTTTTCTGGAAGAAGGGCATGTTCAATTCCCATATCTTTCTCATCAAAGAAGTTTTTCAGATCGTGTTCCCAAGCAAACTCTCGACTTATTTTTGCCTGATTTGCACTCGCTATATCTTTAGCAGGGATAAAGTGATCAAGAACAATAGAAAATCCATCTGGATTAGCCAGTTTTTTAGCTCCACTATCTTTAAAAGCCTTTATTGAGATTGGAGTTGTAATATCGTTTCCGATAACCATATCAATTGGAACTTCAACAATCTCACCAGCTCTTACTTCTCGACCAGCATGTTCTGAAAATATCTTCTCTGTAATAGTTAAACCCATATTTAATACCTTAAATTTTTATCTGGCGAAATTTTACCAAAGCTTGACTAAGGAGGGTGACTAAATAGAGATATTCGGGTCAAGCCCGAATATGACAAAAGAGTGTCATTGCCGTGCTTGACACGGCAATCTATTATGAAGCAAAGTTTCTATTTATTCAGTCCCTCACTAAGCTCTACTATCCTCATATTCGCAGACTCTAACTTTTACTTTTCTGATATCTTCTAAAACTTCAGAGAATGCATATTCTGCATCTTGTGAGTGTTTGATGACCCCATTACCGTTCTCAATCTCGTCATTAATTGTTGATTGAATCTTTGTATATGTCATAGCATTGTACTTAGACATACCTTTCCAGTCATCATTGAATGTAAAGCCTTTCTTTTTGTTTGCTAACATCCAGATAGAGAGACCATTCTCAAGTTCGCTAGGAATATTCCATTTATGATTAGCTTTACCCAACTTATCAAAAGATATATCCTTAAGATTTGCTATCTCTAACATATAGTTTGCACTATCAAGAATAAACTGTGTATTACAAGTGTGTGCATTATTCTCAGATGAAACGGCTACACTGCTAGAGAGAATACTAAGATCTTTTGCTGATAAATTCCCTTGGTGAGCAATATCATCAATCTCTGTAATAAGGTTCATATTAACACTATTCTCTCGATTGAGTGAAGTGATAGAACCTTTCATATTATTAACAACTTTTAGCTCACTCTGAATCTTCTCAGAGATATCTTGCATTCCATTAACAAGTTTGCCTGTATTTCTATGCATATTACCAAGAGACTGTTGGATATTATCAGCAAGATATCGAATCTCATCAGCAACAACTGCGAAACCACCACCTTTTGCACCTGCTCTACTAGCCTCAATTGCGGCATTAAGCGATAGTAAATTTGTCTGGTCTGCAATATCTAAAATAGTATCCATTAAGCTATTCATATTGCTTGAGACAGCCTCTACTTTTTGAATATCATCAACAATAATATTCATATTTTTCTCAAAATGTGTAATATAGCTCATTGTATCATCAAAGTCTGTACTCTGTTTTGAGAGTGCTTTTCTCATACCTTTTACACCAATTTCCAGATTTTGACTTAGCTGTATAAACTGCTTATTGTGGCTAACTATCTTCGAGAACATCTCAGCATTTTTATGATTTAAAATCTG
>JAMJTX010000174.1 GCA_024281215.1 Candidatus Thiovulum karukerense | reverse complement strand
GAGTTAAAGAAAATTATTTATATCATTTAACTATTTTAATTAACTCTATTTCTACCGCTATTTTTTGCTTTATATAGCATCTCATCTGCTCGTTCAACTAGTCTTGTTTTATCCTCTTCACCATCGTAAGTGGCAACTCCAAAACTGGCTGTAACCTGACCAACACCTTCAAATATATATCTTTCTACATCTGCTCTTATCTTCTCAGCAAACTCTTTAGCAGAGCCATAGTCCGTATTGAAACATAGAAAAAGAAACTCCTCTCCTCCAAATCTAAAGAGAATATCATTTTTTCTAGCTGACTTTGTCAATATCTTTGCAAATGTTTTAAGAACAAAATCACCTCTACTATGCCCATAATTATCGTTAATAGATTTAAAGTAGTCTATATCTACAAAAACAAGAGAGAGTTCATTCCCTTCTTTAAGGGACTCCTCTATTCCATACTGTAAAACATTGCACAACTTTCGTCTATTTAATAGTCCAGTTAAAGGGTCTTCCTCTGCCATTTTTAGGCTATATTCGAGACTCTTCTCCATTCTGTCATTGATTGCTGTTGTAATGATGTTGGAGAACATAAGTGTAAATTTGTATATCTCCAGAAGAGAGACAAATAGAGATAGAGCTTCAGTATATATATCTCGCTCAATAAAATAGAATATATTTTTTGAACTGTTATATATTCTGGTATATATTTTTCGTATATACTCTATATCAAAGTCACCTATCATACCATTGCCATTCTGTTCAAAAGATAGGATAAGTTGATATACATTTGATGTCTCAAGATCTAAGTTTGGAGCTTCTGCTCGACTACTTATCTCAATGGCATGAAAGAGATCTCTTAGCCATTGATAGTGTTCTATAAGAAGAGCTTTCTCTTGATCAGAGTTATCGTTACGAATCGTCTCTAATATTTTATCAATGTTTTTCTTGTCTGACTCAATAAAAGCTATTAAATAGCCTTTTGCCATTAATTCAATGCTTTGATTGAAATACTCATTGACCTCTAAAATTGCTAATGACTCAATATTGTTCTCTACAACTTTTGAGACAAATTCTCGGTTAAGAATCTTTGCTCCTGCAATAAAAGCTTCATATGGAATAGATACATCAAAATGTATTTTGCCAAGTCTTAAAAATCTAACTTTAAACTCTTCAGAACTATCATCAAGAGAGTCTGAAAAGTTCTTTTTCTGCATAGCTAAAAGATGTTGTATCTGAGCCTCATCTTTAAAGTAACTTTGAAATGTCTCATTAGATAACAGCTCATCATAAAATGATTGAAATACATCATCTAAAAAGATTGATAACTTTTTCAGTGATTGAAACTTCATTTTATGTACCCCCTAATGCTCATAATTGAAGTAGATTGATGGGTGAAACTCACTATTTGCAAAGTTTGTATTGTGACGAATGTTAAACTCATTTAGACACTGTTTGCAGATAAGTAGATGTTGACTGTTTGTTTCATGAAGAAGTTCCCCACCATTATTAAAGAACTTATAGTTAAAGCCTCCATCAGCTCTTGTTGTCACAGAGAATTTTGAGCCTTTAGAGAATAGTGTATCAACAGCTGGACACTTATAAATATGGTAACGATTTAAGTTCTCAGCAAAAATTCTATCCGGCATAAAATATTTATCCGGCGATCTCTGTTGATCGACATATAGAATAACTTTAACATTTTCACCTGTTTGCAATTTCATATATATTCGATTATAGAGGTCTATTGAGATATTGGATTGAGATGATACATTTTTACTTTTTCTCATCATTGCCATCTTATCAGCAGCGGATACCTCATCTGTTAATCTATTCACAGCATCTTTAAACTCTTTGAAATCAGTTAATCTTGCATTAAAGCTCTCTCCTAACATTGCCATTAAAAGTCAAATCCTCCACTTGTCCCTTTTGACATTGATTTATAGACAGCTTTTACATACTCTTTACGAACTTCACACTCCAGAAGTTTTTCACATGAGAGACAGCTCTCTATTGATCGCTCTCTTTGACACTGCTGTAAGCTGTTTAGCATTTTCTGAAGTTCCTCTTGGAATCTATCCATAATACTTCTTCAGTAGAGATACCTCATATTTTGAACCAAAGAAGCATGATGAGGTATCGTGAAGCGACTCTGGTTCAACTTCTAAAAGTCGTTTTGACTTCTCATCTAATGCTAATCCACCAGCTTTTTCATAGATAAGTGCAAAAGGCATCACTTCAAAAAGGAGTCTGAGTTTCCCTTTTGGCTTATCTGTTGTTGATGGATATGAGAATAGCCCACCACCTTTTAAGAGAATCTGATGAAGGTCTGGAACCATTCCACCAGAGTATCGAAGTCTATACCCCTCTTGAAAAAGAGACTCAACCATCTCTTTATGATGCGAGTGCCACTTCTGTTGAGTTCCACCAGTTGCATTCAACTTCCCTTTCTCGTTAAGAAGAAGGGTTTTTACAAAGTGAAACTCTCCATTTGCCAATCTATACAATTTAACATCATTAGTAGCAACTACAAGCTCAACTCTTGGACCATAAACAACATATGCTGATGCAACAAGATTTGAACCTCTAAACTCATCTTTATAGATTCCAAAAATAGAGCCAACACTTAGATTAACATCAACAAGACTTGAACCATCAAGAGGATCATAAGATATCAGAAACTCTCCACTCTCATGAAGTTGAAGAAGCTCATCTTTCTCCTCTGATGAGATAGCTTTGATTGACTCTATCTCTCGAAAGTTATCCTCAATAATCTGATCACTCTCAACATCTAATTCGAGCTGGTGATCTCCAGAAATATTATCACCATTAGAGTATGAGAATGTATCTCTGTCTATAATTTTTGCTATCTCTTTTGCACTTTTCTCTATTGCTTTAAAAATTTTTTCCAATATTCAAACCTCTTTTCCAATATTCTCAATCCACTCCAAAACATCTAATGGAGAGTTGAGATCTAAAACTGTTATATTAGATGGTATATTATAATCTTCTAATTTTATCGAATTATCTATCGCTATTGCATTAACTACATCTAAATATTCAACATCAATTCTATTCCTAAAGATTCCAACTCTTGGCAGAGGTAGAGTTTTTAAACCCTCAACAAGTAGATAATCAAACTTATTCGCTTTCTCTATCATTTCATCAATTGTATTTGGTTGTTGCGAGAAAAATGTGGTTCTTGTTGGAGATGTGACAAAAACATCAGCACCAGTTTTGGAGAATTTATCGCTATCTTTACCATCTTTATCGAAAATAGCTTTATCTTTTGGATCGTTCTTAATAATTAAAACTTTACGACTCTTTTCATGAATTAATATTTTTGCCAACTTCTCAATCAGTGTAGTCTTTCCACTATTTGATGGACCTGTAAATGCTACGGCTAATCTTCTATTCAATACTCTTTCCCCATATTTTTTCGGTGATTATAACTCAAAACATAGGTAATCAACCCCCTTTAATAACTTTTTGGTAACAGGCTTTAAGCTATAATTTTTAATAAAGATTAAAATAACAGTGTTAATGGAAATATATAGATGGTGCAATCATTAAGAGGAATGAATGATCTCCTTGGAGAGAGTAGCGATAAATTTAGTTATATAGTTAAAACAGCTTCAAAAGTTGCAGAGAGATATGGTTATAGCTATATTGAGACTCCTCTACTTGAAGAGACGGCTCTATTTAAACGGAGTGTTGGGGAGAGTAGTGATATTGTTGGTAAAGAGATGTATCAATTTATCGACAAAGGTCAAAATGATGTATGTCTTAGACCAGAGGGGACAGCAGGAGTTGTTCGGAGTTTTATTCAAAATAAGCTAGATCGAAAAGGTGAAAAGCAGAAATTCTTCTACCACGGAGCTATGTTTAGATATGAGAGACCTCAAAAGGGGCGACTGAGACTATTTCACCAGTTTGGTTGTGAAAGTTTTGGAGAGAGTTCCGTCTTTGAAGATATATCGATAATTCTGATGATAAAAGATATTTTTGATAATTTAGGCATTAAGCATAAAATCAAACTCAACTCTCTTGGATGCAATGAGTGTATGCCAAAATATAGAGAGAGTCTAATTGAAGATCTTGAGAATAAGAGAGATGAACTTTGTGAAGATTGCGGTCGTAGAATAGCTACAAACCCTATCCGAACTCTTGATTGTAAAGTTGAGAGTTGTCAAGATAAACTATCTTCATCTCCAAAAATTACCGATAACTTATGTGAAAGCTGTGATGCTGATTTTGAACAACTAAAATCTATTCTAACCCAGAATGATATTAAATTTGAGGTTGATAAACATCTTGTTCGAGGACTGGACTACTACTCAAAGACAGCTTTTGAGTTTGTGGCAGATGGAATAGGTTCTCAAAATGCGATAGCTGGAGGTGGTAGATATGATAGATTAGTTGAGTTTCTTGATGGACGAGAGACTCCGGCTGTTGGATTTGCCCTAGGTATTGAAAGAATTATGGATCTTGTGACTCTTGAAGAGAGTGAGCCAGAGGGTTACTACTTTGGAGTTTTAGATGAGGAGAATTTAGGGGAGCTATTTAATTTAGCTTCACGAAAAAGAGGTTCAACAAAAGTCCATATTGAGTATAAAAAACGGAGTCTCAAGAGTCATCTAAAGAATGCCCTTAAGATGAATAGTAGATATTGTGCAGTTTTAGGAAGTGAAGAGGTGAAAAATGGAACAATTTGGATTAAGGATCTACAAGCAAAATTTGAAGATGTGGTCTCTCAAGAGAGTTTCTAGCTATCTGCTAATTAGTGGATTGGCTATTAGTTTAAGTGGGTGTGATAGCTCAACGAAAGATTCAGAGAGTTTTATAGCGGACGATAGCGAAGAGAACAGTACTATTGTTACTTCATCTAACAGTTACCAAACTACACAAACTAACTCTGGAGAGATTGAAACATCTTCCGATAGTGAGACTATTGAACAGGTCAGTTCTGAACTCTCATCATCGAGTAATAACCCAACCACTGAGAGTGTTACTCCATCTGTTGGCTTAAAGATTCCTCAAATAAAAACTCTCTATTCTGGAGTTCCTAACGATCCTATCTATGGGTATCAGTGGCACTTAACAATGTTGCATACTGAAGATATATGGTCTCAATATAGTGGTAGTGGAGTCTCTGTCTCTGTTATTGATAGTGGAGTTGAGGCGAGTCACCCTGACCTCTATCACAATATAGATTTTAGTAAGAGTTATCGTTATTCAGATAGTAGCAATGACCCATCTCCAGATAAAAATCAACTTAGCAGTGACCCTTATGGAAATGCTCACGGTACAGCTTGTGCAGGAATTATCGGAGCTTCTGGTTGGAATGAAGAGGGAGTAATCGGAGTTGCACCCACATCAGATATAGTAGGCTTTAATGCCTTTTCAACTGGTTATGATGCTGATTTTGAAGATGCCCTTGGACGAGCAGATATTGATATATCGAGTAACAGCTGGGGAGGGCAACTATCAGATATGCTCTATGATGATCCAGCCTCAATGAGAGGAGTTCAAAATGGAATTCAAAATGGTAGAGGTGGAAAAGGAACTATATATGTCTTTGCCTCTGGTAATGAGGGAAATAATGCAAACTACTCAACTCTCCACGGTAGTAAATATGTATTTAACATAGGTTCTGTTACAGTTGATTATGAAGTTCCATCATACTCAAACCATGGCGATAACCTTCTCTTAACAGCTCCTGCTGGAGACCAATATGGGCTAATGAGAAACCGAGGAATTTTTACAACGGATCTTGTTGGTGAAACTTACGGTTTTGACAACGATTACAGTAGTGCGACAAGGGTCTTAGGTGATTATGATGGAGACTATACTGGACTTATGAATGGCACCTCATCAGCAGTACCAGTTGTCAGTGGCTCAATTGCTCTTATTTTAGAAGCAAATCCATCTTTAACTTACAGAGAGACTAAATATATATTAGCGAAAAGCTCAACTCCAACTAATGTTGATGATCAATTTTACAGATGGGAGGAGAACGGAGCGGGAGTTCTATTCTCCCCATATTATGGATTTGGAGTACTGAATCTTGTAAGTGCTGTTGAGATGGCAAAAGATTTTAATCATCTTAGCGAGGAGTATATAATCTCTAAAAATGCAACTGTTCAGAATGGAGAGATTCCAGATGGAGATGAGACAGGTATCGAATCTACAATAGAGATCGAGAACTCTATCAATATTGAACATGTTAAAATAATACTAGATATACCTAATCACAGGAGTATAGGTGATTTAGAGATTACACTTGAGTCTCCAATGGGAACAACTTCTCAGATTTTATCAACTGGAGATATGTCAGAGGGTACTATCTCAAATTGGGAGTTTAACTCTCTTAAATTTCTTGATGAGGTATCTACGGGTGTCTGGAGACTCCGAATTAGAGATCTATTGAGTAGAGATGTTGGAACTTTAAATAGTTGGTCGCTAACTATCTCTGGAAGATAGATATTTTTTAAAAAGGATATGGTTATGGGTTATAGGTTTATTGGTCTATTGTTACTAATTCAGTTGCTATTTTTTGGCTGTGGGGGACCAGAGTTTCCTATTCATAAATACTCTCAAGCTGATATATCAAAAGTAGAGTATATTGTTCAAAACTATGGTGGTGCAAACAATCTCAAAGATGGATATGGAGCAGTTCATCAAATAGTCAAAAGTGGCAACATTAAGTTAGTTGAGATTTTTCATCTTAAAGAGAGGGGTGATTTAACTCTAAGAGATAGACATAATAATCGACCTCTTCATATTGCCACAGAGAAAGGGTTTAGATCGATTGTCTCATACCTTCTCCTCAATGGTGCCAATCCTGATCGTACTAATGAGAGTGAGCAAACACCTCTTCATATAGCTAGTGAGAGTGGTTTTACAGATATTGTCTCATCTCTATTAAAGTATAAAGCTAATCCAAATATAGCTGATAGTGATGGACGAACACCTCTCCATATCAGTTCAAAAAAGGGTTATCTTGATATTACAAAACTTTTGATTCAATATCAAGCTAACCCAAATATAGAAACTAAATATGGTTGGACTCCTCTTCACTTTGCATCAAAAGAGGGGTATCTTCAGACTGCAAAAGCTCTGCTCAATATTCCAAAAGTTAATATCAACTCTCAAACTGATAGTGGTGAAACACCTCTACATACAGCTCTTAATAGTAAGAATACAGATATTGCTAACTATCTTATTAGAAGTCGTTCGCTGGTAAATGTAGGAGATGATTTTAAAAATACTCCCCTGATGTTGAGTGCAAAATATGGATATTTCGATATCTTAAAAGATGTTGTCTCGAAAGGCGGAGAGATTAATGAGAGAAACAAGAATGGTCAAAATGCTCTTCACTTTGCTCTTGAAAATGGTCATCTTGAGATAGCAAAATATCTGATCGACCGAGGTATTGAGTTGAGTCGAAAAGATAATTTTGGCAAAACCCCACTCCATATCTGTGCAGAGAAAGGGTTTAATCTTATAGCTCTTGCCCTTGTTAAAAAGGGAGCAGATGTTAATGCAGAGAATAAGATAGATAGAACCCCTCTTCATATAGCTAGTGAGCTTGGTTATCTTAATATCGTTAAGATGCTTCTGATTAAAGGATCAAAAATAAATGCAGAAGATGATTTTGATAATACACCTCTTCACTTAGCATCTAAAAGTGGTAAAGTTGATGTCGTTAAATATCTTATTGAAAATAAAGCAGATATTGAGGCAAAGGATAAGCAGTATAGAACACCTCTACACATCTCAGCAATGAATGGAACAATCGAAGTTGCTTTTGAGCTTATCAAGGCTGGAGCTGAGATAAGAGCAAGAGAGACAGATGAGAAACACCCTTTAGATCTTGCCAAAGATAGGGAGACAGAGGTATTTTTCAAGATGCAGGAGGCTATGTTAGACTCTAAAGCTACGGATATTATTAAATTGGTTAAGGGTGGAGCTAATCCAAATATTCAAGATAGATATGGAAATACAACTCTCCACTATCTCGCTTCAACTGGACACTTGGCATCTGTTAAGTTTTTAGTTGAGCAGGGAGCAGATAGAGGAATTAAAAACTTCTCTAAAATTAAACCAATCAGTATTGCTATGAAAAAAGGTCATATTGAAGTCTTCAACTATCTTAATGGTGCAAATACTCATGTCGATAAAACATCGCCAAAAATTGAGTTTGCTCTTAAGGTTGGTGGAGTTCAAAGAGCTTTAAAAAAGGTTGGTCAAAAATCGACTCCTGAAGATGATAAACGAGTTTATAACTCAAAAAAGGTCTTAATCGAGGGTAAGATATTTGATGAATCAAAAATCTCAATGGCTCAAATTGGGGGTAAAAGTATAATGCTTTCACCTGAAGGTGATTTCTCTGAAGAGGTTGAACTTGAGTTGGGTGAGAATATCTTTAAGATATACAGTAAAGATAGATTTGGAAATAGTGCTGAAGAGAGAGTTGTGCTTTTTGTTGATGAGTTTAAAGGTAGTTCAATTGATCAGTCATTAAATTGGTATAAAAAACAGTATGCTCTTGTAGTTGGTATTAACAAGTATCAGAACTCTAAAATTCCAACTCTTAACAATGCCGTCAATGATGCAAAAAGTGTCTCTAAAATGTTTAGAGATATGGGATTTGAGGTTATAGCCCTCTATGATAAAGATGCAACTAAATCAAATATTATTGAGCAGTTTAAAAAGCTTATTACAAAGACTAAGGAGAGTGATAGCTTTGTCTTCTATTTTGCTGGACATGGACAGGGTGTAGAACTATACGGAACTCGAGAGGGGTATATTTTACCTTATGATAGTGCAATTGATCTAAATAGTGAAAATGTTGTTGATTACGATGAATCAACTATCTCGTTAGGAAGTATTGAGAAGTACTCAAGAGGTATGCAGTCAAAACATATTGCACTTCTTCTTGATAGCTGTTTCTCAGGTTTAGCAATGACCAAACGGGAGATTAAGAGTAATAAGAAGATTGATAGTGCATACTATAATGACTTACTAGATAGAAAAGCTATCAATATCTTAACAGCTGGAGATGATCAGCCTGTTGAAGATGGAGTTGGTCACTCGCCATTCACGACTGCTCTAATTGAGGGTATTAAAAATAGGGGGGTTGATGTTGGAGATAATGATGGTTATGCAACTTTTACACAACTTGCAACTTATGTAAAAGAGAAAGTTGAAAAGAAGACAACTCGTCGTCAAAGACCTCAATTTAAGAATCTCAGTGAGAAAGATGGAGATTTTGTATTTAAGCTGAAGTAGAAGATTAATCACATTTCGCTATGGTTAGTAGATTGCCGTGTTAAATACGGCAATCACACCATTTTGCTATATTGCAGAAACTTCGTTTTCAGGCTTGAGTCACAGGTGAAACTTTCAATCCTCTTGAGTTTGATGAATTTTAAACTTCTCTAACTCTCTACTCTGCCTCTCTAACTCCGTACTTAATCCATTTGTAAAGTTAAGGACATTCTGAACATCTCTATTGTTATTTGCAGATTTTTTAGCAATATCTTCAGAGTATGCTAAGGCAACTTGATTTTTATCAACCAGATCTTGAATAGTTTTTAACCCTTTCTGAATCTCAGATACAGTCTGTAACATTCGACGATCTGCTATCTGTGCTTGGTTATTCAGTTCATTAACTATGGTTGTAATATGCTTTATCTCTTCACTACTCTCCTGAACTCTTTTTGTAAGTCCAGAGATACGATCAATAAATGACTTTAGGTCTAATTCAACTTTCTCAATAATCTGATGAGTCTCTTCAGCAAGATTCTTAATCTCATCAGCTACAACTGTAAAACCTTTACCAGATGCACCTGCTCTTGCCGCCTCTATTGCTGCATTTAATGCTAAAAGATCTGTCTGCTCAGCTATTGTTCCAATATCTAAAATAACATTATAAACACTATCAATACCACTCTTTAGCTCTAATAAATCTTTGGCAAAACTCTGCTGAGTCGTTGAGTTTTTAGAGACATCACTGTTAATAGTTGTCATACCAACTGATAGTTCTGAAAGAATCTTACTAGCATCATTTGAGTTGTTCATTGTATCTTCAGATGATAGCCGTTGAACCTCCATAAGATATCGAATCTTATCCATGTCATTTGAGAGATTTTTGGTAGTCTCAATCTGCTGTTTAGAACTCTCAGATACACTATCTACAATCTGAAGTAGATCTTTACTGTGACTAACAATATTGCTATTTGTTTCTGTTGTGTGATGGATAAAAGATGATATTTGATCAATTACAATATTAAGGTCTCTTGTCACATCAGCAATCTCATTATTCTCATCGTCTAACTGGTATGTATCTGAGAAGTTCAATTTTGAGTACTCTTTCATCACTGTATGAATCTTATTTACTCTTGCCAAAATCCTAAAGATATAGAGGAATATAACAAATATTACAAGAGTAAGAACAGTGCTTATCACTCCATTTGTAAATATCAACTCCTCAATCTTGTCGTAATCATATTGAAACTCATCTATAACCTCTTTTTTATGCTCATTAACTAAGTGGTCTATTGTCTCTTGTAGTTTTGCTGAAAATGGGTCTAACTCCTCCATCAACTTATTCCCTTCTGATGGACCATACTTAATATATGCCTCTGCCATTCTTATTCCAATTTGATAATAGCTTTTTATATCTTTTTTAAATTGAATAAGAGTTTCAACCATCTCAGGTTCATTATACTCTCGATGAACTTTAATCATAAATGTAATCATTTCAGTAGCTTTAAGGTAGTGCTTTTGAGCCTCTCCAAAACCATCATCATAACCCTCGGCAGCACGAGTTGCTGAGATATCAGTGAGCCACTGCTGTATCTGGATAATATCTATTTTTAGATCGATAAATCGGAAAGTATGAGGTAAAATCTCCTCTTTAAGATCTAAAAAACTGTCTCTAATATTATTGGCATTTTTTGCAACCATTATAATATTAAGGAGCAGGATAATAGCTATTGCAATTGAAGAGAAGATAACAGCTCTTTTGACCGAAAGGCTTTTCATAATAC
>JAMJTX010000173.1 GCA_024281215.1 Candidatus Thiovulum karukerense | reverse complement strand
TCGATGAGGTTTAGAACAATATTTATAAGAATATTGAGAAGAATAGCTTGGTGTTCATCAGTCTCTGCTAAAAGAAATGAACGATCAGCTATATCAATCATTAAGTTGATACTATTTCTCGCATATTTACTATACTCATCAAAGTGTCTTACAGTTAAGTCAAATACATTGGTATGAAACTTTGCTAAATCATCTTCAAGTCTTTTCAGCTCTTTATCAACACCAGAAAGAGCTTTATTTCTAGCGAGGAGGTCATCTAAAGTTGTAAAACTCCGTCCTAGTTGAGTAATTAGAGTGTTGATATTATCTTTATAGAGTTCTATCTCGCTATCTTCCGCATGGGTAAAAAGTATTCCATAGAGATTAGAGTTTCCTCGAAGTTTTTGAATATTTACAAGAACATCTTTAATATTTCGTATCGCCTCAACACCCTCTTTCTCTCTCTTTAAGATGGTGAGAATATTTTCATTTTGACTCTGCATTTTTATAGACCTACTGGAAGCTGTGTTCCATAAGAACTACTTCTTCTTCTCCATCAACAACAATATCAGGATCTGTATCAAATAGCTCAATATCAACTCTATCTCGATACTCAACTCTTCGTAGAACCTCTTTGATTGCACTCAATCTTGCAAGTTTTTTATTGTCAGAACGGATAATTGTCCAAGGTGCAACTTTTGTATGAGATGAGAGTAGCATTGAGTATTTAGCAACTGTATATTTTTCCCAAAGCTGTTGAGATAGCTTATCAACAGGTGAGAGTTTATACTGTTTTAGAGGATCTGTCTCTCTCTTTTTAAACCGTTTAGCTTGTTCTTTTTTGCTCACTGAGAAGTAGAACTTAATAAGAATGATATTTGAACTAGCTAACATTGCTTCAAACTTTGGAACTTCCTTTAAGAATGTTGCATGTTCAGCAGCTGAACAGAATCCCATAACTGGCTCAACACCAGCTCTGTTGTACCAACTTCTATCAAAGAGAACTATCTCTCCGGCACTTGGAAGATGTTTTACATATCTTTGAAAATACCATTGAGTCTTTTCAACATCTGATGGTTTTTCAAGTGCAACAACTCTTGCTCCCCTCGGATTAAGGTGTTCTGTAATTCTTTTGATTGTTCCACCTTTTCCTGAAGCATCTCGCCCCTCAAAGAGAATAGCTATTTTAAGTCCAGCCTCTTTTACATAATTCTGCATCTTTAGAAGTTCAACTTGAAGAAATTGTAACTCCTCCTCATATGCAACAGTCGATTTTTTCTTTTTGACATGGACTATTTCGTCCATAGTTTTTTCAGATTTTTTACTCTCTTGTTTCTGTTCTTTATCAGCTTTTTTCATCTTTATACTCCAAAAATAGACTTTTTTTATGAGTAGTAATAATTCCTACTATCTATTTGTAATTCTATTACAAATAGCTTAACACTGCAAAGAAGATGGTTTAAAGATGAGCTGTCTGGTGAAGAATTACCATTCCATCATAATTTATATTTCTAGTTTTATATGCAAGAATATAGGCCTTTATGCTTGAAGCTCGATAGAGTGTTCTATCATAGAGAATAGTAAAGATCTCATCTCTATCATCTATAAAACCTCTATCACCCTTCTCTGTTAATAGAGTTGTTCCAACATTAATAAGAAATCGATTTGGATAGTTTGAGTCAGCTAAAAGGTTAGAAATGGAGTCAAGTGCAAGAGCCTCTTTCTGATTTTTAATCTCTTGAACAATCCAATTCATTAGTTCATCATAGAAAAATGCATAGTTCTCTACTGGAGTATCAACACTATACTGCTCAATCACACCATTTCTCTTAATAAATGAGACTAAATTATAGTTAGATAGCTCCCCACCACTCTCAAATCTCTTAATATCAAACCACTTAGTTCCGATACCTTTTGAGTCTGAACCCCAGTTCTTATTTTGAGCAATTTTGGTAATCGAGAGTCTGTGTAGAGTAGCATCGTTATATACAGTAAATCTCTTTGGAGTAATGTGTAGAGGCACTCCATTGTAGTACTTTACATCACAATCAAGGACAAGCTCAGGCTCAGCTTGAAGATTATCATATATAGTTGGGATTTGCAGTTTTGATGATGAGAGAGGATTCACCCTTAAAAATGAGTCTGGATTAGAGTATGATGATGGTATGTATGTAACAACAATCCCATTCGGAGAACCTGTTAATGATTTCATAGAGAGAGAGTTACTTCCTCCCTCATCACTAATGGCAAAATTACCAAGAATACCTAAATGAATAGCTGTTGCTAAATCTCTCATATTGTCTCCACCATCAAGAACTACTTTTTCTCAAATTGTAGCGAAAACTCTAATCTCTTGCTTGTGTAACAGCTTTATCAAGAAGCTTTCGTTCAACACCATCACTTGGAAAATTGACTGTTAGGAAACTCTTGTTACCCTGTTTTGTTATGCCTGTCACTGTTCCGAGACCAAACTTTTTATGTTTAACAATATCATTGACCTTAAAACTACTTCTCTCTGGCGGAACAGCATCTCTACTTGAGATAAATATAGGCTTCTCATCTCCAAACTCTTTTTTAAGAACTTTAGCTTCATATAGGTAACTACTCTCTTTAGTCTCTTGTCGATTCCCATATATTGTTCTTGTTGAAGCAGATGTAAGATAGAGGCGATCTTTAGCTCTTGTAAAAGCGACATATGCGAGTCGCCTCTCCTCTTCATCAGCTAAATTACCATAGCTTGGTAGAAACCCGTTATTCATTCCAACAACAAAGACATGTTTAAATTCAAGTCCTTTGCTAAGGTGAATTGATATAAGAGAGACCTTGTTCTCACCAACACCTTTATCATCGTCACCATTAATAGCATATAAGTTAAGGAATGAACGAATTTGATTACCTCGTTCTCCTCTAAAGAAGTTCTCCATTAAAGAGTAGAATGAGTTGATATTATTTACCTTGTCCTCAAGCTTCTCTTTAGCCTCTTTTGTGATTGCACTACTTTTCAGCTTATCAAGATACTTATCTTTGCTGTTAAAACTCTCCTCAAAGAAATGGACAACATTACTAGGCTCTTGTTCCATTTTATAGAGAAAATTGTCTATATTATTTACAAGGGAGGTGAAAAATCTAGCTCTTGTCTTTAGAATAAAATTGACATGCCCCTCTTTGATAAAGCTATAAATAGAGACTCCAAAATTATTACTTTCCTCTAAAACAGCTGTAATTGACTGCTCTCCAATACCTGGAGTCTGTCGTAAAACAGTTATCATAGTTTGATTGTTATGGACATCTATTAACATATTGAGATAGTTTATAATCTCTCTAATCTCAACTCTGGCATATATACTCTTCTTTCCACGAATTGAGTATGGAATACTCCGCTCAAGAAGAGAATTCTCTATATGAAAACTTAGAGCATTAACTCTATATAGAACAGCTATTTCAGAAGCCTTCTCGCTACTATCTTGAAGTAGTTGTTCAATTTCTGAGGCAACAAAAGCTGATTCACTCATATCATCTCGAAAGTTTTTATAGAGGATATTTCCACCATCTCCTCTATGGGAGATGATTGTCTTGTCTCGTCTATAATTATTATTAGAAATTAGCTCATTTGAAGCATCAATAATCTCTTTTTTAGAACGATAATTTCTATTAAGGGTGATCACTTTAGCATTATGAAAAATAAGATCAAAATTTAGAATATTGTCTATCTTTGCACCTCGCCAACCATAGATAGATTGGTCATCATCACCAACAACAAAGATATTTTTATGATTTGCAAGGAGTAGTTTGATAATCTCATATTGAACTACATTTGTATCTTGAAACTCATCAATCATAATGTATTGATATTTATTACTATATTTTGCAGTTAGTTCGGGATATTTCTTTAAAATTCTATATGTAATTAGTTGCAGATCGTCAAGATCGACTAAGTTATTTTGAACAAGGGCATTCTCATACTGCTCATAGACTCTGAATAGAGACTCCTTGTATCCACTTTTGAGATTAGCTTTCTCTGGTTCATAGTAGTGTATATTTGCATTTTTAAGATTTGATATATCTTTTAAGACCTCATCAACATTTAGCTCTACCGAGAGATTTTCAACTAATAAAATATCTTTTAGAATAGTTTTAATCTCTGAATATTCAATAATACGAAAATTTGAGGTTCGACTATCAAGAAGACCTGAATGGTGAGATAGAAATAGGTGACCAAATTTATGGAATGTACCAACGAAAGGTGGTTTTGTATCTATATCAAGATTAAGACTCTTTTGGATTCTGCTGTTCATCTCACTAGCAGCTTTATTTGTAAATGTCATTAATAGAATATTATCAGGTCTTACCCCGTTATCGATAAGATGCAGAACTCTTGCAACAATTGTTGTCGTTTTACCAGTTCCAGCTCCGGCTAATACAAGAACAGAACCATCGACAGTTGTAGCTGCCTCTATCTGCTCATCATTTAAGTTTATTAAATAGTCCTTCATTTTTTAATTATATCAAAAATTGCTAATTTAGACCCTATTTAAGGTCATGATCATGATAAGATTAAGATAAGAATTTATAAGTGAGGAGAAGATATGCAGTCAGGATTCTACTCTGCTACTAGTGGAATGGTAGCACAGTTCAATAAACTTGATAATACAACTAACAATCTGGCAAACCTCAATACAGCAGGATTTAAAAGAGATGAGATGATCTTTGGAGACTATCTGCGAGTTGCTCAAGAGAAGCATGATGATCTGCCTCTTGAGAATCACACAAAAGATAGTGCAAGATTCTATAATCGAGCAACAACAAGAGTACCTCAAGTTGTAGATCAATACTCTGATTTCTCTGTTGGGGCGATCAAACAGACATTCAATCCACTCGATTTAGCACTTAGCGAAAAAGAGCTATTTTTTGCTGTTGAGACTCCAGCAGGAAATCGATTGACTAGAAATGGAGCTTTTACGACTGACAGCGAAGGTTTTATGGTAACAAAAGAGGGTTTCAAAGTTCTTGATGAGAAGATGAAACCTATCGTAATTGATCTGAATGCAGAGGTGACATTTGATAAGAATGGGGCTTTGGCAAATGGGGATAATATTAGTCAATTGATGGTTGTTCGTCCAGAAAATTTACAGACTCTTCAGAAAGATGGGAGTGGTTTATACTCAATTGGTGATGAGAATGAGATGATTCACTATGGAGAGACAACAGCTGTTCAACACGGATATCTTGAGACAAGTAATGTAAATGCTGTGATTGAGATGAGTCATCTAATCGAGGCAAATAGAATGGTGGGAATGTATCAAAAAGTGATGGATACTCAGATGAATGAACTCAATAGAGATGCTATTGAGAAAGTTGCTGTAACGAGAAGTTAAGATTTGATGGAACAGCTTAATAGATTTAAACCTCAAAGTTTCACGATTACAGAGGAGCTACCTGAAAAAGAGATAGGTCGAGACAGTTCAAAACTCGACAGATTTTTTATAGAGAGAAGTCAGTCAATCTTTAAATTCTCAATATTTCTTCTACTCTTCACATCTCTAATAGTTATTGGGTTTGTGGCTGATGCAATCATATTTGCTGATAAGTTAATAGAGAGTAGTCTGGTTGTTGGGTATCTGTATGTAACGATTCTACTATCAGTTATATATTTTATTGGAACATATAGTTATAGAGAGATAGGTCGCTTTTTAGAGGTGAGTCGAGTTGAAAAGATTCAAGAGAGTGCTGAAAAGCTTAAAGAGACACCAACAAACGAAACAGTCTCTTTTGCAAACAGTATGCTAAAGAGATATGAGACTCATCAATTAGAGAGAGTCCAAAATGGTATCAGCTCTTTTAGAGGTGAGTTTCCAAATCTTCCTTATGAGAAGATAGTTCCATCTCTATCTCAACACATTCTTTCACCGATAGATAGTGAGGCGGAGAACCTCATCTTCAAATATGCAAAGGAGAATGCTGTTGCTACGGCTATCTCACCTGTAGCAATTTTTGATGCTATTTTTGTGATTTGGCGAAATTTGAGAATGGTCAATGAGATTGTGGCACTTTATGGTTTCCGAGCAGGATTTTTTGGTAATCTAATTCTTCTACGAAGAGTTGCTGAGCAGTTAATGTTTATCGGTGTTACCGAGATAGCTGAGGATTCATTAGGAGCTTTAACAGGTCATACAATTGCATCAAAGCTATCTTCATCAGTAGCAGGTGGAATTGGAAATGCAATTTTAACTATCAGAATAGGTGTAGCTACAATTCAAGTCTCAAGACCGATTCGTGAGCAGAGCCGAATATCTATGATTAATAGATTCCTGAAGAGTCTCAACCCATTTAAGAAAAAAGAGAGTTAAGAGATATGTTAGATTATAGATTAAGAGATAGGCTTGATGAGGTCTTTAGCAATATAGAGGAGGCTAGAAAAGAGGTCTCTCTTCACCATATTGTTAAGATTGTGGCTGTAACAAAGTATAGCGATAGTTCAATAGTTGAAAAACTATACTCTATTGGTCAAAGAGCTTTTGGAGAAAACCGAGTTCAGGATTTAGAAGAGAAGTCTCAAATTTTAGAGGAGCTACCTCTGGAGTGGCACTTTATTGGTAATCTTCAAAAGAATAAGATAAATAAGCTTATATCTCTTAAACCATCTCTTTTTCAGAGTCTTGACTCACTTGAACTTGCAGAGCAGTTAAACTCTCGACTTCAAAATAGCAATATGAAGATGAGTGCTTTACTTCAGGTAAATAGTGCTAGAGAGAGTCAGAAATCTGGAGTTGAACCTGAAAAGGGGTATGATACCTATATGGAGATTAGGGAGCGATTCCCAAATATTAACCTTAAAGGTATTATGGCAATGGGGCGACATAGTGAAAATGAGAGTGAAGTTCGTCAATCGTTTCAAGAGGCTTATAGAGTCTTTGAGAGAGTTCAGAAAGATGGAGCGACCATCTGCTCAATGGGAATGAGTGGTGACTATAAGATTGCTATCTCCGAAGGTAGCAATATGGTTCGTTTAGGTTCTGTTTTAATTAAATAGTTTTATTATAAGGAGAGAGAATGTTTTTAAGGGTTTCTGCCCTCATATATATAATGGTTGCCCACCTTTTAGCTGATGCGACCATTGAAGTTGTCAAGAGTGTAAATAAATTGACAACTGTTGCTGTTGAAGATGGAACCAGTGCAACTGAACTTAAAGAGTTAGCACCAAAGTTTTATCGACTGCTTATTAATGACCTGACTGTCTTAACTCATTTTGATGTTAAGGATACAAATCAGCAGACAGATTTTAAGAGTAGTGATAGTGAGTTTGCTAACCGAAATGTAAATTATGTGATTAAGTTTGAACTATCACGAGATGATCAAAACAACTTATCAGGTAAGCTAAGGCTCTTTAGCAATATCTCTAAGAAAGATGATTTTGTAAAGAGTTATAAAATAGGTGATGATGAGATGTACCCATTTCTTGCTCACCATATTGTTGCAGATATAAATAACCACTTTAGTATGCCTCCAGTTGATTGGCTGACTAAATATATTATCTTTGCAAGATATACAGAGCCAAAGAAGAGTGAGATTGTTGTTGCAGATTACACACTGACATATATTAAAACCCTTATTGGAAATGGGCTTAACCTCTTTCCAAAGTGGGCTGATGATAAACAGCGAGAGTTCTATTTTACGAGATATAACGGTAGTACCCCTACTCTATATAAGATGAATATCATCAGTGGTTCTCTTGAGAAGATTCTACACACAGAAGGAATGTTGGCTTGTTCAGATGTTTCGGCTGATGGTAAAGAGCTACTTTTAACAATGGCTCCAGAGGGGCAACCTGATATATTTCTATACAATATTGAGACAAAGGCTAAAAAAGCTTTAACAGATTATCAAGGGATAGATGTCTCTGGACACTTTATTGAGAACGATTCTCGAATAACATTTGTGTCTGATAGGTTAGGATTTCCAAATATCTATGCTACAAATATACGAGATGTAAATCAGAAGACAGAGCAGTTAGTCTATTATGGCAAAAACAATAACTCTTGTAGCTCTTTTAATAACTATATCGTTTATAGCTCAAGAGAGACAGAGAATGCCTTTTCAAGTAATACATTTAACCTGCACCTCATCTCAACTGACACCAACTATGTTAGAAGATTAACAGCTTCTGGAATCAATCAGTTTCCAAAGTTCTCATCAGATGGTGAGTCTGTACTGTTTATAAAACATTTTAAAAATCAGAGTTCATTGGGGCTTATAAGGTTAAACTATAATAAAAGTTTTCTCTTCCCTCTGAATGTTGGTAAAATTCAGTCAATAGACTGGTAAGTTAATAGGAGAGAGTTAAATGAAGATAAAAGCTATGGCAGTTGTTTCAGCTGTTGTGTTACTGTTTAGTGGGTGTGATGATGAGCCTGAAGCACCTATCCCTACAATATCTCAAGATGAGCAAGATGTTTTAGAAGAGGTAATTAGAGACAACAATCAAAGTAGAGAAGATCTACTCAATGGTCAGTCACTTAATGAGAGTAATATCACATCGGATAACCTTACAATTGGAACAACTTTAGTACCAGCAGTTGGAAGTGAAGCCAATGATAGTAGAAGAGTCGATAGTGATGATACACAGACTCTTATTAGCGATAATATTGAATATATCAATACTCAGTTTGAATCTATATATTTTGATTTTGATAGATATTCAATTAAAGAGAGTATGCTAATTACTGTCAATAAGAATATTCAACTTCTTAACAATCCTCAAGTTGTTGGAAAACGAGTTGTGATTGAAGGGAACTGTGATGAGTGGGGAACTGATGAGTACAACTATGCTCTTGGATTAAAAAGAGCTCAAGTTGTTAAAGAGACTCTTATAGCTGAAGGTGTTCTTGAAGATAGAGTAAAAGTTGTCAGCTATGGAGAGAGTAATCCAATATGTCTTCAACAGAAAGATGAGTGTTGGGCAAAAAACAGAAGAGTTGATTTTAAGTTAGAAGAGGAGTAAAAGATGGGTTTCAGAACTCTATCACTAACAGTTTCAACACTATCTATTCTCTCAGCAGAGGTATCTGTTTTTGGTGCTGGAGATCTTGACTCCCCATCTCCATATGGATTGACTCAGAGTGAGAGAAAGATTCTTGAAAATCGGGAAAGCATTGAAGACGTCTCGAAAGAGACAGGCAAACTTGAGAGAAGAGTTGAAGAGCTTCAGAATGGTATAGAGACTCTTCAAGAGCTTGTCCAGACAATTGGTCAGCAAAATAATGAGCATCGAATCAAAATAGCCAATCTTGTTGAGGATCTTCGACAAAATCATCTTGTAACAGAGATAAGTTATAAAGAGATCAAAGAGAATATAGATAAGACTCAAACTCAGGTAAAAAAACAGGAGGTTGAGACAAAGAAGAGCCTTAATGAGAAGATTAAGGAGAGTTTTGCAGAGGTTAATAAAGCTCTGAAAGAGCAGAATGGCCGTTTAGTTGAAATTGAAAAGGGACTCTCTAAAGATTTTGATGAGGTTGATAAAAAAATTGCTACAATTGGTCAAACTCTTGAGAAGATAAACTCTCAATATGTGACTCAAAAGCAGTTAGACTTTATTGTTGGTGAGTTCAATAGCTTTAAAGAGACAGTTATTTCAGAGTTTGAAAAGCTCTCAAAGGGTCGAGATGACTACTATGACTTCTCAAAACATAGCAATGTAGAAATCTTTGAGGAAGGTAAAAAAAATATAGAACTTGGGAAATACCAAGAGGCTATAAAGTTTTTTAGCTACCTTATCACTCAACATTATCGTCCTGCAACAGACAACTTCTATATAGGTGAGAGTTACTATTTTACGGGTAACTACGAACAGGCTATAAGCCACTATAAAGAGAGTGTGGCAATATATGATAAGTCAAGCTTTATGCCTGCCCTTCTTCTTCACTCAGGAGTATCTCTTGAGAAGATTAATGATGTTGAACAGGCAAAGAGTTTCTACTCAGTTCTTGTGTCTCAATATGGAGATAGTGTTGAGGCAAAAAGAGCTAAAGAGTTTTTAGACAAGTTAAATAAACAATAAGGAATCAGATGGCAATTAGCAAAGATCAGATAGTTTCAATTCTTTACGAGGTAAAGGATACAACATCAAACGAAGTAGTAGATAGCAATATGAACTCAACTCCATTAACTTTTATGATGGGAAGAGGTCAAATCATTATTGGACTTGAAAATGCACTTTCAGATATGAATATGAATGAGAGTAAAGATGCTCTTGTAAAAGCAGTTGATGCTTATGGTGAGTATAATGATGATGCTACACAGACTCTTCCAAGAGAGCAGTTTGCAGGAATTGAACTTGAAAATGGTATGACTCTCTATGGTCAAGATGAGGCTGGTGGAACAGTTGCTGTTGTTGTTAAGAGCTTCAGTGATAGCGAAGTGGTTATAGACTTCAACCATCCATTAGCTGGAAAAGATTTGATGTTCTCAGTTCATGTAACAATGGTTAGAAATGCTACTGATGATGAGCTATTGAGTGGTCAGCCATTTGAGAATCAACAACAGTTTGGCGGTGGTTCATGTGCAAGTGGTTCATGCGGTTGTGGAACTGGTATTGAAGATGATGATCCATTTGGTGGAAGCTGTGCAACAGGTGGTCATGGTCACGGTGGAAGTTGCGGAACAGGTCACTGCTAAAATGAGTGAGAGCAGAAAACCATCTCGAATTAAGAGTGTAGCTTTTGCTCTCTTTGGAGCTTTTCTCGGCTTTATGGTCGGAAAGCTCTCCAAGTCTTTTGAGATTATAATTATCGCTACACCAATTGGTGCTTTGATAGGTTACAAATTCACAAACCTTTTTGGAGCTATCTTCTCATTTCTATTCTCAATACTTCAAAAAGTAGCACCTAAATTATTTAAACAAGTTTAAGATTAGCAACTATTAAACTTCTTAAGTTTTGATACAGATCAAAACTTTATATCTATTTGACGACCTTTTGAGCTTCATATCAACTCTTGATTTTTGCTACAATCAATGCAAAAATCCAGGATGCTATTGTAATAATCAGCATTGCTGTTGTTGCATTTTTAGGGAAGAATGTTCCGCAAAGCATAAGAAATACA
>JAMJTX010000172.1:1254-2892 GCA_024281215.1 Candidatus Thiovulum karukerense | reverse complement strand
TTTGTGTGTATAGAGTTATTTACCCAAGGTATTTGTGTTCCTTGGCTCTCTATCGTAACACCTTTTGCAGTAAAACTAAAAATTTCTTGTGTTGTCTCTGGTTCATCTACATAAGAGTTTGGAACTAGTAAATTATCCTCTTGAGTATCTTTTTCAGTCTGGGTCTCCTTAGACTTCTCTTGGTTATTTAAATAAAAATCACCATATAATTTTTGATGAACCCAAGGAATCTGTTGATGTTCAGTCTCATCTATCACATCCTTAACAGTAGCCTTTAGAACATCATCTATTTTTACTCCAGCTTGAGTAATATACTTAAGCAGGTTCTTTGTAAAGAGTCCGTTTCTTCCATCTGGATTATCTAATGCAACTTCATCTGGAGCAGTTGCAAATGTAATAATAGATTGATTAGAAAAGACAACATTAGGGTTAGCAAGTCCTCTATGAATATTGGCACTTCTACCACTAGCACTTCTAATACTTTTATCAAATGGATTATCTCTACATGAGTCTAAAAAAAAGAGGTTTAGCTGTGCCTTTGAGTCCTCCATTCTGTTTTGAATAAAATCAAGAGATACAGTTGTGTCTGGGATCTCATCTTCAGATAAAATCTCTGCATTTACAGGAACGAGAAAGTTTCTTCCTGAATATTGGAGACCATGTCCAGCATAATAGAAGAGGGATATATCAGCTCCATCACTCTCTCTACCAAAGTCCCTTACAACCTTCTTAAACTCCCTTTGTGAGACATCCTCTCCATAATAGACCTTAAAACCTATGTCTTCTAAGCTCTCCTTAATATCCCTACTATCATTTGTTGGGTTCTTAAGCTTAGATGTATGTTCATAATCTCCATTTCCAACAACTAATGCAACCTTCTTCACTACTACTCCTTTGTCTCCAACTCAATATGGTTCTCATAAATTGTAAAGCCATCATTCTCTGCTTGACCCCTAAAGTAAGCCATAATATCTTTATCAGAAATAGTCTCCTCTTTAGCTACCTCTCTCTCTATTTTAGAGATATTAGGATTCTTAAAACCTCTGCTCTGACTAAAGACTTTACTCTCTTTAACATCTGTATAGACTATGTCAGGTATCTTAAGAGGTATTGGAGAAGCAATAATCTTGATAATATCTCTACCAAATGGTGGAACTACCTCAATGTCAGGAAGAACTCTTCTGCTATTGGTCTGTAGTCTATTATTATCCTCTGGAGCTGGATATATTAGTGTAGTCTCATCTCTCATGTTAATGTCAACCATATAGATGTACATCTCACTATCAAAAGAGTGAGAAAAGTCTATTCTTAGAGTATCACCAAGATAGTAGACTTTTTCCTCTGCAGATAGAGTAACTCTGCTATCAGTAACAGATATATCAGCTATATCCTCTATTCTAAGAGCATCTCTCTCTTTTTTAAGCTCCTCCATTTTAGCCTCATGTTGAGTACGAAGTTGAGCCACTCTATCATCTATGGCATTAATAGTTGACGATGCTTCTCCATCTATTTTAGCTTTAAGCATATCCGCGGCTAACCCACTCTCTTCACGCTTCTCATCAATCTCTTTTAATTTCTGTTGTAAGTCCCTATCAAGAGACTCTCTCTCTCGATCAACTTTATCCCTTAACTCAGTAG
>JAMJTX010000172.1:0-1244 GCA_024281215.1 Candidatus Thiovulum karukerense | reverse complement strand
CAGTATCTTTTCTCTTACTTTCAAGGACATCCAGCTCTCTCTGATAACGCTCTTCAGCCTCCTTCTGCTCAAGTTCTAAATTCTTCTTAAGAGTCTCTTGTTCTTCTCTACTCTGTTGCTGTTTCTCTTTTAATTCTCTAAGTTTCTCGTCTCTCTCTCTTAAGAAAATATCATTCTGAGATGTTGAGTAAATAAATGGATTCTGCTTATTAGCTGTTTCACTTCTAACTACTCCAGCCACATAATCAAAAACAGCCTCTATAGATAGACCAGCCTCAAGAATACGCTCCTTTAGATGTTTTGCGTATAGACTATTCTCTCCAGCTGAATAGTGACCATCTTCAGGCGATGAGGCATAGGCTATGATAGAGTCACTGGTAGGCTTTTTTCTCTTCATCTTAGGGTTTGCAAACCCCCTTGAAGTGCTAAAATCACCATCCACAGTACCTTGTTGCTCACTACCTTCATCAAAACTTCTATCTATAAGTGAATCAAGGATATATATGTTTGACTTATTATCAAGCACATCAAACAGCTCCTTAACTCTATTGAAGCTTACACCCTCATCAGAGAGTTCATCTGCTCTATCGACCTCTGCATCTATAGGCAACATATAATTTACATTTTTGCTTTGGAATGTGTGTCCAGAGTAGTAGAAGATAGCCTTGTCAGAAGCCTTTGCTATACCTCCAAACTCCTTTAACTTACTGTTAAACTCTCTCTTTGTTAAATTTTCACCATAGAGAGTCTCAAACCCAAGCTTCTCAAAACTATCTCTCATATCCCTACTGTCATTTAAAGCGTTACTCACTTTAGACATATGGCTATAGTCACCATTTCCAACTATAAAAGCTACCTTCTTCACTACTACTCCTTTGTCTCTAACTCTATATGATTCTCATAAATGGTAAATCCACCATTAAGTGCCTGACCTCTAAAGTGGGCAATCACATCTTTATCTGAAACTCTCCCACTCTTTGCTATATCCCTCTCTATGTCTAAGATATTTGAACTCTCAAAACCTTTTCTATCTTCAAAGACTCTACTAGCCTCTTCATATATAATCTCTGGTATCTTAAGAGGAATTGGAGATGCTATTATCTTCATAATGTCTCTACCAAATGGTGGAACTACCTCTATCTCTGGCAACTCTCTTATACTGTTTGGTAGTAACATATTGTTATCCTCTGGAGCTGGATATATTAGTGTAGTCTCATCTCTCATGTTAATGTCAACAATATAGA
>JAMJTX010000171.1 GCA_024281215.1 Candidatus Thiovulum karukerense | reverse complement strand
ATCAATATCCACACTATTTTCAAGAGTCTGTTTTAAGAGGCATTGAATATTTGAGAAGTTAAAAGAGGCAATATCATTTTCAATATCACTTTTTAAGGAGTTAATAGTTGAGGAGGCATTTAAATATAAGTTCTTTTTAATAAGAGATATTCTTAGTTGAGTCTCCTCTTTTAAAACTGTTTTTTGAGACTCAATATTTATATATGTAGATATAGTCATAAACAATAAAGTTACGACTACAATAACAGTGCTAAGTTTCTGATTTAGACTCATTCCACAATTTCATTAAACATATAGAGAAGAACAGGGTTATATTCTAGTCCAATGTTATCTGCTACTCTTTTATTAAAGATTAGGTTTGTTCCAGCAGGGTATTGAACTTTTTCACCATCTCTATCTCGACTGCTTATCATCGCTGAGATCTGTCTGCCTGTTGTCTGATTATCTGCGGATATAATAAGAACTGCCCCATAATCTAAAAATAGTTTGTGATAGGAAAATATAGCTAACTCTCTCTTTTTAGCAAGAGTTAGTACCTCTTTTAACAGGCTCTCTTTTCTAAAGAGAGTAGGCTCTGGAATAACTGTTAAAGCCTCTATATTATCCATAAAACTATGGAACTCACTAATATCTGATGTTCCCTCAAAAACTCTATGGGCTACTATCTCAATACCTAAATTTTTTCCTCTCTCCTGAAATTCGTTTATAAGGTCTTCTGTGTATCGACTATAAACAACACCTATTTTTTTTATTTCCGGAAAGAGAGTTTTAATAAGAGTCAGTTGCATTTCACTATGAAGCTCATGGGACACTCCAAATGTTTTTGGAGTTGTTGGAAGTCGTTTCCAATTAACAATTGAGCTAAAATAGATCTCTTTTTCAGGAGTATATAGATGTGCATATTGATAAGCTTGTGAGCCTATTGTATATATGATATCTGGATACTCATCATAAAGATACTCTTTTATCTCCCGACTCTTCATATCGGAAACAACAATAGTAGAGAAGTTTCCCTCAAAATCATCTTTAAAAGCTAAATAGCTATCACTGTATTTTTCAAGCTTATCATTTGAGTTTATAACAACTACTTTAGGAGTCTCTGCAAAAAGCGATAAAAACAGTAATATCACAGTTAAAACAATCTTCATCACACTACTCCTTGATGTTTTCTAAATCTTTTTTTGAGACAGGTTTCATATTGTCTATTCTTAATTGACCCAATATATCTAACCCAACTCTATTTGAACTCATATTTTTAAATATCTCTATAAGCCTACTATTGGCTTTCTTAATTTTACTCTCTGCGACAATCATTCTATATTTTGGTTCTGATTTTGCATAGACCTCTAGGTTTTTAGCTAAGAATGGGTTAATCTCTTTGAGAAGATTGAAGCTGTCTTGAGAGACAATAGCAAATTTACTCATCTTAAAACCTACACTCATTAGAGCATCAATCTCTTTGGGAACAGAGAGAACTGTCAATTTTTTAGAACCGCTACTTACTAGTTCAGAAAGTAACTCTTTTGAATATGCTTTATCATAAGCAGATGCAACAACTCCTCTGTAAGGCATATTTTTGTATCCAACTAAAACTTGACTATCTGTAATTGTCCCTTTTTTCTCAGCTATAAGCTTTGCCTCTAAATTGTAATCTTTTGCTATGTTTTGATAGTGCCAACTTGAGATAATAATTACCGACTCGCTATCTTTTAAATACTTCTCAAAAGTTCTCTGATTTTTAAATGGCTGGAACTCAAAGCCACCAAACTTTTGTAGATATCTATCGAAACTAATCTTTAAAGATTTAAAGTTATTGATATTGGACTCTGTTGTATAGAAATATATCTTTTCACTCCCTGCAAATAGAGAATTCAGTAAGATAAGTAGAACAAAAAAGATACGAAACATAAAAAATCCTTTATTTAAAACCTGTATTTTACTTCAAGAAATAGGTTTCTTCCATCTCTTCTATAATCATCCTCAGGAGTTTTTAGGAAATAAGATGGGCTATAAGCATCTTTGTCGAAAATATTTCTCAGTGATAATTGAAACTGAAGATTTTTCAAAAATATATCTTTTGCATTCAATGAGAGGTTTAAAAGGGCATATCCTGAAAGAGGTTCTCTACTATCTCCATCTGCTCTCTCCGTCTCCCCCTTAAGAAAGATGTGAGTGAATATATTTATATTTTGAGAAACTCTTTGATTGAAGAATATATTCCCTTTATGTGTAGCCACATCAGGAAGAGAGGTGTTATTTAATTTGTCAGTTGCTAACTGGTATGTATAGTTTGCCATAATATAAGAACCTCGGTTTAAATTATACTTTGCTTCAACCTCAACTCCTTTAGTTTCAGCCTCTCCAATATTCCGATAAATAGTTCCCTCTTGTGAGATAAGGTCTCTGAAATCGTTCTGAAAAAGTGCCAGAGTTGTCTCTAGCTTATTAAATTTACTATGAAGACTGGTCTCATAGGTTGAAACATATTCAGGTTGAAGGTTCTGATTCCCAGTAATTGCAATATGTCGATTGTAATACTCTGCAAAAGTTGGTGTTCTAAACCCCTCTCCATACATAAACTTCAAGATATGCTCTCTATTAATCTGCCAAGAGACTCCTCCTCTTGGAGCAAAGTTTGAACCGAAATCACTATAATCATCATATCTACCACCTACTGTAACTCTTAAACTATCTGTTACATCATAGATATTATTGATATATCCAGCCCACATCTCTCGAGATACTTCAGGTGCAAAACTAAACTCAGTTCCAGTATAGTCTCTCATTGATGGTAGAGGTGTTGGTATTGGTGTCTCTGGATTGAAATCTTGATATGACTCAACATCATACTGTTTATGTTTCTCATAAGTTCCTCCAAAAACAATCGTATAGTTCTCAAGAGGTCTATATGTGAAAAGAGCTTCAGCTCCATCTTTTTGGTTTGTAAGACGGTTGATTACATTCATTCCATTTGCAAATATTGGTATTTGAGGCACTCCTCCCATCTGTTGAGCTAAAGCTGGATTCATTGCAATCATCGTATTAATATCTACTTGAGGTTGATACCCCTCTGGATATATACCCCTATCGTTGTCAAATGATAAAATATCTGTATAGAATCTTGTCAGAATATTTAATCTCTCTGAAAAAGCTTTTTTATATCCAAATTCAAGAGCTAAATAGTCAAACTTTGTTTTAGTGTCATCTACCATAGCACCATTTACCCCATAATATGAGCCATCTTTTCTCTTTGTAAAAATAGATTGAAGATAGAAATTTTGATAATCCATCTTTAAATCAGCTTTTATTGATTGATGATAAGGGTCTGTCTCTCCACTTCTTCCTAATATATCTTTTTGAACTAAATCTTTTTCGCCATCAAAAGCTTTAAAGTTAAGATTACCTACAACTGACAAGTCACCAAACTTCTCTCCAAAAAGAATATTTGTCTCTCTATAACCATAAGAGCCACCTTTTAGTTTTAGCTCAACACCATCAATATCCTCAGCATCTTTTGTGATAATATTGATAAGACCTGTAAAAGCATTTCCCCCATAAAGAGCAGAGGCTGGACCTTTAATTATCTCAATTCGTTTTATATTATCTAGGGACATTTCACTAAAGTTACTTGTAGCACCTCCATTCAGAAGATTCCCATCAAGAGAGTGTCCATCAACCATAAATAGTATCTGTTTAGAGGTGAAATCTTTCACACCTCTTATTCCCAACTCTTCAATAAATATATTACTCTGTGTCACCTCAAGACCTGTCACTATCTCTAGCAACTCTAAAATATTGTTTGCACCAATTTTCTCAATCATCTCTTCATCAATTACAGAGATTGATGATGCAGTTTTATCTATATCCTCTTTTACTCTGGAAGCAGAGATAACATAGGTCTCCTCTTTTAACCAAGATAGCTCCTCTTCTAGAGCTTCATCAAACTGATTTGCTGACAATAGAACCGATAAGCCGACTGTAAGTACGATTTTTATATCCATAGAGACTCTTTTTATATTATTTAAGATGAGGTATCAAAGACCTTTTATTTTTGTAGAAAGAATATCTATAAATTATACTGTAATTCTGAGATTGCATATTCAGACAGATTAACGATTGTTTGCACTATAAGTTTGTTTTCGATCTCTTCGTATATCAATAGAAAAATTCTGATATACTTCCAACATTCTACTATTTATAGAGAGAGAGTATCTCATTACATTTCAGCAGTTTCGACAGAAACCCTTCAATATTATGTCTCAGAGAAGAGAAATAGGCTAAAGCAAAGCCAAATATATGAATGCAAAAAAGTGCATCAGATGATAGAAGAGGCTCTAACCTCTAGCTAGAGTAGAGAATATTACAGACAAAAGAGATAAATGAACTTTACAGATTTTAATTTAAAGAGAGAGATTGCTACTGCAATTGATAAAGCTGGATTTACAGAACCAAGCCCTATTCAAAAAGAGGCTATTCCTGCGGTAATCGAAGGTCGAGATGTTGTCGCACAGGCACACACAGGAACAGGAAAAACAGCAGCTTTTGGTCTCCCTATCTTAAACAATCTTCAACTTAATGGTGAAGTTGAAGCGATTGTTATCGTTCCAACAAGAGAGTTGGCAATTCAAGTGAGCGACGAACTTTTCAGATTTGGAAAAGGTTTAGGAATAAAAACAGCAACAGTATATGGTGGTTCATCATATAGAAGACAGATTCAACATATTGAAAATGCTGCAATTGTAGTTGCTACTCCAGGAAGACTTTTAGATCTTCTTCAAGGGAAAACAACAGGTGAGGCTCTTAACCTATCTCCATCTTTTGTTGTTTTAGATGAAGCTGATGAGATGCTTGATATGGGATTCCTTAATGATATTAAAGAGATTCTCTCATATTTACCATCAGATAGACAGACTCTACTATTTTCAGCAACAATGCCTCCAGCTATCAAAGATTTAGCTCAGAGATTTTTAGAGAACCCTAAAACTATCTCAATCACAAAAGAGAGAGTGACAAATGATAAAATCTCTCAATCTTACTATATCGTTGAGGAGTATGAGAGAGATGATGCTCTTGTAAGACTTATTGACTTTAAAAATCCAACTAAATCTATTGTCTTCTGCCGAACAAAAAAAGAGGTTGATAGATTAACAAACCTTTTAACTTCTCAAGGCTACTCTGCAAAAGGTCTTCATGGTGATGTTGAGCAGAGAGATAGAGAGGGGATTATTAAAGGTTTCCGAAAGAGTGATATAGAGATTCTTATCGCAACTGATGTTGCTTCAAGAGGTCTTGATGTATCTGACATTACTCATGTTTTCAATTACCATATTCCATTCGATGGTGAGAGTTATGTTCATAGAATTGGACGAACTGGTCGAGCTGGACGAGAGGGTGTAGCTGTATCAATTATCACTCCATCAGAGTTCCGAGGTCTTCAGAGAATTGAGCAGACAATCGGAACTAAACTTGAGACAAAAGTTGTGCCAAACATCGAAAAAGTTAAGAGTGTTAAGATGGAGCAGTTTGTTGAGAAAGTTGAGACAAAAGATATATCTGAAGATGCTACTGCTCTTGTCGATATGCTTGAAGAGAAGTTTGATGAGAAGACTCTTGTTCTTAAACTCGCTTCAATCATCGCTGAAGATTATCAGATTAAAGGTTCTGATGTAATCGGAAAAAGTATGGCTGATATTACTCGAATTATTGAAAATACATACCGAAGAGGTGGTAGAAGAGATAACCGAGGTGGTGGTCGATTTGGTGGCAGAAGAGATAACCGAGGCGGTGGTAGAAGAGATAACCGAAGTGGCGGTGGATTTAATCGAAACCGACGACGAGATGGTGAACGAAGCGGTGGCGGAGAGTATCGAGAAAGAGGCGATAGAGAATATCGAGGAAATCGGGAGTTCCGAAAAGATGGAAACCGAAGCGGTAGAAGAGAGAAAAGATATTAAAATATCTTAAGCCTGAAGCCCTATTCAATAGGGCTTCTTCTCTATTTTTCTCCTTTTTCAAACTCACTAAAAATCATCATTCTTAATTTCACTTTTTACTTTAAGCAAAAATTTACATTTTTATAATCAAAACAAATACTTAATTCTCTTAAAAGTAACTATTTTGACGAAAATATAGGCAATTTATCGAAAAAGTATCTATGATTAGCATTTCTTTATTAAATCTTAATTTTACTTACCCTAAAATTATAAACCCTTTTAAAATTTGTGGTAATTTATGTAAGGAAAGGCGTTATGGCTGACAAAAGTAGAAGAGCGTTTATGGGAAAAGTCCTAGCTGGTACAGCTGGGGTCGCTACTGTAGCCTCCCTTTATGCTATGAAGAGAACCTGGGATCCACTTCCAAGTGTTGTAAGTGCAGGTTTCACAACTGTTGATCTAAGTCCTCTTGAAGCAGGAAAACTTAGTGTAATTAAGTGGAGAGGAAAACCTATTTTCCTACTCAAACATACAGATGATGTATCTCCAGATGATAGCAGAGATATTGTTACTCAAGATGGTAGATACACAGTTGTTATCGGTCTCTGTACTCACTTAGGATGTATTCCAGAGTGGAGAGAGAGTGAATCTATTTTCCATTGTGCTTGTCATGGTGGTCAATATGATATTCATGCTAAACAGACTTTTGGACCTCCTCCAAGACCTCTTGATATTCCTCCATTTGCAATTAAGGGAAGTTCAATAGTTCTTGGCGAAGAGGGACCAGAGTATAAAAAAATGACGACTCAAGCTTAGGGGGTTCTAAATGGCAGAATTTAAAAAAGCAAATAGTGTTGGAGAGTGGCTAGACCAGAGACTTAACACTACGATGCTCACAAAAGTTATGATGACAGAGTATTGGATTCCAAAGGATATTAACTTCCTATGGGCGATGGGAATGATTCTTGCATTCACATTTAAAATCCTTTTAGTATCTGGAATTTTCTTACTAATGTACTATAAGCCAGATGTAAATATGGCTTTTGATAGTGTTAACTACACAATTATGCAAGAAGTTGGCTACGGCTGGTTATTTAGACATATCCACGGTGTTGGTGCTTCACTTGTTTTCTTAATTATCTATATTCATATGTTTACTGGTATCTACTACGGTTCTTATAAAAAAGGTCGAGAGATGATCTGGTTAAGTGGTATGCTTCTTCTAGTTCTTTTCTCTGCTGAAGCTTTCTCTGGATATATGTTACCTTGGGGACAGATGAGTTACTGGGCTGCTTATGTTATTACTAACATCTTTGGTGGTATCCCTTTAATTGGTGATGAACTTGTTGTATGGATTAGAGGTAACTTCTATGTTGCTGATTCTACTTTAACAAGATTCTTTATGCTACATGTTCTTCTTGTTCCATTAGCTATTCTTGGTGGTATCGCTTTCCACTTCTACTCTTTAAGAATTCCTCATGTTAATAACCAAAAAGGTGAGGAGATTGACTTTGAAGAGGAGGCTAATAAATATAAAGCTGGAAGAAAAAAACTATCTAAAGTTATCCCTTTCTGGCCTGTATTTATGGCAAAAGATGTATTTGTACTATCTGTATTCCTATTCTTCTTCTTCTACCTTGTTTTCTATCACTATAACTTTGCGATGGATCCAGTTAACTTTGACCCTGCAAACGGTCTTAAGACACCTGCACATATCTATCCAGAGTGGTATTTCTTATGGAGTTATGAGGTTCTAAGAGGATTCTTCTTTGATATTGGCCCTCTTAAAGCTGCTGATATTGGTCTTGCTGCATTCGGTTTTGCTCAAATCATCTTCGCTCTTATGCCTTGGTTAGATAGAAGTCCAACTGTTGCTCCAGCAAGTCAAAGACCTTATTTTAGAGTTTGGTTCTGGATAATGATTGTTATCTTAATTGTTCTTACAATCTATGGAAAACTTCCTCCAACAGGAACAAATGCTTGGATTGGGTTCTACTCAAGTATAGCCTTTATACTTCTATTCTTACTTTTACCAGTTGTTACTTCAAAAGAGGCAGCTGTTACAAAGGGAGCTAAATAATGAAAGAACTAAAGATTTTAGGTGTAATTACATTTTTTACACTCGTTACATACTGGGGAGTTGAGCCATTAGCTCACTCTATTTTCCACCCGCATGTAGATCCAGCCGACTATGAGTTTAAAGATCTTCCAGCGGTTGAAGCTAAAGGTGATGTTGCACAGGGTCAAGAGCTTGTATCTATGAACTGTATCGCTTGTCACTCGATCGAAAAAGCTGGTTTCCCTGCTCCATTAGATAATGCAACAGCTAATATGAGTTATGGTGTTGTTCCTCCAGATTTATCATCTGCTGGTGCAATCTATAATGCAAACTTCCTTGCTAACTTTATTAAAGATCCTGCTACTGCAACAAAAACTGCACACAAATTTACAGGTAATAAAGTTCATCCAATGCCAGGTTACTCTTGGATGAGTGATGAAGAGATTGCTTCAATGGTAGCTTACTTCAAATCTATTGCTCCTGCTAGTATGACAAACGAAGAGGTGTTTGTTGATGCTTGTGGTAGATGTCATGATATGAAGTACTCTAAAAACTTTGCTACAAGTGATGTTTCAAACTATATGGGTTCAACTCCACCAGATCTATCTATGATGATCAGAAGTAGAGGTGAGCACTACCTTACAACATTTATTAATGATCCACAAAAACATCTACATGGAACAGCAATGCCTAGAGTTGGTCTAAATGAGTCTGCTCAAAAGCAAGTCGTAACTTACCTTGAAGAGGTAGGTGATTCTAAAAAAGCTGAGAGAGAAGGAATCGCTCCTTATGTTCTTGGCTTCTTAGCTTTCATGGCTTTCATCTCTTTCCTTTGGAAAAAAGAGATCTGGAGCGAAGTTAAATAATAACTTCCTCTATCACCCTCGCAAAATGCGGGGGTCTTCTTCTAATACTCTGCAAATCATTACTTAAAGAAACAGAGATATTTTAAACACTCGATAAACAGATGTTAATACCGCTCTTTCCGTTATAATTTTGACTAAAATTAAGGATTATTATGGATTTTGTCTCTATTATTATGGGAAGCAAATCTGACTACTCTGTTATGAAGAGTGCCTCTGAGACTCTTGAGAAATTTGGTGTGAAATATGAGTTAATTATCTCATCTGCTCACCGAAGTCCAGAGAGAACAAAGCAGTATATTAAAGATGCTGAAGAGAAGGGTGCAAAAGTCTTCATCGCTGCCGCTGGAATGGCTGCACATTTGGCTGGAGCATTAGCTGCAACAACTACAAAACCTGTTATCGGTGTTCCAATGGATGCAAGTTCTCTTCAGGGAAATGATGCTCTTCTATCAACTGTTCAAATGCCAGGTGGAATGCCTGTTGCAACAGTTGCTATTGGTAAAGCAGGTGCAAAGAATAGTGCCTACCTTGCTATGCAGATTTTAGCTCTATCTGATAAAGAGTTAGCTGAAAAACTGAAAGAGGATAGAGTTCTCCAGAGTCAAAAAGTTGAAAGTGACTCAAAAGAGATAGAGGTTATCCTGTAACTACTCTTATCAACTCACACCAGTTAAGTTTGGACTTAACTGGTCTCTCATATTTCACCAATCAACTCTCTTCTTCATATTTATATGTAGCTTAAATTTAGTTATCCTTACAGTAGAATTTTTATTGGATTTAAGGATAGAGAATTGAAAGTAATTGAGGGTGGATTTCAAGTTCCCGCAGGTAAAAAAGTAGCAGTGATTGCTAGTCGTTTTAATCATATTATTACAGATAGATTAGTTGAAGGTGCAAAAGATGCATTTAGTCGAAATGGTGGAGATGCTGAAGTAAATTTAGACCTTATTCTTGTTCCAGGTGCATTTGAGTTACCAATGGCTCTTCAGAGAGTACTAAATAAAGAGAAGTATGATGCCGTATGTTGTGTTGGTGCAGTTATCCGAGGCTCTACACCTCACTTTGATTATGTATCAGCAGAGGCTACAAAGGGTATCGCTTCTGTCTCACTAAAACATGATATTCCTGTGAGCTTTGGACTTTTGACAACTGATACTCTTGAACAAGCTATTGAAAGAGCTGGTAGTAAAGCTGGAAACAAAGGTTTTGAAGCGATGATGGGTCTAATTGAGATGATGAATCTTTATGGGGAGATTGAGAAGTAGTGGCAACAATTCACCAAGCTAGAAATGGAGTTGTATCTCTTCTGTATGCCTATGATTTAGGTAGCGATAGCATCGATGAGCTAAAGCATGAGCTTTTTGAAGAGCGAAAAATAAGAAACAAACAGAGGGTTTTTGCTGACAAACTCTTTGATGGAGTAATGCAGAATCTTAAATATATTGACGACCTCATCGCTGAACATCTTACAGATAGAACTCTTGAAGAGATAGGTAAAATTGAGAAAGCTGTCTTAAGAGTTGGTGTTTATGAGATTCGATTTACAGCTACTGATAAACCTATTATCATTAATGAGGGGTTGGAGCTTGTGAAAGACTTCGGTCTTGATGAGGGTACAAAACTTATTAATGCTGTTCTTGACTCAATAGAGCGAAAGTAGTTTTAGGAGAGGATATTGGCAAACTTCAAAACACATATGGTTGTTGGGGCTACTGTTTCAGGAGTCTCTTCAACTCTTCTCCTCTCTGCTAACTATATCACTGATGTCGATGCTATGATGCTTTTTGTTCTTGGAACAGTTGGAAGTCTTCTCCCAGATGTAGATTCAAAAACATCTGTTCCATTTAGAGTCACATTCTCTCTCTTATCAGTGTTTTTAGCCTTTACTGTTATATTTAGCAAACCAGACTACTCTCTCATTGAAAAGCTGATCTTGTGGGTTGGTACTTTCTACTTTATGAAGATGATTGTGATGAGGTTGTTTATAGAATTGACTGCTCACCGCGGTATATTTCACTCAATTCCAATGGGTTTTTTAATAGGTATCCTTGGAACATTGGCTTTGAAAACCCTATTCTGGATAGATATATCAATAGCTGTATGGGGTGGTTTTTTTATTACACTTGGATTTGTCACCCATCTCGTTTTAGATGAGGTATATAGTGTTGATCTTATAAATAGACGAATTAAGAAGTCATTTGGAACGGCTCTAAGTCTCTACAAAAGAGAGAATATATTTGGAACACTCATTGTATATTTTCTTATAATTGCTCTTTTTCAAAATATACAGAATTATCATATCGTTACAGATGTCATATTTTCTAAGCTATTTTATATAGACTTGTGGAACAATTTAATTCCAAATGGAGTCTGGTTTAATGGTTTCTTTAATAT
>JAMJTX010000170.1 GCA_024281215.1 Candidatus Thiovulum karukerense | reverse complement strand
TTGAATCTGTTGGGAATATAGCCTAGTCATGAAAATAAAAATCTCTGATTATTGTCTTGACTTTTCAGTCCATTATACTTTGTCTCACAACATTTTGATTCTCTGAAAATCGATGATTTAAAGAAAATTTATCAAAATCTTCTTTTCGTGAAAAGGAAGATAGAGCAAGAAGAATCTTACTCAAAATTTTAACTCGGGGGAGCTTTCACTATCGTCAATTATTTTTTAAAAAGCTCAGTTGAGATATATCGCTCCCCTGTATCATTAAGAGTTGTTACGATAACTTTACCCTGATTCTCTTCTCGTTCTCCAACAACTTTAGAGGCATATATATTTGCACCAGATGAGATGCCAACAAGAAGCCCCTCTTTTTGAGCCAACTCTCTTGCTGTTTGAAGAGCATCACTATCTGATACAGTAATCACCTCATCATAAATATCTCTATTTAGATTATCTGGAATAAACCCAGCTCCAATACCTTGAATCTTATGAGGTGCAGGTGTACCACCAGATAGTACTGGTGAGGATTCTGGTTCAACAGCAATAATTTGTATATTTGGATTTCTCTCTTTCAGATATTTACCCACCCCTGAGAGTGTTCCGCCAGTCCCAACAGCCGATAGAAAAATATCTATCTTTCCGTCAGTATCTCGCCAAATCTCCTCAGCTGTTGTTGTTTCGTGAGCCTCTGGATTATCACTATTCGAAAATTGAGATGTTAAGAATGAGTTTGGATTCTCTTCTGCTAACTTTTCAGCCTCTGCAACTGCTCCAGCCATTCCAAGCTTTGCAGGAGTCAATATTACCTTAGCTCCAAACTGCTTCATAAGAGCAATTCGCTCAATACTCATAGAATCAGGCATAACTATCGCAACTTTTAGACCTAATGAAGCTCCAATTGCTGATAGTCCGATACCTGTATTTCCGCTTGTCGCCTCAATAATCAGAGTATTACTATCTATATCTCTTCGCTCAATGCCATTCTTTAAAATGTTAAGGGCAACTCTATCTTTTATCGAGCTAAGTGGATTCATAAATTCACACTTACCAAATATCTCACTATTATCTCCAAAAGTATGAATCTTAACTAGAGGAGTATCCCCGACAAGATCCCGAACACTATTAAAAAATCTCAAGGTTAAGCATCCATATTAAGAGCTTGTTTAATCATATCATCACCCGCTTTTAATGCTCTTGAACTCGCATCAAATGCTCTCTGAACAAGCATTAAATTTGAGAGGGCTTCAGCTGTATTGATATTTGTCTCTTCGATATGGTGATCAAGAACAAGACCATCGCTAGATATTACATTTCCCGTATCGTCTCGATAGAAGATTGCATCACCACTCTGTGTATTTGCATCATAATAACTTCCACCTAAATCTTGAAGTCCTTGCTCATTTCGGAAGTGATAGACAGCTACTCTTGCAACAACACTTTTATAACCATTGTCAAAGAATGCAACAACATTTCCATCTTGAGAGAGTGCATAATTAGAGAGAGAACCTTCTGGCTCACCATTTCGCGAAGCACTGATGCTAACTGTTGAGCTATCGTTAGCTTGAAGTCCAGCTCCTTTGTCTCCAAAGTTAATATTAACCATTGTCCCACTATTAGAGAGTTGTGGTACATCAGAGTCAATTAACTGTCCAGAACCATCAAAGGTAAGAGTTCCTGTTTTTCTATCAAAAGTTATTTCACCCGAGTTATCTTTAACAGTGGCAACAACTTCCCAAACACTCCCCTGTTGAGGTTGATTAGCACTCTTTTTCAGAGTAACGGAGAGAGTATTCTGCTCATCACCAGCCGATACTAAAGGTTGTGAAAATGTTCGCTCAACATCTTCAAATCCAAGATTTCCATCAACCGTTATAGTATCAGTAACTTTTTTAGGATAAGTGAGTACATTTGGTAGTTGAAGTCTTGTTTGAGTTGCTGGATCTCCCGGTTCAACATTTTCAACCACACCTGTTAATCTATTGTCTGATAGATCTCCACTTAAATTGATATTCCCAGCCATTCTACCTGTAACATATCCACCTCTTTTATCAACAAGGTATCTCTCGCTGTCAAAATTAAAACTACCATTTCTGGTGTACATCACATTACCATCTTCATTAAAGACACCGAACCAACCATTACCATCGATAGCGAGGTCAAATGTCGAATCAGTTGTTGTGAGCGAACCTTGATCTTTAGTCATTGCAGCAAGGCTCATCTGAGAACCAAACCCCTTTTGACTACTTGTTACTCCAAGAGATGGAGTATTATTGAGAGACTCTGTGAATAGTGTTGAGAACTCAGGTCGCTTAGCTCGGTATCCGGCTAAGTTTGAGTTTGATATATTGTGAGCCCAGACATCTAAACCAGCTTGATATGTTTTCAACCCTGTTAAAGATGTATAAAAACCATCTGTCATAAGAACTCCTCTTTATTTAATCTAAGTACTCTTGATTAAAATCGCAACAATCACAACGACTGTTGTTATGACTAAGGTTCAAGCTACCCAATTAAAACTTTTCTTATGACTTTTTAGAGAAGTGCCATAACTTCTACATTGCTAGAATCTTGGCTTTTGATTTAAGCAATATAATTATTGCAAAATATTTGAAGTTTGCCAAAGTTGGAAGAATATTAACTTACTCCTTTAACTACCACTTCTAGGGTCTTAAACTAGATTATGTTGCGATTGTTTTAGTTTATATAAACTGTTAATTCTATCGAACTTTATAGGTAAAAAATGTAGCTGAAGACTCCCACCTAAAGATCATTAAACTGTTTTGGCACGGAGATCCCTAGCTTCAGCCATAGCCTTCCTACAAAGGGAAGAGAGTTAATCCAAAATATACATCTCAGAAATGTAGCAGATGTGGATATATTGATAAAGATAATCGAAAAACTCAATCATCTTT
>JAMJTX010000169.1 GCA_024281215.1 Candidatus Thiovulum karukerense | reverse complement strand
GCACCAACCGACTGATTAAAAGTCTCGATAAACTCTTCAATCTCCAGAAATCGAGTCTGATTCTCATATTCGTGGTGATTCTCTTTTGTAAAATTAAAGAATTTATAAGCGAGAACATAGAGTTTATACTCAATATAATTCAACTCTTTCATCAGCGAAAAGTTTAGAAAAGTCCAAGTTTTCGGCTTTAGAATCTCATCATAACTCAAAAAAGTGTTCTCAAATCGGTATGAAAAGCCGTAAGTTGATATATTCAGATCCGAAATATAGTTGTCATCTTCCAACATCTGCAACTTTTCCCGAAGGTACTCTTTATTGCTAATGCTGAAACCATAGTTCGCCTTAAGCTCCATCCACGATATTCTAAACTCACGATCATCAGGATTTTTCCCGTAGAAGTTGAAACAGATAACATCAAAGAGGAGTGCCAGATTTTTCTTTAATGGCTTCTCATAAAGTCTATTTGGTCGCCGTATCTGAAAATCCTCATTTGCTGTTGTCATATCTCTCTCCTAGTTTTTAAGTGAGAGAATTCTATCTGCAAAAATTACTTTTGTCAAAAGAAAATGAAATTGATAATTACATTATTAGTTTTCTTGGCTCATTCTGTAAAAAAGAGAGCATCTCTTTAAAGTTATCGATAAACTTATCCTTATGATGGTTTTCTATCAATAGCTCTATTGACTTTTTTGCCCATAATGGAACTTCATTTTTAGAACTCCAGTTTTTAACTGTTCCACTATTTGCACCAATCTTATCAGCTAACTCTTTTTGTGTAATTCCCAACTCATCGCAAACTTCATTTACTAAGCTTTTTTCGTTCATTACACCCCTCTTTTGCCTATCTATTTTCATTATTAAAATATTAACAAAGAATTCATACATTTTTGATTCCAATTTGAAGACGGGACTTTATATAGTTGAGATTGTCGGATCAAGTCCGACAAAGACAAAGTGGCTGTCCTCCAGTGTTTTACTTTTTCTGTCATTCCCGTGCTTGACACGGGAATCTCAATAGACTCTTTGTAATTTCATTCTTTACAAAAAGAAGATTTCTGTAAATCTGTTTTAGATCTTCTATATTGGTAGAGTTAAAAGTTCGGCTAACAAAATATTGATACTTATCTTTGCCGAGCTTTTCCAAAATAACAAAATTCCAATTCTCACCAATAATATATGCACCTTTCATTGAACTCCAGTTGTTGAGTTCAACCCCTGCAATCAGTTCAGCTAAAAGTTGGGGTTCTGGATTTGAGCCTTCAAGCCCCTTTTTAAACTCTTGAATAAAGAAAAAAGGTTTTTTCGCATATTTTAGACATTTTGAAACCACAAAATCGGCTGTTCCTTTTAGAGTGAAACGGTCAGTTTGATAGAGTATCTTGCTTTCGTAAAAGTCTTTTAGTTGAAGATGTTTCACCTTAAAATCGACTCTATTTAGAATAGGGGCAATAAACTTTATCTTCAGATCCTCTTCAAAATAGTAGTGAATATACTTCCCCTCTTTTTTTAGAAGAGTTTTTAGGAAATCTTCTACATCGCTATCAACTTCAAGAGAGTGATCAGTTTCAGCCCAATGTGTAGAGGTTGTTAAATCTGAAATATCTTCAATATTGAAAAGAGCCTCCAGATCTTCAAAACTGATTTTAGAGAACGAAAAAGTTTTTATACTCTCCTCTTCTGCCACTCTTTTTTGAAGTTCAAGAAACTCCTCATAGGAGGAGATTGAGAGAATATCGATAGGAGACATTTTTAGTTGATTTTGATGTAGTAGTAGACGGCAGAGTTTTTTGGACGGGTTTCAGTGTGACCATCTGTCTCTATTGCTTTTGCTGTATCAGAGTCTGTTGGAGATGAAAATGTATTTCCTCCGTTATACCTGTAGTGTGAATATACTGCATTGGGACCATAATTTAAATCTATTCCAGCTAAAACAATCCCGTAAGAACCCTTTGCAATATTATGTCCATGCTTTTTGTACTTATCTTCCTGATAATCTCCAGCTGTTCTATTATCTCCATCAGGATCTTGATTCCCGTCATCTCTACTTTGTGAGTCAATAGAGTTTAAGCCTCGTAAAAACATACCTCTTAAATCTGGTGCCGTACTGTTTCCTGTACTTGTATGATAAGCACTTCCAGAGATTGAGCGACCATCGGCAGGAGACCACTTACTATTTGTTGCTGAAAATGATACACTCTCTCCAACTGTTGGAGCAAACTGATAGAAATCTAACATTGAGCTAACAATAGTTCCAACTGGAACAACACTACTTTCTAAAGATCTATTCTCACTCTCTAAACTTGCAATCTCACTCTCTAAAGTTGTAACCGTAGTTTGCAAACTCTGAACAACCAAATCATATTTGCTTTGCAGATCCAAAATCCCCTGTTTCAAACTCTCAAAGTTCCCATTAACCTCATTGACATTGACCGGTGTTCCAGCTTGAAAAGTGGTTAAAGTTGGATTTACATCCTCTGCTAAAAGTATTGTTGCCGTTAAGCTAAGTGTTAAAACTGTTTTTCTCATTTTTCATCCTTTTCAATAATTGAGATTATCTCATTTTTTACAAAGAGTAAATTTTTGTATATCTGTTTTAGTTTCTCTAAATCTGAACTATCAAAGTTTCGAGAGACAAAATATCGATAACTATTTTCAGAAACTTTCTCTAAAACTACAAAATTCCAAATTGCACCAACAATAAAAGCTCCTTTGATTTTGGAGACTTTTGAAATCTCAAGACCTGCTATCATCTCTCCAATTAGTTGGGGTTCTGGATCGGAAAACTCTTTTCCTTTTTTGAACTCTTGAATAAAGAATATAGGGCTTTTAACTCTGTCTAAACCTTTTCCAATAACAAAATCTACTGTTCCAGTTAAAGAGAAGCCACTATTTTTGTAGTGTAGCTTTGCCTCATAG
>JAMJTX010000168.1 GCA_024281215.1 Candidatus Thiovulum karukerense | reverse complement strand
CTTTTATGAAGTACATAGTTAATGCTTTTGACATACTCTCCATAGCTGAAGCATAGGGGATTTTGCTCACAAGGAATAATCTATTAAATAGCTTCTATCTCCTCTTAGCAAGAGTTGATGTCACAACTCTATAAATATTGACACCAGAGACATTTCTATGTGTGGTACAACTAACAAAAGAATTATAGTTATAAGTTTTATAGAAAAACATTACTTTAACAGGAAATTTATAGAAAAATCCCATATGGCACACTACTTGCCTCTACTCTGTCAAGAATTCAGAGCTACTTAAACACAGTAAATACCGTGACTCTCAATGTTCTACATATTTAAAGGTTCTTAAATACAACCACCTAAACATCGAAGTTTATATTTGCTTTCTAAATGTGATTCAGCTATCAAGCTGTCTTGAAAGACTTCATTTCGAAATATAGCTAATAAATTTTATAAAATCAAGGAAGATATTTTTCCTCAAAAAAACATATTTTCCTATAAATCTAATGAAGTTTTAAAATACTCTTCTGCATATTTTAGTAGTTTTTGATATATTTTTTCAAAATCAGTTGAATAAACTCTTGTTTTTGCTGTTGTTGTTATAAAGTTTGTATCTCGATTGAATCTTGGAACAAGGTGCAAATGGATATGTTCAGCTATTCCAGCTCCTGCACTCTCTCCCAAATTCATTCCAAGATTAACCCCTGTTGCACCAAACTTCTCTTTCAGAAGTCTAACTCCTCGATGGGCAAGTTTTGATATGTGAAGCCAATCATTTTCTGGTAAAGATTCAAGAGTTTGGAGATGAGCATGAGGAATGATCATAAAGTGTCCAGGTGTATATGGGTAGCGGTTCATAACTACAAAACAGATATCATCTCGATAGAGAACTTTGTGTTCATCTATATCAAGTTCGCTATTTTGAGAGATATGGCAAAATACACACCCCTCAACTTTTTTGGTTGTTACATACTCATCTCGCCAAGGGGCATAAAGAATATTGTTATCCATATCTTTAAAAACCAAACTTCTTCTTAAGAAGTTGCCACCAAGTATAGTTATATAAAGCTCTGTCTGCCATCTCAAAATATCGCATTGGATCTAACAGTCCCAATTCAACATCTTTAATCTTCTTCTCTTTGTTGATTGCTACACAAAATGGAACAGATTGAATTCTATACTTCTGTGCCAATTTTGGATTCTTGCTAACATCACATTTCCCAATCACAACATCACCTTTATAGTGTATATCCATCTGTTCTAAAATTGGTAAAAGTTGCTGACAAGCTCCACACATTGGTGTATAAAACTCTATAAAAATAGGCTCTTTTGTTTGTGAAATAAACTCAGGGTATTTTGCATCTGTAATCTCTACTATCAAACCATTCTCTCCTCTTGATACTTCACAAAACTCCTCTATAAACATAGAGGAGTTTCAAATAACTACTGGTTAGGGATTTTCTGTTGAGCTTGTTGGTTTCTAAGACTCTTAATCTCATTAAGAATCTGAATCATTCCAACCATTGCTAGGTGATATGTAAATGGACCAAATCCAGATATTTGACCCGCAACAACTGGAGCAATCATAGATTTTTGTCTGAACTCTTCTCGTCTATATATATTACTAATATGAACTTCAATAGTTGGAAGATTAACTGCACTCAATGCATCTCGGATAGCGATTGATGTGTGAGTATAAGCAGCTGGATTAATTACAATACCGTCTGAATCACCTAAACACTCTTGAATCTTATCTACAATTTCACCCTCTAAGTTACTCTGAAAAAAGTCAATCTCAAAACCACTTTGAGAAGCTACATCTCGCATCTGTTGGTGAATCTGCTCAAGTTTCATTCCGCCATAAATATTCTGCTCTCGTGTCCCTAACATATTTAGGTTTGGACCTTGAATAACTGTAATTTTCATCTTTTACCTTTAAAATTTAACTTAAAAATAGAATCTGGATCATAACACATCTACCAGATTCTCAGGGGTTAAAGTAGAGTCGATAGTAGCTTATTTAAGCTATTTTGATACAGCTCTAAATCACTCTCACTATTCGCTTCAAATCTTGTAACAAGAACAGGTGTTGTATTACTTGCACGAACAAGTCCCCAACCATTTTCAAAGATAACCCTAACACCATCAACATCAATAATATCTCTAATCTTTGGAAAGTCAGCTGGAGGATTCTGAAGAAGTTTTTCAAGCTCAGCAACAATTCCAAACTTCTTATCTTCAGTTGTCTTAACCTTAATCTCTTCTGTTGAGAAAGTTTGCGGAAGTTTTTCAACCTCATCATCTAAATTGATGCCGTTTAGCACTAGTTCCATAACCCTTAAAGTCGTATAGATAGCATCATCATAACCAAAGTATCTATCGTTAAAGAAGATATGTCCGCTTACTTCAGCTGCAAGATCTGCATTTAACTCTTTAATTTTGACTTTGAGATTACTATGTCCTGTTTTATACATAACAGCTTTTCCACCTCGCTCTTCAATGAGATCATACATAGTCTGAGAACACTTCACTTCGCCAATTACAGTTGGCTTCTCCATTCCCTCAGAGAGAATAAGAGCAAGAACATCACCTTTAATACTATGTTTTGGAGTTAAAACAGCTATTCTATCAGCATCACCATCAAAAGCGAAACCAACACTATATTTGCCAGTAGCTAATTCCCGTTTAATATCAACAAGGTTCTTCTCCTCTGTTGGATCAGGGTGGTGATTTGGAAAAGTTCCATCAGGTCTTGTAAATAGCCCCTTTGCATCAACTCCCAATCTTTTAAAGACCTCATCAATAACTACTCCAGCAACTCCATTTCCAACATCATATATAATTGAACCGCTGAAGTCTCGGAGATGATCAAATTGCTCAACAAGATAACTGATATATCGATCTCTGGCAGGAATCTCAATAACATCTATACTTTTAGCTTCTCTCTCTAAATTGTTAGATAGGGCATTAACAACCTTTTCACCGACTCGATAGATATCATCACCAAAGAATGGCTTCTTATTCACAGTAATCTTAAATCCATTATACTCTGGAGGGTTATGAGAACCTGTAATCATAATTGAGCCACTTGGAGTAACACCATCAAAATCTACATAGTTGGTAAAGTAGTTATTTGGAGTGGGAACAAGACCAATATCTAAAATTTTTAATCCGGCAGAGCTAAGTCCAGCTGATAGATATTGAAACAGAGAGACAGAATGGACTCTTGCATCATATCCGACAGAGACATAGTCACCAAACTTTTTAATCTCCTCACCAATAAATCTACCAATCCAATAGACACTCTCTCTATTTAACTCTTCTTGAAATATACCCCGTATATCATACTCTCTAAATATTGTATTCATTATATATCCTCGTTTATGTTTTTATAAAATGACTTTTTCTGTTACTCTATCTCTACCAAGCCAAAAAATCCCATTGTTGAATCAGCTGTTAGCCGATTTTCAATCAGAGACCTAATATCCCCTATAAAGCCATCTAGAATTTTTTCTGACACCTCTGTTCCATTTGGAAAGCTATTTGTGTTTGTAAATGCTAGAGTTATCTCAACCTCTGAACCACTAGATAGATAACTATCCATTGACATATCATAATCTAACTTTTCAGATATTATCTCTGTTGCTTTAGATAGATCGAGTGTGGTTAAATTATCTTCTCTAAAGATGATAGGTGAAGCATCATCAATCTTTACAGTTGTGGTGATAAAAGTTCCAGAACTCTTTAAACCATACATTGAAAGCTCATCTATATTCGATGTGTTGATAGTTCCACTCTCTGAAAACTCTAAATTTGGAAGAAAGAGTATTGCTACTCTACTACTTTTTTGATCAGCAACTCTCATAATTAGAGTTTTAGCAGAGGTACTATCACCGCTCTCAAATGAGAATGATAGTTTAAATATTGAGTCATCAACAGAGTCGCTATAAGTCACTTTTGAAAACTCACCATCAACTAGATTAGTCTCTCGCTTTAAATCCCCACTTCCAAAAATAATCTCATTCGAGACAATAGCCACAGGTGTTGGAGTGCCATCAACAACCTCATTCGACTCTTCCTGTTGATTTGCAGATAGCTCTTCTGTTTCACTACTTATTGGCTTGTTATCAGAACTGCCATCTGAACTTCCACACCCTAAAAGAGCTATGGACAGAAAAGCTGAATAGATATATGGCTTTATTCTCATCTAAATACCTGTAATCCATCATTGTCAAAATCTAAAACCATCACTCTGAAATTTGGAAAGAGTGTCTCAAACTTCTGTTTTAGGGCAGGAACATCTTCCTTGTAGAGAAGATTGAAAAATGATGAACCACTTCCAGATAGAGTACTCATCAATGCACCATAATCGAGAGCTATCTTCTGAACAGTGAATAGTTCAGGTAAATTCCTCATTCTCTGTTTCTGGTGGAACTTATCTTTTGCAGCAAGTCTCAGAAGTTCCCAATCCTCATTAAAGAATGCAGCTGTTAAGAAAGATGAGTGAGATAGGTTAAATATCGCTTTCTCTTTACTGTAAGCTTTTGGAAGTGTTGTGCGAGATTGAGAAGTTGAGATTGGCTGATCAGGAATAACCATAACCGCTTTTAGATATGGAGGAATTTTCTTCTTCTGAGTAAATACTTTGTTTCGATCAAGAATAGAGACTGTAAATCCACCCATTGTTGCAGGGGCAATATTATCTGGATGAGGTTCATACTCAAGAGCTTGATTAAGAAGTCGTCTCTTGACGGGTGTGACACCAGCAGCTTCACAAGCAGAAGCTAAAGCACTAATAATAACCGCTGATGAACTACCCAAACCTCTTGACATAGGGATATTGTTATAGAAAGTAAATTTAAACTTAGCATCTCTTCTCCCCATAACATTACGATAGTGCTCATTGAAGATATTGATAAAAAGGTTATTCCCTTTCATCTTTGGGTTATCAGCCCCTTCCCCTTTTATAGAGACACTAAAGAAGTTTGAGGGTTTAATATCAACACAGTTTCTTAATTTAAGAGCTAATCCTAAAGAGTCAAAACCTGGCCCTAGATTCGCACTTGTTGCTGGTACACATATTTTCATTATTTTGACAGTTCTTGACCACTCTTGAGAGGTAACTGCTTCTCCTTGTTAAAATTTTAAAATCTACTTTTGAATCCAATCAAAAGATAGCATCAATAATATCACTCTTAAATCGTTGCTCTTCTAGTTTAAACTGCAAAATCTCATTCTGCTCCATCAAGAAACTCTTTTTACTCTTTAAAAGTGATATATCCCTACTCAACTCATATACTCGATTGCTAAAATGTATTTTAATCCCAAATATGAAAACAGCTACAAAGAGTAGGGCCATCGCTTTTATCAATGTATTAATTGAAAACTCATTTCCTGAATTCATCTCTGACATTATCTCCTCTAAAATTAACTCTTTCTCTATCTGATTCTGATTTGAGATAAGGCTCTCTTCATCTGGAATCAGAAGATCTAAGTCAAGTGCTGTGTTTGGAGCAACCATCGTAACTGTTCCTCTTAAAATATAACATATCGATATGTTTGCTCATCATATTTGAAACTCTTAACCTCCAAAGAAGCTACTGCTTTTTGAAGATGAACTACTTGATGAACTGCTTTTACTTAGGTTTGGTTTTGTCTGAGATGTTGAACTGCTTGATGAACCACCAAAGAAACTCTGTTTTGATGGAGCTGACGATGTTGCCTTTGAGCTAGTCCCACCACTTGCCATTCTCGATTGATACGATGATGAGCGGTTATACTGCTGTTGATTCGCTTGATAGTTCTGATTATTTGAGAGCATATTTCCAACAACACTTCCAAGAAGAGCTCCAGCTGCACCTGCAAGAAGAACTTCACCCATTGAAAGTCCCTCATCTGCCGGAGGATTTTCAGCTGTTAGGTTTGATGTTCCATTCTCTACCTTTTTCATCTCCTCCTCAGCAAACTTCTGCATTTCAGCTTCATTAAGAACTTTTGTTGTTCCATCAAGAGATGTGATAATCGCTTTATTATCTCCAGATGTTGGAGCTTCATCAACTATCACATATTGCCCTGGAGCTTTCTCTTCGATAGTTAAAATCTTATTCTGATTTTCAACACTCTGCTCTTGCCCACTATTATCCTCAGATGAGGCACACCCTCCGGAGAGGAGAGCAGTTGCAACACCAAGTGTTAAACTTCCAATAACTCTTTTAGATTTTGTTGAAATAAAATGTCTCATAAAATACCCCTATTTAAACTTGTCTTAACTCGATTTTTTTACCCTTAACAGATAGAACCTCTACATTTACCTCATCACCAACATTTAGGTAATCTTCAATATTATTAATTCGACCTTTGCCAATTTTTGAGATATGAATCATTCCATCATGTCCGCTTGGAAGACCTACAAATGCTCCAAAAGGTGCTATCTGTTTGACAGTCCCTTGATGAACACTGAGTGGTTGATATATCTCATCTAGCGAACGATCATCAGCGATTCGCTTAATATACTCTGAAGCTGATTCAACATCATCATATCTTCGACCAATAATCTTCACATCACCACTCTCTCGGTCAATATCTACTTTTACAGAGTATGTTTCAACAATACTCTTAATAGTTTTTCCACCCTGACCAAGAACATCTACAACTTTTGATGGATTGATTTTAAAGAGTTCAACTTTTGGAAGAATATCTCTATTGACAATAATATCTCTATCTGCCTCTTCCATAATCTCAAGAATATGACCTCTCCCCTCTCTAGCTTGTTCAAGAGCCTCTCGGAGAATATCAAGCGAAATACCACCAAGTTTAATATCCATCTGAAGAGCTGTAATTGCATCTCGCGAACCTGTAACTTTAAAGTCCATATCACCATCATGGTCTTCAAGACCCATAATATCTGTAAGGATTGCATATCTCTCACCTTCAGTGATAAGACCCATCGCAACACCTGAAATCAATTCACTGCTCATTTGACCACCAGCTCTCAGTGCTAATGCACCACCACACACTGTTGCCATTGAAGATGAACCGTTTGACTCAAGAATCTCTGAGACAAGTCTTATTGTCATACCATCTCTATTATCAAGACTAGACTCTAAAGCTCTCTTTGCAAGATTTCCGTGTCCAAGCTCTCTTCGTCCAACAGGTCTCATTCGTGAAGCTTCACCAACAGAGAATCCTGGGAAGTTGTAATGAACCATAAACTGCTCTTGCTGACCAGTTATCTTTGTTAGCTCCTCAAAAATTTGAGCATCTTCATTTGAACCCATAGTTAATGTAACAAGAGCTTGAGTTTGACCCCGAGTAAATAGACAAGAGCCATGAACCTGTGGAAGTATATTTGTCTCAATAGATATTTTTCGAACCTCTTTTGTCCCTCGACCATCAGCTCGAACACCCATATCAAGAACCATTGCTCTCATTATCTCTCGTTTTCTAAGTTGAAGAGCTTCAAGAATAATACCTTTATCCCACTCTTCAGGGAAACTCTCAGAGTTGTCTTCTAAAATTTGGTCAGCAAGGTTTGAGAGAATAGTAGCTCTTTCACTTTGAGATAGCTGATGAAGTGCTCTTCTAAGATCTTCTGTATGGTTATCTTTAACAAAAGATAGTAAATCTTCTGGTAGCTCTTTTACAAATAGTTCAACATTTTTATGTTCTCGAGCGACTGAATTGAACTCTCGCTCATATTCGCTGTTGAATTGAGTCAGCTTATCTTGAGCAAGTGCAATAGCCTCTATTAGTTGAGCTTCTGGAACAGCACCATTCATCTGAACACCATCAACTAACTTACCAATGCTTCTCATCTCAATCATAAGAAGCTCCTCTTTTGAACCAGCTACAAATAGATCTAGGCTACTATCTTCTCTTGTTCGAGCATCTGGATTAACAACAAATTTATTATCCACAAGACCAACTCTCACAGCAGAGATTGACTTATTGACAGGAATCGATGAGGTAAATAGAGCTGCTGATGCTGCTTTTAGAGCAAGAACCTGAAGATCTGCATTCTCATCAACACTAAGTGCAAAAACAGTAATCTGAACAGGATAGTTAAACCCTTTTGGGAAAATTGGTCGTAAAGCTCTATCAACAATTCTCGATGTTAGTGTCTCAAAGTCGCTCGGCTTCCCTTCTCGTTTGATAAAACCACCAGGAATTTTTCCAACAGCATAAAACTTCTCAACATACTGAACTGTAAGAGGTAGAAAATCCTCTTCAGATTTTGCCAATTCGTCCATAACAACAGTTGCAAGAAGCACTGTTCCTCTCTCTTGAAGCCAAGCAGAACCATCTGCCTGTTTTGCAATCTCATTTATCCTATAAATCTCTTGAGTTTGACCAAAGTCTATTTCAATACTCAAATCTATTCCTTACCTGTTATTAAAATCTTTTTAAAATATTTGGAGAGTTTCCCTCTCCGTTTGTGGGTTATGTTTGGAACTCATTTAGCTGACTATTCAGCTTTCCTGTTAGTTCAGTCAATTTACCAAGAGCCTCTTTAATATCTGTAATGTCATACATATTCTGCTGTGAAAGAGAATTGACCTTTAAGATACCATCTGTAAGCTCAGTAATAGTTTTTGCCGATTTTCGGCTATCTTCCATATTGTTTGTAGAGGAATTAAGAGTATCATTCATTATTGTAATACTCTTTTGAGTTGTAAGCTCAACATTTGTTGAGACCTCTTGAAGCCTTGAGATAAATGCCTTTTTAGAGTTCATTTCATGACTAATCATCTCAACATTATCCACAACACTACTAATAGTAGCATTGACTCTTGTGAGGAATGACTGTGTCTGTTCAGCCAATGCTCGTACCTCATCAGCAACAACTGCAAATCCTTGTCCCCGCTCACCAGCTCTTGCCGCTTCAATCGCAGCATTTAGAGCTAGAAGATTTGTCTGTTCAGCAATATCATCTATATTAGAGATAACATCTTTAACATTATTAGCCTCTTGACTAGTCTTTGTAAGTTGTTCAGCAAGTTTTAAGTCTTTAATAGATGACTCTCGAATATCACCAACAAGCTCATTAATACTCTTCTGTGTATTGACTAAGTCATCATAAGCTTGTGTAATTCTAGTCTGAGTTGCTTCAGCCTCATTTAGAGACATAACAACATTTGTCTTTACATGCCCCATCTTATTTGACAACTCAATCATTGTTTGGGTAATTGAGTGAATCGCTTTCTGAATATGAACAACACTCTTATCAAGTTTATGAGACTCTGATAAGTTTGTTGTACTAGTATCTTTAGCCTCTTGAATAGTCTTCTGAACAAGCTCAATAAACTTGTTAAGACTCTCTTGTGCTTCACCAAGTTCATCTTTTGTTGTAACATCTAATCTAGTGTTTAGGTTCTCAAACTCTTGAGAAGTTGTTTGGAACTCTTTTACAGCTTTCATAATATCTTTAAAGATAACAAAAGCCAATATTCCAGAGAGAGCTAGAATAGCGATAAAGACAACATTAATTAGACCATAAACAGCTTTAACCTCAAGAGTGATTGAGCTTGTCATCTTAAGAATATTCTCTAACATATAGTTATCAGCCTCTTTGAGCTGATTAATCTTCTCTGTAATTGTTTTAAACCAGTGGGTTGGCTCAACTCCCATTCCACCTAAGTTAGTTGCTGTAAATACTCTATCTTTAATCTCGTTAGCAGATCTATTGACTTGAGTATTTTCAACAATCTTTTCAAAGGAGTTGATTACTCGTGTATCTGCAAAATCTTTAAACTCTTGAGTACTCTCTTGAAGTTTTTTCTCTATATTAAGTGCTGTTGTCTTAACAGCTTGAGACATTCTATTCTCTTTAAGGACTGTTTGAATAATTCGTTGAAGCTGAGAGTTATACTCTTTAATCTTTACAACATTGATATAACTAATCAGTTGATGAGTATCTGCTTGTCTATCTGATGCAACCTCAATTAATAGTTTATTTAAGATCAGAATAGCTTCTTTATTAATAGCAGAGTAGTGTTCAAAGCTCTTCTCCACAGTTGTTGTGACACCAATAACATCATTTCGATACTTTAAGATATGCTCTAACTTATTTTCAAGGTTCTCAAACAGTTGATTGATAGAGCTGTGATATCCTCTTTTTGGGAGTGATCTAAACTCTTTAATACTCCCCTCAAGTTGCGGATAGATAGAGATTAGTATCTGCTTATAGACCTCAAGACCTTTTGTCTCTATATAGTCTGAAGACATATATCTCTCTTGTTGAATATCTCTCACAAGAGTTCCAAGAGCTTTTATTAATTTAACAGTGTTATTGCGATGACCAGAGAGAGATGAGTGAAGCTCTTTCTCTAATCTATCAAGGTTGTCAAGATGTGATGCAGAGACTCTATCCCAATCACGATATGCTATTCCAAACCCACCAATATCTTTATTATTAATAATGAGATCTCTCATTCTCTGAACTTCATTAACTGTCTCTTTTTTCATAATAAGATCAACTTGAAGTTTGGTTCTATGATCTGCAAGAATATGAAAACTCTTCATAAAACTATTCTGCTCAACTATTAACTGAATAAATTTATCTTTCTCTGCAGATGTAAAGTTATTATTTGTAAATATAGCTGTTCCAACAGCTCTCTCAATACCAGCTCTCTCTTTAGCATATTGGAAGTTTGTATAGGTTGAAATCATCTTTATTATCTCAGAGTCGGGAGACATTTGAGAGATTGTAGCAATTGTATCAAGAAACCACCCATTCATACCTGTATAGTAAGCGATAGCATGTGACTTATCTATACTTAAGCCACTAATATCTTGACGATAAGTTGCTAATTTCTTTAGCTCAATCACTGCATTTTTAAGTGTATTGACCAGATTCTCAGGATACTCTTTAAGATTAATTGACTTGATATATGTCTGCATATCTTTAATCTTTTTATTTGCAAGTAGTCTCTGCTCTTTTAATGACTCTTTAAACTTAGTCCCGCCACTCCCTAAGAAACCGGCTGTCATACCTCGTTCTTTTTGGAACTCATGTACTGTTGCACTAATTTTTTCACCAAGAACAACTGCTTCACTCAGTCTGTCCATATTATCAACAATATCTTTTTTCTCAAAACTAGTTATTGCTAAAAGAGATAAAAGTCCAAGTGTTGGTAGGAAAAATATTAGAAAAAGTTTCCACTTTATACTCAACTTCTGCATGCTAAACCCCTATGTTGTATTTCTTCAAAGTTAACCACTATTATTCTAACACTATAATGTAAGCAATAGCTATAAGTAGCACCTATCCTTATTGACACATAATCAAATTATACCAGCAATTTACTATCGTCTTAATAGAGGTATTGTTTTCACTTCAACTCTAATCTAT
>JAMJTX010000167.1 GCA_024281215.1 Candidatus Thiovulum karukerense | reverse complement strand
ACTCGATAGAGATAGTTTAGAAGAGGAGATTATTCAATTTAGGTTGTCTGAAGTATTTAATGGCAAAATAGATATAGAGCTAAAGCCAAATGATGAGATATATATTTTTAACCGTTTTGAAATTAAAGAGAGACCATATGTTTATGTTCATGGAAAAGTGATTGATAGCCCAGGAAAATATAGATATTTTAATGGTATGAGAGTTAGCGATCTTAAGGGGTTTCTGAAGTTTAAGAGTGAAATAGTTACAAAAACAGAAGTAACAGGCATTGATACTGTTCAGAGTGAGAGCAACCTGCTTTCAGGCTCTACAAGAGTCGCTCTAAAAATTGATGATGAGATAAAAGTTGTTAGACACCTTAAGGATGGAGTTGATATCCATTTTCTAGATTTAAATAGAGATTCTAACTTTACTCTTTCCCCTTTTGACGAGGTGACATTTTTTGATAAGTTTGAGAGAGAGACAATTAGACATGCCTTTATACGAGGTGAAGTCTATTTTGGAGGTGAATTTCAGATTGATACTCAGACGGATATTAATGAGTTCATAAAACAGGCTGGTGGACTAAAAAAAGAGGCATATCTTAATAAGTTTGAGGTAGTTCGTTACAGAGTTGAAAATGGTGAACGAAAGTATGAGATTATAACTCAATCACTCCAAGATGCTATGAACAATAACTTTAAAATAGAAGAATTTGATGAGGTTACAATCTTTAAGATTCCAAACTGGGGAGAGCAGGAGATAGTCACTCTTAAGGGTGAAATCAAATTCCCAGGAAGTTACACAATTCAAAAAGGTGAAAGTTTAGAGAGCCTTATTAAACGAGCAGGTGGTTATCTAACAACAGCATTTCTTGATGGTGCAGTCTTTACTCGTAACTCAATTAAGAGTCTTCAACAACAGAGGCTTCAAGAGTCTATTAAAAAGCTGAAGCAAGATGCCCTCTATCTTCTTTCAGCTCCAGCTTCTTGGGGAGAGAATAGTGGTGATAAAACAACTCTTCTTCAGATGATAGATGCTCTTGTTGAGGAACTAAATGATTTTGAACCAAATGGAAGAGTATCAATTAACTTTCAAGATGATCGAAAATTGCTACTTGAAGGTGGAGATTCGATCTATGTTCCAACAGTTAATGAGACAGTTACAGTAATTGGAGAGGTTTTGAATCCAAACTCATTTTTTCATCAAGATGGATTAGATGTTGAGGGTTACTTGAATAGAGCAGGTGGTCTTAATGAAAAGGCAAATGTGGAGAGTATCTATATAGTTCATCCTAATGGTGAAGCAGAGAGATATGAGAGTGGTTATCTCTTTGGGAGTAACAACTCTATTCGAAGCGGAGATGTAATTATTGTGCCAATGAGAATAGAGACATCATCTTTTTCAGGGGTTGCCAAAGATGTAACAGAGATTTTATATCAACTTGCTGTAACAGCTGTATCACTTAAGACAGTGGGAGTGTTTTAATGAATCAAGCTCAATATATTGAAGAAGACGAAATTGACTTAAGAGAGCTGTTTGCTACCATCTGGAGGTACAAGATATTTATAGCTCTTTTTACAGCTGTTGTAACAATGTTTACGATTGTTATTACAACTTCTAAACCAAATATCTATCAGAGTGAAATTCAACTAATTCCGCAAAATGAACAGGGAGGTGGTTCACTTGGAGGATTAGGAGCTTTAGCTGGTTTTGCAGGGGTTGATATTGGAGGCTCTGAAGTCTCAGCCTCTTCAAGTATGAGTTTAGTACTGAGCAACTACTCATTTAATTTAAAGTTAATAGAGAAATATGGTCTAACTGACAAGTTGAAGAGTCAAGAAAATTATGTATATCCATTTGGGCTAGAGTTTCAAATTGAAAGATATGATAAAGATATTGAAGAGGTAGAACTTAGATTTATTATTTACCAAGAGCTTCAAAAGATTTTATCCATTACTGAAGATAAAAAGAGTGGAGTAATTACACTCTCTGCAAAATTAGAGGATAGATTTCTAGCTAAAGAGCTTGTCGATATCTATCTCTTTGAGATAACTAGCTATCTTCGGACTTTAGATATGAAAGATATGGATAAGCAGATAGAGTTCTACCAAGATGAGTTAAGTCGAACAACAAATATTGAGTTACAACAGCAGTTAAGTCAGCTTTTAGCTCAACTTTTTCAGAAAAAGGTTTTAGCAAAAGCTAGTGAGTTCTATATTGTCAAAAAAATGAGTGATTCAGAAGTTGCATATATAAAAGATAAGGTTGGACCAAAAAGAGCTCTGATTGTTGTTGTTGCATTTGTAACTTCAATAATTCTTGCAATTTTTATAATATTTTTTAGAGAATTTTTAAGAGGAGAGAATAGTGAATAAAACATATTTAGTAACAGGTGTTGCAGGTTTTATAGGTTCACATATTGCAGAGGAGCTACTGAAACTTAATCACACTGTTGTTGGAATCGATAACTTTTATAGTGGTAGAGTGGAGAATATAGACTTTTTAACCTCTATCAATAAAAATAGATTTCACTTTTTTAATATAGACTTTAGAGATATTGAGAGAGTAGAAGAGGTTTTTCAGAGTTTTAAAATTGATGGAATCTTCCATCTTGGAGCTGTTGCTTCTGTTCAAAAGTCGATAGAAGAGCCAAGATTTACAAACTCTGTTAATGTTGTTGGAACTCTAAACATCCTTGAGATGGCAAAAAGGTATAGTGTAAAAAGAGTTATATTCTCAAGCAGTGCAGCAGTATATGGAGATGAACCAACTCTACCTAAAGATGAAAACTCTATTATCTCTCCAATATCTCCTTACGGTTACGAGAAGTTGATGGGTGAGCAGTACATGAAAATATATAACAACTTATACAATCTTGAGACTGTCTCATTAAGATATTTTAATGTATATGGGGAGAGGCAAGATCCTAGTAG
>JAMJTX010000166.1 GCA_024281215.1 Candidatus Thiovulum karukerense | reverse complement strand
TTACTCTTCTCCTATATGGAATACTCTTAACAAACTGCTCATCTGTATATGCTGACCGCTCAGTTAAAGAGTCTCAAGAGGATAAAAGTAAATTATCACTCCAAGCAGAGAACTTTCTCTTATTAATGGCAATGGATTATAGTGTTAATGGAAATGATCTATTTAGTGCAGAGTTTTTAAAACAGCTATATCTTGAGAGCAGAAAAGAGATATATTCTGTTGAGTATATAAAAGCTCTTAATTCAGGTGGGCAATTTAGTAGAGCGATTGAAGTGGCAGAAGAGTTAAAGCTGAATAGTGACAACCAGAAGCGAGAGTTGGCTAAAAGCTATTTTGCACTTCGTGATTTTAACCAGTCATCAGAGATACTAAACTCATTGGATAAGTTAGAGGCTCTTGATTATGAGATTCTTAGTGAAATTGCTAGACGAAATGGTGAGTTTGAATCTATGTTGCAATATTTAGAGAGAGCTTATACTTTAGATAAATCACCAAAGTATGCTATTAAGATAGCTGATGTATTAGCATATTTTGAGGAGTTTGATAGAGCTATCTCACACCTTGAGTCTCACTATCGACTCTATGAAGAGAGTTTAGATGTTGCACATAGGTTGGCAAATCTATATGGTATGAACCAAAGAGAGAGAGAGGCTCTTAAACTATATAAGAAGTTGTACTCTGAAACTGAAGAGTCAGTATTTGCTCGACATATAATAGGTATTCTTCAATCACTAAAAGATACGACTCAGTTAATTGAGTTCCTTGAAACTAGCCACTATAATGACTCTCTTCTGCTTCAGCTATATATGTCAAATCAGCTCTATCTAAAAGGTGTGCAACTCTCTGATGAGGTTTATCAGATAAGTGGCAACCGAGAGATTTTAGCCAGAAATGCACTCTTTAGATATAAAGCTGGACTAAGAGAGAATAGACCAGAACAAGAGTTTCTACCAAAAGTTGTTCAACAGCTAGAGAGTGTTGTATATGATCTTAACGACTCCCTATATTTTAACTATCTTGGCTATCTGATGATAGATCATAACCATAGAGTTGCAGATGGCTTAAAGTATGTCAAAGAGGCTTTGAAACTCGATCCTGACTCCATCTATACTATTGACTCTCTCGCTTGGGGTGAATATAGACTTGGCAACTGTCAAGAGGCTCTAAAAATTATGAAGAGAGTTGTTGATGAACTTGGACTTGAAGATGATGAGGTTCGAGAACATTGGGAAGCTATTCAGAAATGTATAAAATGAACATCTCTGAAGCTGAAAAAATGTGAAGACTAATATTAGTCTTCACCTCTATTATTCTGGAGTTTTCTATTCTCAAGAATCATTACGGGAAGAATCAGAATATCTGTAAATAGAGAGAATAGAACAATTATTGCTGAAAAGATACCGATAAACATAATTGAGCTGATATTTGCAATCATCATTAAGAAGAAAGTGATCGATAAAATTATATTACCAAATATAAGAGGTGATTCAACATACATAAAAAGCTTTTTTAATCCATCTTTATCAAATCTGTTTTCACTCTCAAGAATATAATAGTAGTGAAACAGGTGAATTGTTGCATCACTAGATATTGCAACAGCAATAATCATCGCTACAAACATCTCTGTCGAAATTGAGAATCCAAAAGTTGTAACCAGAGAGAAGAACCACACTATTGGTACAAGAGTGACAACCACTCCCAGCAGAGCATAAGAGACTACTCGAGTCATTAAATATACAACCCCACTAATTACAAATATCATAAGAAAGACCAACCCAACCATAATATTTATTGTCTCTATCTTTGCACTCTGGAGTAGAGAGTCAATATCTCGTATATAGAGTTCCACTCCGCTTTTCTGAATAAGATTCAGTATATGAGCTTTGTCAATATTCTCTTTCAGATATATATCTATCTTAACTCTTCCGGAGCTAAAGAGTTCATCATAACCTCCAAACATATCCAACATAAAGATATATCTATCCAGTTCAATATCTTCTAAATTAAATCCCTCTTCACTCTCTTTATTGTAGAGAGACTTAATAGCTTGATATGGTGAGACTATCTTTTCGACCTCATCGATAGAGAGTAGTTCTGTTACCTGCTCCAACTCTCTCATAGAGTCTATGTTAATCTCATTTTGCTCAAGTGATAATTTAATGATCTTGGAGCTATATTCACTCTTGACATGGTAAAGACCAGTATATAGTTTATATAGTGATAGAACAAAAAGAAGAACAGTTATCGCTGTAAATATCTTTAAGAGTAAAGGGTTGTAATCTTTTATCTTCTCCGAAAAGAATCTTGAAAATCTCTCAGAGTGGGCATGTGGTTTTCCGATTTTTACTACTGTAAAGATAATTGGTAGAAATAGAAAAGAGTATATTAAACCGATAATTGAGGATATAACAACCATCAATCCAAGAGAATTCATAATCGTTGAATCAACAAATATCAGTGATCCTATTCCCAAGATATTAACAAGAGTTGTCAAAAGGATAGGTTTAAATGTCCGTTCAACTGTTTTTTGAATAGAGCTAAATGATGAGTGATTATGCTGAAGCATAAACCATCGATAGTAGATATAGATAAAATCCATAAATGATATACTAAATGAGAGAATCAGGATAGAGATATGGGGTGTGTAGCTTCCCATAAATAGCTTAAAGATATAGATAGTAGCTGTTGATGTTATAACTATAAATGTAATTCCAAGAAGAGGGGCTGATAAGCTCTGAAAAAATATTGTTAAGAGAATTGTTAAGATAATTCCTACTCCAATAAGAAGAGATGACTCCTCAATAAGCTCTTTCTGTGCAAATAGGTTATCTACTCTATGCTTAAGAGGTAGTGATAGTTGCTCTGTCTCTATGCAGTTTTTTGAGAAGAGATAGAAGACAAGACCATCTCTGTTGAAGTATTGTAGAAATTCACTTTTATGTGCTTCAAACATTGAGAAATCATCTTCAACCTCTAAAAGGGTTGTTAGCTCAACAAACGACGACTCTTCATCAACCATCTTAATTGAGAATGGGTGGTTAAAGATAGAGTTAATTGTTAAATCACTATTCTCATTTGAGAGACTAAGAAGCTCCTCATATATATCTTTCAACCTCTCAAAGCTTTCGCTATCAAGCTCATCATCAAGATAGACAACAACACTCTTACCAAGAAGTTTATTCTGCTCACTTTGAAGCAGTCTTTCATGCTCTTCGCTCCCTTGAAGCCAACCATGTTCATCATTGCTCATCGACTGGCTATCAAGATTGAATATAAAAAATATAGTTGATAATAGTATAAAAATTAATATTGGAAACTTTAACTTTATTAAAAAATTTAGATAATTTAGTGCTAACATAAAACCTATTTACCCTTACCGTTAGTTATTATATATGGTCTCTTATAGACCCCTATCATTTTTGCAGTACTCTCTATTCTCTCTAGCCTCTCCTCTAGCTCATCGTCCCAAATATCATCGATATCAAGTTCATTCATTGGAGTTGTTTTATCAACCATTACAGCTTTTAAAAGAGTATCTGGATAGTCTGAGTCAAGAACATTACGAATAATGTTACCCGTTTTTTTTCTTTTAAGCTCATAAAGATAGATATATATCTTATATCTCTTAAACAGTCTAGAGCTGTTTTTAAATAGATGTTGCAGATACCGTTTAGACATTGAACACTTTGGATCGATAAAAGAGTGAATCTCTTTTGAGCCACTTCCAAAGATAATTGCATCATCTTTAATCTCTTCTAGAAGTTCAACAGTCTTTTCCGGAGATGTTAATTGAGTAGCTGAGAACAAGAGTGTTGTTAAAGTGACTATATAGATAAGGATTCTATAAAACATGATAAATCCTATAAATAAAATATTAGGTATTCTAACTCAATTAATCTTAAGAATTATCAAACTCTCACATAGATTTGAGGCAAATGTGAAGAGAAGGTAGAGGTGAGTGTTGGATACTTTTGTGTGTGAAAACTAGATTGCCGTGTGTAGCACGGCAAAACTCTCAAAACTTTTCCTAACTCTTAAAAGAGGTCATCAACCGTTTCAATCTCGTCTTCAACATCTACCTCATCATCTCGTCTCTCATTCTTATCTTTTCCACGAGTCGATATTAGAAGAGGAGAACCCTCAAAATCAAACTTCTCTCGAAGCTGGTTTATCAAATATCTCTTATAGCTGAAGTGAAGAAGTTTTGGACGATTCATCACAAGAGCAAACCGTGGTGGAGAACTCTCATACTGTGTTCCGTAGTATATTTTAAGAACTCTACCTTTTGGAGCAGGAAGTGAGTGTTTCAGAACAGCCTCTTCAAGAAGTTTGTTTATCTGAGCTGTTGGAACTCTTCGAGTATAGTTCTCATAAACCTTAAAAATAAGGTCAAATAGCTTATGAACTCTCTGATGGGTTAATGCTGAGACTGTAATAATAGGGGCAAAGTATAAAAACTTAAACTTATCTCGAACAATCTGAACAGCCTCACTATACTCATACTCCCGTTTATCCCACTTATTAAGAACAATAATCGTAGCAAGATGATGTTTATCAACAAGTCCCGCAATCTTCTCATCAAGCTCTTTAAAATCATCAGTTGAGTCAAGAACAAGAATAGCGACATGACTTCTCTCTAACATCGCCTCTGTTCTCATAAGGGCATACTTCTCAATACCCTCAATTTTTCCTCGTCGTCTAATTCCCGCAGTATCAACAAATCGAAGTTTTCGACCATCTGCTTCAATCACCTCGTCGATAGGGTCAATTGTTGTTCCAGCAATAGGACTAACAACTGATCTATCTGATTTCGTAAGAGCATTCAGGAGTGAACTTTTTCCAACATTCACCCGACCGATAATTGAGATATTAATTTCACTCTCAATCTCATTCTTTCGGCTATCCATATACCGCTCTTCAGTATGATTAAGGAGTTCATCACCCTCTAACTCATCTGAACTTTCACCACCCAATCTATCATAGACCCAGTTAAGGAGTCTGTTGATTTTTCGGTTGTGTGAAACAGATATAGAGAATATCTCATCAACTCCAAAAGATGAGTATTCCCAAATACCCTCTTCCATCTTGTCATTATCTAGTTTATTAACAACAAGAGCTATATTGTCACCAAGTCTCTTCTTGAGTTGAAAAAATCTCTTCTTATCCTCATCATCTGGAAGAGTTCGACCATCAACCATATAGAGAACGACATCTGACTCTTCAGCACTTCGGAGAGCTTTATCCGTAACCTGTTGGAATAGTTCTGATGAGGTGTCAAAACCTCCAGTATCAATAAGAAGAGCCTCTAAATCATTAATAGTAATCTCTCGCTTCTTTACATCTCTAGTTGTTCCCGAGACATCAGATGTAATTGCATCTCTCTCTCGTGCAAATCTATTAAATAGGGAACTCTTCCCTACATTTGGTTTTCCAATTATCGCTATTTTCTTCAATTTTCCCTCTCAGTAGGTTGTTTTACTATCTTCTCTATTGACATATCATTCATGCCTTTCATTGGCATCTTTCCACTTAGTAACATTGATGCTTTAAACATCATAAAGAGACCAAAAAGGATAACCATAATTGCTGATGCTTTCATCATCAGGTGTCTCAATTGCCCACTCTTTAGGAAACCGACAACAAAGCCTAGTGAGAATAGAATTGGTATTGTTGCAAGACCAAAGATAAACATCACAACAGCTCCCGCAACTGGCGATGCTGTTGCAACTGCTCCAGCTAAAAAGAAATAGACAAATCCACAAGGTATAAACCCATTAAGAATACCTAAAAAATAGAAACTTCCTAGAGTCTGTTTCTCAAGTAATGCTCGAAAGCTTCTTTTGAAAAAGTTAGTCTCAGCAATTGAACTCTCAATATGTGAAAGGAACTTTATTTTTCCCATTAGTGAGAGTCCCATTAGAACCATTATAAAACCTATAATGATAAATAGAATCCCTTTTGCTGTCATTCCAACAGATACAACACTTCCAAGGAATCCAAAGATTGCACCTAGAACTGCATAAGATGTTGCTCGTCCAAGATTGTAGAGCATATGCGAAAGTGCCTGATATGTCTTTTTCCACTTCTCATCTACTTTTGCAGATGTATAAGCGATAACAAACCCTCCACACATTCCACTACAATGTCCAATACTTCCTAAGAAAGCGATGGTAATTAGTGCAATTAAATCTAAATCACCCATTTTAAAACCCTTTAATATTACGATTATTCAGTTAATTAAAAGTGTAGCGAAAAACCTTTTCTTGATTGCAATTCTTAAGATATTTTTCTCAGATATAAATTGAGTAATTTTTGCTTCAATCTCACAACTCTTCTTCACTCTTTTTATTATGTAAATTTCAGGGTAAGTAACAGGATTACAAAATCTTGGTTATAAATTTAAGGAAAATAACTAAGGTTACCATCTCCCTTTTTGGATACAATTTTGCAAAACTCAAAAGGACGGTTATGCCTAAGATTAATAGATATGTTGATATCGATCAAGTAGAGAGAGAAGCAAAGAAAGACTATATTGATAGACACTCTCCATTTGTTCATGTGAGTGGTGAAGCTAAAAAGGGTCAAAAACTTGCTGTTACAGTAAAAGTTGGAAATGAGTACTCTCATCCAGATGATTTTGATCACTTTATCGCTAATGTATCTCTTTTCAACGGTGAGACACTTTTAGCAAGAGCTGATTTCGTTCCTGGAACTCTTGGAAATGAGAAGAGCCAAGTTGAAGTGACATTCAATATCATTCCAACTTCTAAAAAATTAAACCTTGTTGCACAAGCATACTGTACAAAACATGGTGTTTGGGAATCAGACCCTGTTAGCTGTGAGGTTGCTGAGTAACTTCTCACAAACTCTCCCGTTTTTAGGGGGAGAACTGCACTTTAAAGGAGTCCCATGGTAGATATAAATAGAGTTATGGATATGTTTAATGATGAAGATGATTTCATGCATAGCAATCCAAAAGAGAAGTTTTTCGACATTCTTTTCAATGCCAATAACGATGTTGTTAGACATGAACTAGATATTATTGTTCAACACTTTGTAGCTATGGAGTCTCTATTAGAGAAGAGCTATGGTGAGAACCTTGATGATGAGATTCAGAAAGAGATCTTAGAGAACAGTGAAGATAACTATCAGAGATCTGTTAGTTTCTACATTGAAAAAATGGGTGAAATCGTCTCAAAAAGCGAATAGAGATGTGGAGAGTAGCACTTATATTTTTCACACTCTCCCAACTTGTTCTAGCTGGTGGATATTGGGATTCAGAGTTTGAGATTAAGCTTCAAAAAGATGAGATTAAAGAGTTTAAAATCTTTGACAGAGTTAGAGAGAAGAGCCTCTTTTTTCACTGGACTCTATATATAAACAGGGGTATGGTTGTTATTGCAAACTATGATGGTTATCCTCGACAATATATACTCTATAAAGATTACAATAGAAATAGTTTTCAAATTCCACTATATAAACCTCGTTCAGCCTTGATGGTTGAGTTTGCTGACTTCAAAGAGGATAATAAAACTGCAAAGTTTAGGGTTCTATTTAAAAACAGCTCTGCTGAACTAGTTGAGAAAGAGCCGTTCTAACTATTCGATAAAATATCGATAGTTTCACTATATTCAACCATTTTTCCATTATCAATTTTTAATATCTTATGAGTCAATGGCTTTAATATCTCTAAATCGTGTGAGATAAATATATAGCTCAATTTTAGTAGCTCTTGAAGCTCTATTAAGAGTTCAATAATCTCAAGTTGAACAACTCTATCAAGAGCTGATGTAGGTTCGTCAAGAATTAATATTTGAGGCTTGAGTATTAAAGCCCTAGCGATTGAGACTCGTTGCCTCTCCCCTCCAGATAGTTGATGAGGATAACGATTAACTCTGTCAAGTGGTAGCTTTACCCGTTCTAAGATCTCTTTCACACTCTCGGATATTAAAAACTTATCTCTGTCCCCTCGAATATATAGACCCTCTGCGATGATATCTTTTACTAACATTCTTGGATTCAGGCTTCCAAATGGATCTTGAAACACCATCTCAATACGACTATCTAAAAGGTTTTTAATTTCACCTCTTGAGCTTATTAACTTAACAATTGCTCTTGCAATTGATGATTTCCCTGAACCACTTCTACCTATTATACCGATACTCTCTCCAGCTTTTAGAGAGAAAGATATATCTTTTACAACTAATTTTTTATCATACTCGATATTTAATTGTTCAACTCGGAAGATCTCTCGACTTGTTGTTACTGGTTGTAGAAATTGATAGTCTGGTTGATAGAGTAGCGACTCTGTATATTCGCTCTCTGGATTAGAGAAGATTGTCTCAACATCACCACTCTCGACAATCTTTCCACTTTTAAAAACGGCTACTCTTGAAGCTATCTCCTCTACGATTGGGAGATTGTGAGAGATGATAATTGTTGTAAAACCTAGACTCTTTATAAGCTCTAACACTTCCATTTGAAGTTCGCTATCAAGAGCTGTTGTCGGTTCATCAGCAATTAAGAGATCTGGAGAGTTAGCAATAGCAATTGCTATTAAAACTCTCTGCCTCTCTCCACCAGATAGTTGATGTGGATACATATTTAGTTTTTCTGGAGAGAGTTGTACTTTTTCCATTAACTCAAGAACAAGTTTTTTAATCTCTCTATTGTGGAGAAGCTGATGATTCTCAATCATCTCACTAATCTGATTACCAACTTTATGGAGTGGATTAAGACTCTGCATAGGCTCTTGAAAGATATATGCAATACGATCCCCTCGAATAGCCCTTAACTTATCAGAAGAGAGCTGGAGAATATTTTTGCCGTTACAGATTATCTTCCCCTCAACATCTGCACTCTCTGGTAGAAGTTGAATAATAGAGTGAGCTAGAAGAGTTTTACCGCTTCCACTCTCACCAACAAAGGCAAAAATCTCCCCTCGATTTATAGATAGATTGATGTCTTGGAGAATCGGTTCTCCATTAAGAGATATGGAGAGGTTCTGTAACTCTAAAATTATCTCTCTATCCATTCTCTAACTTGAGAAGATTTCACTCTCGACAACATCAGCAATAATGTGTCCAATTGTTATATGAGCCTCTTGAATCCGAGGAGTATCTTTTGATGGAACTTTGATAATTAAATCGCAAAGAGAAGCCATCTCTCCACCACCATCTCCTGTTAAACCAACAACTATCAACTCCCTCTCTTTTGCAACTTTAATTGCATTCAAGATATTTTTTGAGTTACCACTTGTTGAGATGGCGATAAATATATCTCCACTCTGTCCATTTCCCTCAATCTGTCTAGCAAATATATGGTCATAACCGTAATCATTCCCAACTGCTGTTAAGATAGATGTATCGGTTGTAAGTGCGATTGAGGCAAGAGCTGGTCTATCAAAATAAAATCGACTAACAAGCTCTCCTGCAAGGTGTTGAGCATCAGCTGCACTTCCACCATTTCCTGCAAATATTGTCTTTTTACCTCGTCGGTAAGCTGAAATGATTGTATCCGAAATCTTCTCAATCTCTTCAAGAATATCACTATTTGCAACTATTCGCTCTTTTAAGGCGATGGAGTTTTCAAGCCCCTCTAAAACTTTTCCTCTCAAAGTTATCTCCGAACCATTCTATTCATTTTTTAAGACTTGAACGATGTCTATCTTTCCAGCCCTATTTGCTGGATATATCGCCGAAACGACAACAATTATAAATGCACCCACAACAATTGAGCCAAAATCAAGCAGACTCAACTCTAGCGGTAGATGGGAAGTCCCATATATATCTGCTGGAAGCGATATAATATTGAAGTTTTCCAAGACAAAGAGTCCTAAAAATCCTAAACCAACTCCAGAGATAACTCCACTCACTCCTATCACAACCCCAAGATATAGAAAAATTCTCTTTACCTCTCTCTCTGTTGCCCCCATTGAGATAAGTAGAGCTATCTCGCTTCGTCGATTCATTACAGTCATTAAGAGTGAGCTAATAATATTTACAGAGGCGATTAAGATAATCAACATAAGAACTATAAACAGAGCTCGTTTCTCCATTTCGATTGCAGAGAATAGGTTTCCATTCTGCTCCCACCAACCAACAACACGATAACCATCTGGCAGAGCTTCAGCTATTCTCTTCATATCCTCTTGAGGATTCTCTGTTGAGATGTGAATGCCGTGATATTGGGTCTCTTTTAATCCCAATATCTTCTGAAGAGCAACAATAGATGTATAGTGATATGACTCATCGTAAGAGTTTAGCCCAGACTGAAAAGAGCCTTTAACTCGAAATCTCTTAATCTTTGGTGTTGAGACAACTCCAGATGGATCAACCTCTGTAAAGATATAGGTCGCTCTTGTCCCTTTTGGAATAAATAGGGTCTCCTGAAGCCTTGTTCCGATAACAACATCAAATTTACCTATTTTATCGATTCGTTTTACACTCTCTTCTATAACAGGATTAAGAGCTGACTCTCTCTCAAAATCTATACCAAAAAGAAAGCCCCCTTTCATCTCTCGACCATACTTCACAACTATGCTTGTAGCAAGATATGGACTATATTGAAACTCTGGAAACTTCTGTTGAAGTTGTTGAAGAGTTGAATCATCAACACTTCTCGAATGAGTTGAAACAACTGTTAAGGGGTAGTTCATAATAGATAGTTTCTTTTGAAGCTCTTTATCAAATCCATTCATAATTGACATAGCTATTATAAGAACCATCACACCAAGAGCTATTCCAAGAAAAGCCAATCCTGCTGAGAGAGATATAAAAGGTTGTTCCCTGTCAAAGCGAAGATATCTCTTAACAAAGAAGAAGATTAACTCTCTATTCAAAAATAGCCTTAAAATAGAGAGAAAGATTTATAAGCGATAAATGAAGCAACTCCTAAGACTGCACCATATCGAATAAGTTTCTCTCTTAAGACAGTTTTAGATACAACAGCTATTCTTGATGATATGTAGTCATCTAAGACTTGGAAGATCTCATTATAAAAGATATTCTCTGATCTGATAATATCATCACCCTGTTCAAAGAAGTACTTTGGTTCAATAAAGATAATCTCTTGATTAAGAAGTTCCTCTTCAGTAAGTTTTATAAAGTAGTCTATATCTTTTGCAAGACGATTTTTTAAGTTAAGGAATTTCTCCCTCTCTTTCTCATCTTCAATAAGAGATGAGTATTTATCAAACTCACGATTAAAGTTACCTGTATAACTCTTTACAATCTCAACATAGTATTGAAGCTCTGTTGTATCGTGGATATTCTTGATCTTTTTATTAATAATCTTGACACCAATAGCTCGGAGCTTACCTATATTTTCGATGAGGTTTAGAAC
>JAMJTX010000165.1 GCA_024281215.1 Candidatus Thiovulum karukerense | reverse complement strand
GAAGTGCCGTCTAAGCCTACTTAATATCTGGACAATAGTCTGGAGTTTCTAGGAAGCCTCGCCGTTTACGGCGGGGTTCTTCACATTATTAAGATAAGTTTCAGAAGCTCAATTAGTTATAATTTGAGAATGTTTATGTGCTAATAGTTTGTAGTAGCACATCTATTGAATATAGGAGGTATGCACTCTTGAAAAAAGCTAGTAAAGGTTGTGCGAAACACTATGATAAAAAGATTTGAGAAGTTTGGTGCTTATATATTTTTTACCCTATTAATGTTGGCAAGTTACTATATTGTCAATCTCAACACTCAACTCGATAGTGCTATTAATGAGTTGGTATATCTAAAATCAGAAGATGGGGTAAGTAGCGACAGGGGTGCTGTTTTAACCCAGATAGAGTTGGGTAAAGAGCCAAATAGTATAGAGGAGGCGAGAGAGTTTGAAGAGAAAAGCTACTCAATTATGGAGAGAGATGAGAATTTAACTCCAGCCCTCTCCATTGAGAGAGATGGACAACTTGATGATATATTAGAGAAGATTGAGCCTCAACACTGTATTGAGACTATATCTGATAGCTTTTTTATTATTGAGCCGAAATTAAAGCTTGATATGATTATTAATAGATATGGAGAAAAAGTAAAAAAAGAGAAGGCAGAGATAGCTACACTCTCTATTAAAGAGAAAAAAGAGAGATTTATAAATCTTGTTCTTCCTGCTGTTGATGAGAGTAGAAGAAAGCTTATTGCTATACATAATAACCTACTTGAACTCAGAGATAGCAATCTCACCCTTCAAGATGAAGAGTACCTTAAGGCTCTATATAAAGTTTATAGAATCAAAAATGGTGATTTCGACGAACTTCTTCTCTCTGTAAAACCTCATCCGATAAGTGTTATCTTGGCACAAGCTGCTCTTGAGAGTGGCTGGGGAACTTCACGGTTCTTTAAAGAGGGTAATAATATCTTTGGAATCTGGTCATTTGATAGTGATGATGAGAGAATTAAAGCTCAATCATCTTCTGATGTCTATCTGAAGAAGTATGACTCATATGTTGAGTCTGTTGATGACTATATGGCACTTTTAGGTAGGACACCTCAATATTCAGCTTTTAGAAAAGCTAGAGCAGTCTCTGATGATCCTATTGAGCTGATTCAACATTTAGAGATATATTCAGAACTGAGAGAAGAGTATGTTCGTCGTTTAAGACTTGTTATTGAGGCTAATAACTTTGAGCAGTATGATAAGAGCGAAGAGGAGTCTTTAGGAGAGAATAGTAGAGAGGTTGAAGTTGAATAGACGAGATTTTATTTTAACAGGTGGAGCAGTAGCTGGAGCCTCTCTAATATCTGGTTGTAGCCGTTCTCAGTTTGAGGACAAGGGTGTCAATATCAAGAGGCAAAAAAAGATAAAACTTAAACTTGCTACAAGTTGGCCAGATAACTTTCCAATTATGGGAACAGGTGTCACAGAGTTTGCGGATAGAGTTCGTGAAGCTAGTGGAGGCTCAATTGAGATAGAGGTTTATGGAAAAAATAGACTTGTTCCTGCTCTTGCTGTTTTTGATACAGCTTCAACAGGTGGAATAGATATCTTTCACTCAGGTCCATACTACTGGAAAGGGAAGAGTTTAGCTATCTCTATTTTTGGCGGTGTCCCTTTTGGAATGACTCCTATTGAGAGTGTAAGTTGGTTTAAAAATGGTGGTGGTTACGATCTTTGGCGAGAGATATATGATAGATATAATCTCCATCCACTTCTTGGTGGAAACACTGGTCCTCAAATGGGTGGTTGGTTTCGAAAGAGAATAGAGAAGCTAGATGACCTATCTGGTCTTAAGATGAGAATTCCTGGACTTGGTGGTGAGTTGTTTGCAAGGCTTGGAGTCAATCCTGTCCTTCTACCGGCAGGAGAGATATTTACATCTCTTGAGCGGGGAACAATCGATGCATCAGAGTGGGTTGGTCCAGCTCTTGATCTAAAGATGGGCTTTCATAGAGTTGCGAAATACTATTATAGTGGTTGGACAGAACCAGGGAGTATTTTAGAACTAACCTTTAATAAAATGTCGTGGAACAGGCTATCAAAAGAGCAACAGTCAATTATTGAGATAGCTTCTGAAGAGTTAAACTCAAATATGCTCTATAACTTTCAGAGTGAAAATAGTCTAGCATTAACTCAAATTAAAATGGATAGCTCTATCGAGATCAACTCATTTCCAAAAGAGATTATTGAAAAAGCTAAAGTTGAGAATATAAAGTTGATAGATGAGTTTGTTGCTAAAGATAGGGATTTTGCTAAAGTCTGGAGTAGTTACTCAAAATTTTTATCTGAGAACAGAAGTTGGACATCACTAAGTAGTCAAAACTATCTCAATGCAAGAGGAGAGTCTCACTAGCGGAGACCCTCAAACTGCTCAAAGCGAGAAAAGAATGCGATTAGTTCTTTAAATTTTTTGGAGTTCCTCCACCATCAAGGACTTCAACATCAATAATATTATCTTCACCTCGATATTTAGTCTCAAAATCGTCTCTACGAATATCATTGTCAAGGTGAATATCATTCTCACTTGATGTAATCAGGTCTGTAAAAATTGAGAACTGAAAGAGCAGACCAATAATATCTGTAAAGAACCCTGGGATAATAAATAGAATTGCTCCAACAAATGGGAAAATATTCCGACTCTTAAATTGATTAAGAGAGATTCCACCACCCATAAACTCTGTGACATTAAAGAATAGGCTCTGTTGGAAGTTTCTTAAAATATAGATTCCGATTAAAGCTGTGAGAAGAATCTCAAGAAATGTATTTAAACCACCAATTTGAGATGATATTTCAACAGAGATTAAGACCTCTAAAAATAGATAAACAATTAGATATATCACTTTAATAACTCCTCTAGTTTTGTTTTGACCTCATCAACTGAAACACTCTCTTTTTCACCT
>JAMJTX010000164.1 GCA_024281215.1 Candidatus Thiovulum karukerense | reverse complement strand
TCTCTCATCAACAACTATTTTAAATCGACTCATAACAATTAGCTTTAAAAGCTTTAAATATCCATTTTCACCAAAATATGGCTTTGTAATTAAGATTCTATTTTTATGAAAAGATGATAGAAAATTTGTAATTTTAAATACAAGATTTTTTATTTGACTTTGAGCTGGTTGAATATACTTCCCAATTTTTGATTTTAGAGCAACTCTTTTAAATTCTCTCTTTGGAAACAACTCCTCTATCACTTGTGTATATATCTGGAAGTTGTACTCATCACTCTGGATAACTCTTGAGTAATCCAAAAAATTAAGAGGTGTATAGAAATCTTCTCTCTCTAAAATATTTGTATCAAAATCACCATTTTTACGATAAAAGAGTCGCATAGTAATAAATCTATCAAAACTAGTATTAATATAGTGTATTAACCAATTTCCAAGAGTAATTCGATAAAACTGTTTATCCTTATTAAGGTTGTGAATTTTATTCAGCTCTTCTGTTAGTATATGTAAAAACTCCTCATAGTAATCCTCAATATGCTCGATTCCACGAATTATCTTATCTGGAGAGTTCCATATGTAAGGGAAAGCTTCTCTATTGTCATCTGAATGTTCTCGACACCATTCGCCTAAAAGTCTATCTCTTTTAATATCTTTTTGAGACTTTGTTAATTGGGTTGAGATTAAAAATATATCTTTCATCAAACTGTTTTGGCACGGAGACCCCTAGCTTTAGCTATGGGGAGGAAGTGCCTTCTCCTTTCTAAATTTTTTGTATAATTCCAACAATGGAGTTGGAGAGGGATATAAACAAAAAGTAAAGGTCAGCGAATAGCTAACCCATACGGGTGTGTCAAGCATCCACCCCGATTAAGAGATAACTCTTAATCACAAGCCCCTAGCTTTAGGCTATTGGGTTCTTTTATATTGCAATTATAATCCGCAAAAATCGAGATAGAACCATTATTTATGTATAATCATAAAAAAGCTTTAAAAGGAACTGTTTGAAGATAGCTGTTGTTGGAAGTGGGTATGTCGGTCTCTCAAATGGAATAATGTTGGCACAACATCATGAAGTGGTCACACTTGATATTATTCCAGAGAAAGTAGCAATGCTCAATCGAAAAGAGTTGCCTATTGAAGATAGGGAGATGGCAGAGTATCTCCAAAATAGAGAGCTAAACTTCAGGGCAACACTTGATAAAGACAGTGCTTATCAAAATGCTGATTTTATTATTGTTGCAACTCCAACAGACTATGATACAAAAACAAACAGATTTGATACCTCATCAGTTGATAGAGTGATAGAAGATATTCTGCAAATTAACACAACAGCAACAATTATTATTAAATCCACAATTCCAGTTGGACATACAAAAGAGCTAAGAGAAAAGTTTAATAGCGATAATATTATCTTTTCTCCAGAGTTTCTGCGAGAGGGGAAAGCTCTTTATGACAACTTATATCCAAGTCGCATAATTGTAGGTGATAAAAGCAGTAGAGGAAGAGAGTTCGCAGAAACTCTTCTCCACAGCTCCAATAAACCAGACACCCCTATCCTCTTAACCGACTCAACAGAAGCAGAGGCTATAAAACTATTTTCAAATACATATCTTGCTATGAGAGTTGCTTACTTTAACGAGCTGGACACCTATGCTCAAACTCACAGCCTCAATACAAAAGATATAATTGATGGGGTTGGACTTGATCCAAGAATTGGAACTCACTATAACAATCCATCATTTGGATATGGGGGCTATTGTCTTCCAAAAGATACAAAACAGCTAATGGCAAATTATAGAGATGTGCCACATAATCTTATATCTGCAATAGTAGAAGCGAATAGAACTCGTAAAGATTTTATAGCAGATAGTATCATTGCAAAAAATCCGAAAGTTGTAGGTATCTATAGACTGACAATGAAGAGCGGGAGCGATAACTTCCGAAGCTCCTCAATTCAAGGTATAATGAAGAGAATTAAGGCGAAAGGGATAGAGGTGATAATTTACGAACCCCTTCTGCCAGAAGAAGAATTTTTTCATTCAAAAGTTATTAGAGACCTCGAAGAGTTTAAAAGAGACTCTGATATTATCATTGCCAATAGAGTTTCTGATAATTTAAAAAATATAGAAGAGAAAGTTTATAGTAGAGATTTATTTGGAGAGGATCAGTAATGAAAGGAATTATTTTAGCTGGAGGTAGTGGAACACGACTATGGCCAATTAGTCGAACACTTATGCCAAAACAGTTTAATAAAATTTTTGATGATTTATCGCTCTATCAAAAAACAGTCCAACGAAATAGTTTCTTTTCTGACTTTTCTGTTGTCTCAAATGAGAATCAATACTTTTTAGCTCTTGATCAGTTGGATGAGATAAAGCTTGACACTAATTATAACTTTCTTTTAGAGCCATTTGGAAAAAATACAGCTCCTGCTATTGCAATGGCTTGTTTAAATTTTAATAGAGATGATGTTGTATTGGTTTTACCAAGTGACCATCTTATAAAAAAAGAGGCTGAATATCTGCAAGTTGTGGAAGATGCTAAAAAGTTAGCTGAAGATGGTTTTTTAGTTACCTTTGGGATTCGTCCAACCTCACCTCATACTGGATATGGGTATATTGAATATAAAGATGATAACAGTGTTCTAAAGTTTCACGAGAAACCAAGTTTAGAAACTGCTCAAAAGTATCTTGAACAAGGGAATTGCCTATGGAATAGTGGAATGTTCTGTTTTAAGGTTGATACTTTTTTAAAAGAGTTAGAGAAGTTCTCCCCAGAGATTTGCCATCAATCGAACAATGCTATTTCCAATGCAATAAATTCTAAGGGGCTGATTAGAATTAAACCTGAAGATATGCACTCAATTCCAGAGGATAGTATTGACTATGCTGTCATGGAGAAGAGTGAGCTAATTAAGGTTGTTGAAGCTGATATTGGCTGGTCAGATA
>JAMJTX010000163.1 GCA_024281215.1 Candidatus Thiovulum karukerense | reverse complement strand
GCTGATGAAAACCAAATCTTTTCCCATGGGCAGGTTCAGTCTAGGAAGCCTCGCCGTTCACGGCGGGGTACTTCACTTACTCCCTAAAAATTTGCTAAAGTAAAAATAGTTATTTCATACTCTCGCAACTACTATTTCTAGGCTTTTCAGCTAGATTTTATTGCGATTATTGTGGTTTATGCAAGCTGTAAAACTTGGTAAAATTGAAGATATCTGACCTCAAATTTCCCTATATTTAAAAAAAAAAATTATAAAGACGATTATCAGTTTAGAATAAATCGAAATAGGGGTTTAAACAATGAAAACTTCAAGATTAAGTTTAGCAGCAATTGCTGCTTTGGGGATAACTGTATCTGCGACTGCAAATGATTTAATACCAATTACACTTCCAGATGATAAGTGGAAGATGGTAGGTGTTCCAGGTGGCTTTAGTTCTACATCTAGTGGAGCGACATCTTTCACAGCTGATGAGACAAAGAGTGAAACTGTTAATGATAATCAATATACAGATTTTGCAGCAGCTGGTTTAAGTATGATTAGTTTTATGGTTGTTGATGGTGTTACAAATGAGCCTTCAACAGCTTCTTTAAGTATTGATGTTCAAGGTCAAACTAACGATGATACTTTTGCAACTTTTGGTATGTATGTTACACACCATAGTAGTGCAACACCAAACATTCATATCAAATATCAAGCTGACTTTGAGGGTGATACATTCCAGATGACTATTGATGGTCTCTCATATAGTGGGGTATTTAGTTCAGCAAATACTCAGTCAAATCCACTTGTGTTAACAGCGATTACATCTTCAACTGCTAGTCAAGAGCTTGATATTATTGATATCTTTGATGCTGATATATCAGATAACCCTGGAAATGAGAATGGTACATCAAATATTGTAACAAATTATGCTTCAACAGATAAAGATGCAATGGGTGGAACTGATGACCTACGAATCTATAACTATAATGCTGGTAGTCAGAAATGGGAAACATACTATTATCACGGAACAAATGGTGCTTCAGCTACAAATAACTTCTCAACACTTACTCCAGGAAAATCTTATTGGGTTAGGTTTGATAACAATGCTGGTAGTGACCAACCAGGTCTAATTTTAGGTTCAGGTGGAATCACATCTTCAACTCACTCAACTATGGTTTCTGATGGAAACATCTCAAATGGTTGGAACATGCTCTCATTTGATGATTATGAAATTAGAGGTGGGGGAACTGGGTTAGTTTTAACAGCTGCCACTCCAGCAGCAACTTACACATTTGATATAAAAGATGAACATGCTATAAATAGTCTTACTGTTACTGTTCGAGATACTGATGAGAGTGGTGGTGTTAATTACATTGATGTTATAGAGTCAATTAACAGCGCTGTTGCCGCTGCAAAACAAGATGGTACTCTTCCTCAAGACTTTAACATTGTTGCTCTTCCATCAGCAGCTGCTAAAATTGTTATTCTTTCAGATAAAGCATTTAGAATTGGAAATCAAAATAATGTTGTTTTTGGAGATGTGACAACATTGACTGGTGCTGATCCTATACATACAGTAAATGCTGAGAGTACTACTGGCTTATGGACACAAGCAGCTGTGACTGCATTAGATGATGGGGCTAATGCTAATGCTGCTTCAGACCCTCATCCTGATGAAGTAATGTCAGTTTATGGTGAAAACTTTGTAATTGTTCGACCGAACTTTAGTGTAGCTGATGGTACAGCAGAAAGCGGACCACTTGGAGTAGTTACGGGTGTTGTAGCACTTCCTGATGCAAATGGCGCAGCTACAACAGCAACATTTGGAGCATCTGCTGTATTAACAGCTGGTGCGATTACAACGGCAAATGCTAATATTAAAAATGTAACTCTTGATATCGATACAGGTGGTGAGATTGCAGCAAATGATGACTCATTTATTCTTGCTTCAACTGCCGCAAATGGTACTTTCTACTTAAAAGATCAAGTATTTACAAGAGTTTATGATGTAAATGCAACTGCTGCAAATGGTAGAACAGGAGATCCAGTCATAACTAATCCAGCTATTACTCTTAGTACAGATTCAACAACAGGTAATGTCAATGGGGTTGTGGCTGATATAGTAACTGACGGTGCAAATATTGAAGCAGTAGCTATTAGTGGTGGAGCCACTGCAACAGGGCAAATTGCTGTTGTCTCTACAACTGCGGCTGAGCGGTATTTTGATATTAAAGATACTATAGATAGTGGAAAAGATATCTTTACCCTCTCTACATCAACTGATGATAAAGCAAAAGGTGCTATTAAAGAGGTTTGGTCTGGCTCAGGAATAGCTCAAGCACCTATTACTAAAACTACATACACATTAGTTGCTAAAGGAACAATCGCTGGTGGTCAAACATTGACAATTGGATTTGCAGATAATGGTCTTTATGCTAGTGTGGTATCTACTGCTGCAATAGCAGCCGCAAATGGAACAACAACAACCGCTGTCGCTTCAGCTGTTGCAGATGCGATTAATACAAAAGCTGTATCTAGTGATATGGATGTATTCGCTTCTGCATCTGGCTCAACTGTAACAGTTACAGGATATAACCTTATACTATCTGGTGGTGCGGCTACTGGTTCATCAGGGACAGCAAATGGTATATTCTGTGGAAATGGCAATGATGACTTTATAGGGGATAATGCTCATAATGACATATTTGAATGTGCGGCTAATGACTCTTCTGTCTCTTGGGGTGGTAAAGTTGATTACACTTCAGCTGATGCTATTATTGACGATCTAAAATATGATGCCGTCTATGCACCTGACTACTCAACAGATAAAAACTCTCCTATCTATTCTCTAGCTGCTGCTGGAAAAGAGGTTAAAAAAATTCTATCTCCAGTTGAGCATATTTCAAGTGGTGCAATCTCTTGGTCATACCTTGACTTAACTAAATCAAGCGATACATTTAATATAAGTGATAGATATACACTCTTTAGAACAGATAAAGAGAAAGGTTATTGGGTCTATGTAGGTGATAGAACTAACCCTCTATCATTCTCTGTTAATCCAGATGTTACAGCTACTACAATGATTCACCACTTTGATAAAACAGATTTCACAGTTGATAATATCATCTACAATGCATCTGTAAGTGCAAGTGTTAGCGGGATTGTTGGTTCTAGTGATCTCGAGAATGTTATTGCAGAAGTTGGTGGCAATAAAATCTTCTTAACAAAAAGTGGAACTCAGTTTACTGGAAGTTTCTCAACCCATGAACTCTCAACAGCTCTATCTGATAGCGACTATAACTTAACTATCTCAGTACTTGATGAGTATGGCAACTATCTAACTGATGGTGTTGAGTTTAACTTAACTAAACCAACAATTAGCTCTGTAACAGTTAGTGGGAGCAATGTTGAAGTTAATACAACAGCTGCAAGTAAGCTAAGAGTATATAGTGATTCTATTGTTGAGAGTAACTTAGCAACAAACTTTGAAGATAATGTATCTATTGCAGGTGGTACATCTTCTTTTAATTACTGTAAATATGCATCAGATTTTGATAGTTCTATTCAAAATATGCAAGTTGTAGCTGTTGGTGCAGCAATCGACAATGAGAGTACTAGTGTTGATGGCGATCCAGATAAAGCTATGGTTTCAAATATCTCTCTTATCAATAGTGGGAACAGTGAATGGTATGCTCTATATAAAGATGCTTCAGTAATTACTGCTGCTCCAAATTCAACCGGTTCTCTTCCTACAACTTTTGATACAAACTGTTCAAGCCAAGGTGTAGCAACTAGTAACAATGGTCTATATGTTCAAAACTTAACAGCTGATAAAAATGTTACAGTAGCTTATAAAACTCAAGATAGTTACACACTCTCTACTATGCTTGGTATTGATTTAATCAAAGAGGGTTATGTTAGTATAAGTGGAACAAAAGTTGCAAAAATTACTTATCACAATGGACTTGACACAAGTGCTGATACTGTTTTAATTGGTTATAATGGTGGAATTTATAAAACTACTTTTGCTGGAATTGATGGTGGTACAGAAGCTTCTCCTGTTAATTTAACAACAAATGTAGCTGTGTCAGGTCAAACTCTATCTACTTCAGGTAACTAACAAACCTCTCCCCCCTATTTTGCTCGTCGGATTCCCCTCCGACGGGGCTTCTCTCTTCTTCTTTTCCTAAATGACTGTTTTGCTATAATCAATAGAAAAGGCTAAAAGTGTCTGATATTGATCTAAAAGAGCTTGTTGCAAGTCTGGCTCTTGCTCAGCAGAAAACTGATTTACAACTTCAGCAGACTGATGAACAGTTACAAAGAACTGATGCACAACTACAAAGAACCGATAGAAAGCTTGATAAAATTGCTAAACTTGTTGGAAATATTTCTAACAATCAAGGCGATATTGCAGAAGAGTTCTTCTACAACTCCCTCTGCCAACAAGGAGAAGTTGCAGGTATTGAGTACGATGATATAGCTCGTGGAATGGAGAAACATCGAGGTGAGACTCAAGAGGAGTATGATCTAGTCTTAACAAATGATGATACTGTGATTCTTATTGAGGTTAAATATAAGGCTCATATCTCTGATATTGATAAAGTCGAGAGAAAACATAATAATTTCTATAAGCTCTTTCCGATATACAAAAATCATAAACTTATTTCAGGTCTCGCAAGTTTCTACATTGATAGAGATACCGCAGATGAGTTAAAGAGTCGAGGCTATTTTGGTTTAAAAAGAAGTGGAAATATTATTGAAGTTATTTAAAGTTTGCTAAATAATAGATTGCTGGGACTGACTAAATAGAAACTTTGCTTCATAATAGATTGCCGTGTCAAGCACGGCAATGACACTCTTTTGTCATATTCGGGCTTGACCCGAATATCTCTATTTAGTCACTCTCCTAAATAGAAAGTTGGCTTAATAATAGATTACTGAATCCTGAATTATCGTAAGAATATTTTTCCAGATGTATTATTGTATTCCCAGTAGTTTGTATTAGAAATCTCATAGTTACTGTCATTAATAATTGTTGAGGCAAGACCTCTCCATCTATGAGTTGAGTCAGCAGAGCCATCTATCTTTTCCCACTCTGTAAGACTCTCTGGTTCAATTGCTAATGCTAAAACTTTACGAGAACCTTTTGAGAGTGTGTCACTATAATCAAGATTGTTATCTGTTAAAGCATTTTGACTATTGTCTTTTATAGAGAGAGAGTGTGGGAAAAGTGTTTTTGTGAAGATGATCGAAGCTCGATACTCTTCATTATCTATGTTTGTGAGAGAGATTTTAAAATCTCTACCTGTTACAACTCGCTTGGTATGTAACATAACTAAATTTTGACGAGCATAACCAATTACCTGTTTTTCAGAAGAGATTAAAGCCTCATTTTTTGTAATGTGCATTTTAGGGATAGCAACTGATGCTAATACCCCTAAAATAACAATAACAAAAATTAGTTCAATTAGGCTAAAACCTCTTCTCATACAGAACTATTTCAGGATAATTTTTCCAGTTGTATTGTTATATTCCCAATAGTTACCTTGGTGAATCTCTGCATTTGTATCTGTAATACTTCTTGAAGCTGGTCCAATATGCTCTGTTACACTATCCGTACCAGTTCTAGTTCTATTTCTTTCCCACTGATTAACAATTGATTCTGGCTCAGCAACTAAACCAAATGTCATACCATCACTCATATCTGTTGAGATAGTGCCACCTGCAGTAGGAATACTATTACCATCTTTACTGCTGTTAATATCCAGTGTGACTGGGTAGTATGAGCTACTATTAAATACAACTCTTGCTGTATATTGAGCACCATCTTTATCTGCCAAAGTTACATCAAAATCTGTACCTCGAACAAGTCTCTTTCCATAGAGCATAGATGCCCCTTGTCGAGCAATACCAACTGTTGTCTTTTCAGAACTTATAAGAGCATCATCTTGGATACCAGTGAATTTTGGAACTGCAACTGCTGCCATAATTCCTAAAATAACAATAACGAAAACGAGTTCAATCATACTAAACGCTGATCTAGTCATACAGAAAATCCTTTTAAATTAATTAAGTTTGTGATTAAGGTCTGAGAGCCTCTTATGAAGCTCATAGATCTCATAGTTCTTATTTATATATGCACCAATAAGCTCTTTTATGCTGTTATTCTCTTTGTTGAGATGTTTCATTAAATCCTCTTGAAGAAATGCAGCAAACCCATCTTCAAGATCTAAATTGAACAGCTTATTATTAACTTTGACCTTTATTTTTGCCATTTATACTCTTCTCTCAATCTAAAATCTTCTCTAGCTTCGAGACAAGTTCCTGAAGTTCAGCCTCTTTATCACTTAGCTCAAGAGTTAAAGCATCAATTTTTTCATCTTTTGCCAAAAGCTCACTATCTTTTTCTAGAAGCTTCTCTTTTAATTCATCACTCTCCTCTTTTACTTTATTACAGGTCGTGAGAAAAAATTCAATCCTCTGGTTTAAGATATCGAGTTCTGATAGTGTACTGCTCATAAAAACTCCCTACCATATTTACCGTGAAGCCACTCCATCGTTAGCATTCATCAATCTTTTTATTAGCTAGATTTCTGCCACAATTATAACATCAAATTTTTTCTCAACATCATAAATATTTAACCAGCTCTCTAAGATCCTTAACATCGATTGTTATATTCGCCTCTTTTCGTAAAACCTCTTTACCACAGAATGCCACTTTTGTCTCTGCATGTCTGAACATACTTAAATCATTAGCTCCATCACCAACAACTAGAGTCTCTGCTGAAGAGATATTTAAAAGTGCCTGAAGTCTAGTAAGCATATCCCCTTTACTCCAGTCAAACATCATATCTCCACCAACTTCACCTGTTAAAACACCATCTTTAGATTGAAGTACATTTGAGAAGTCTGCATCATAACCTAAAATATCTTTTGCATAAGATGTTGCATTTCGGAAACCACCACTAAAACAGACAACTGTTACACCATTTTCTTTTAAATGCGAAATAGCCTCTTTTGCTCCATTCATATATGGTAAATTTTGACATACACTATTAACCTTTTCAACAGGAAGACCTTTTAAGAGAGATACTCTCTTTGTGAGACTCTCAAAAAATGATAACTTACCACTCATAGCCTCTTCTGTTATTTTAGAGACCTCTTCAACAAGACCAAGCTCATTTGCAAGAAGGTCGATTGTCTCTCCGTCCATTAGTGTTGAATCAAAATCAAACACTGCTAATTTAATATCTTTTTTGTTCAAATTTTTCCTTTTTATTAATCAGTTGCCAATTTCTCTTTTGGAACTGCCATTAAAATAAATAGCTCACCACTATCATCTACCCATCTATTTTTTATAAATGAGTATTTTAATAGATGGCTTGATGTTTGGGAAGTGGAGTAACTTACCTCTGAGCGGTTGTCAGATGATACCCTCTTCTCAAAATTAGACTCTACATTAACAGAGATATTTTCACTCAAGTTAGCTCTAGCTAATATCTTTGCAACTTTAAGCTGTTTTGAGAATGAGATATCTCTTTTTGCTGAACCAACCCCATAAATATAACTTGAATCTTCACTGAGAAATAACCAACTTGGAGTCTCTGCAAAGATAAAACTAATAAATATCTGGAGTGTCAGAAAATATTTTATGGACATCTAGCGATCCCTAAAAATTGTTAGGTTATCGTCCATAGAGTTGTAAGAGACAAATTTATACCAACCATTATCAAGAAGATAGAAGCTTGTAAAACTCTTATCAAAAATAGATTTTAGAGGAGCTAACATTAAAAGGTTATATATATCTTTTGTCGGAGTCTTTCCATAGATAATTAGCTCATCTTCTCTCATATCAATTTTAGAAAGAGTGATCTTATCTGGAACGAGTTGAAGAATGTTGTGAATAGCTGAGAGAAAAAATAGATTTCGCTCTTTCAAGATCTCTGAAGTTTTAACACCTTCAGAAATTCGTTCTATATCCTCATTAACAATAGATGTCTGATAATCTATTTGACTAATCTGATGTTCATATGACTCTTTAAGATCGTTAAACATATCAATCTTAAAAGAGAGATATAGAATAACACCGATAATAAATATAAAAAGAACAGAGAAGAAAGATAGAACAAGACCTACCTCTGGAGAAAGAACCCTTTTTTCTCTTGGTTCAATAAAACTATAACTAATTTTTTGCAACTTCTTCTCCTGTTAAATCAACTAAAAGTTCAGATATATCCACTCTAACTTTCTCTGTGTCAAAGCTAAACTCATCTTCAATTTTTTGAATAAATGAACTATTAACTTTCAGCTCAGTAAGGATATAGCAGTTCTCAATAAAGTCTGATGGATAGAGTTTGTCATTATAGAAGTTATGTACTCCCCTCTTGATAGCGGAGTAGATGAGGTCGTAGTCAACTTCAGTGTTTTGAATAATTTCAGCTTCCGCCATATCCTCTTCAACCATATCCTCTTCCAAGAACTTCTCAAGCTCCGAGATACTATTATTACTCTTCTCTTTTTTCTGAATTAGCCTCTCATCAACTGGCTCATCAACACTATCATCCTCAAACTTATCATCGAGGAGATCTAGATCTAAAAAGTCCTCTTCTTGATTAAGATCGTCCATATCACTTAAATCAAAGTCAAGCTCTCCCTCATCAAAATATGAACTATCGCTCTGGTTTTTATACCTCTCATTGCTCTCTATATCTGGAGTTAGCTCATCAAACTCAAACATATCATTATCTTCGATCTCTTTTTGAGAGATGTTGATAATCTCTTCATTGCTATCTATCTCATCGATTACTCTTCCATAGAGAAGATTACCAGCTTTAAAGATTGTAAATAGAGATAGGTCTTTCTCTGCAACAATAAAAATAGATGTTGATTGAGATAGATTAAATCTCTGTTTAGCTATATTTGGAAGTAGGAATGGAGAGAATATAAAATCTAAGCCACTATCTTGAAACCTATTTTGAAGGTGAAGAAGTTCGCTCTTTGATGAGAAAATTGTCCATTTCTCTTTTTGAGGATGAAATAGAATGTCATCAAAATCAGGAGAGCTATTTACCTCATCATACTCTATAAATTGATGCCTCTTGACTGTTGGAACAGCTCCAAAAACTGTTGATGAATCCAGAAGAGATATATAGCTTAATATATTATCTTTCTGAATCTTATTTAGTTTATTGGACATCACCTCCAGTTCAGCATCTGCATCAAAGCTAAATGTCTCGCTCTTCGTACTACCAGAAGGTAGAGTCTTGCGAACAGATATATGATATCTTCCGCGATTGAGCCAGATACCTATAAAAACTTTTGGGAAGAACCTCTCAACAAATTTCAGAAGCCTCATCTATTCTCTCCTCTCCTCAACTTTCTCCTCTTGAGCAGTAACAATCGAGTATGTAAGATTTATAATCTCATTATGTTCTTTGATAAAAATATTTAGCTCAGATAGTTTCAGTTCTCTAATAAGTTCAAGTTCATCTCTACTAAAACCTAAAGGCAGTTCTCTGTAATACTCTTTAAAAGCTCGGCTAACTCTATGGGCAAGAGTCTCTGTTCTCAATGGTTCGCTACCGAGAATAAACTTTTTAGCCGACTCCAGCTCTTCAGCTGTTGCACCATCTTTTACAAAACTACTTATAACTTCTGAAACTAGATCTTTAGCCTTTTGAAGATTTTCAACTTTTGTTTGAAGATGTCCAGAGAAGTATGAGTAACTCTTTTCAACATGACCACTAGCATAAACAGAGTATGCTAACCCCTCTTTAACTCGCACCTCTTCCATTAGTCGGCTACCAAATCCAGATGAACCTAAGATAAAGAACATCACTTTCATCTTAAACATATCTTTATCTGTAAAACTCATATGAAAAGGAGATGCAAAATAGATATATGACTGTTTTGTATCTCTATACTCGACTATATCTTCACTATTTTCAGAAAACTGAATTGTAGGTAGTTGAGAATTTTCACCATGCGGTAGAAGAGCTAAAATAGGTTGTAAGAACTCTTGAGCCTCCTCTTCTGATATATCACCACCAATTACTGGAATAACTCTCTCTACAACAAGATGTTGAGCAAGAAACCTCTTTACATCTTTGAGTCGAATTCTCTCAATACTCTCTACTGTTCCAAGCTTTGGAGAGACAAGAGGTGTATCTTTAAAAATAGTCTGCTTTAGAAGTCGTGAAGCTACATAGTCATAATTGCTCTCTTTTTGAAGTAATTGACTAATTATTCTCTCTTTTACCCTATTAAAGATATCTTTTTTTGTGTTTGGACTCTCTAATAACTCAGCGAGGAGTTGAATACCATCACCAAAACTCTCTTTAAGGGAGTCAAGTCTGATAACGAATGTCTCAACCCCTACTCCACTACTTAAATAGATCGCTTTTTCATCTACTTTTTCAGCAAACTTCTCTGAACCAGATTTTAAACTACCCTCATTTAAGATAGAGGCAGAGAGGTTTGCTAAACCAGATAGATTGCCATCATCGACTGAACCACTAACCTGAAAGACAAGTTGCATTGAGACAATTGGCAACCCTCTACTCTCTTCAAAAATAAATGGCAGAGATGATTCACCAACTTTTATACTACTTAAAGATGCACCCATTAAAAACTCCAATAAAAGAAGAAATATTCCAAAGATTTTTACCATCTGTAAAACTCAATATCAAAAAATTAAAATCGATACAATTATAGTTAAAAATAAGGGTAGAAATTGAAAATAGGTATTTTAGGAGCAATGAGGGAGGAGATTACTCCTATTTTAGAGCTTCTCGGAGAGCATAAAAGTGTAGAGTATGGAAAGAATATCTACTACACAGCTTCTTATGGTGAAAATGAGTTAGTCATCGCTTATAGCAAAATCGGAAAGGTATTTGCATCTCTTACAGCTTCAGTAATGATTGAGAAGTTTGGGGTTGAAAAGCTTCTGTTTAGTGGAGTTGCTGGAGCAATTAATCCAGAGCTAAAGATAGGAGATCTTCTGTATGCAACAAAACTTACTCAACACGATTTAGATATTACAGCTTTTGGACACCCTTTCGGTTTTGTACCAGAGGGTGCAGTTTTTATAGAGAGTTCTGATGAATTAAACTCTATTGCTGATGAGGTTGCAAAGAGTAGAGAGATTAAACTCGGCAAAGGAGTTATTGCCACAGGTGACCAGTTTATAGCTGACTCATCTCGAAAAGAGTGGATTCGTACAACTTTTGGGGCAGATGCTCTTGAGATGGAGGGGGTTGCTGTTGCTGTTGTTTGTGATAGTCTCAATGTTCCTTTCTTCGTTTTACGAGCAATTAGTGACTCTGCTGATGATAGTGCTGATATAGATTTTGACTCATTCCTCGAAAAGTCAGCTAAAGTAAGTGCAGATTTTATTATGGATATGTTAAAGCTAATCAAATAGATTGTAAAGTAGCCTCGCTGTTCACGGCTAGGCTACCTAGAGTGAAGTACCCCGCCGTAAACGGCATAGCTTTCTACACATCTAAAAGTTAAAGCCAGTTAAATAATATAACTGGCTTTTCATTGATAAAATA
>JAMJTX010000162.1 GCA_024281215.1 Candidatus Thiovulum karukerense | reverse complement strand
TTTTGCCTTATTATATCGTTATATTTGCGCCTTATATCCCCGCCATGAATGGCGAGGGTTTACGGCGCAGTTGCTAACTCTATCACGGCTACTGACATACCAGACACTCATCACTTCTGTCGATACTCTCTGTCTCTGGAGATTTACTTCTAAGGTAGTAAGTTGTCTTTACTCCAAGACTCCAAGCAGTCATATAGATTTTATGAAGTCTTCCACCTGTTACTGTGTCTGGATTGATAAAGATATTGAGACTTTGAGCCTGATCTAACCATTTTTGGCGAACTGCTCCAGCTCGAACTAAATCAACTTGATCTACCTCATAAACAGGTTTATAGTAGAACCAAGTTTCGCTATTGAGATTAGGAGCTGTTACAGGAATCATTCCACTAAGATTCTCCTCAAACCACTTTCTCTTATAGACTGGTTCAACAGCTTGAGTTGTTCCAGATAGGATAGAGATTGATGATGTTGGAGCGATAGCCATAAGATAACCGTTTCTCATTCCACTCTCTGCTACCTCTTTTCTGAGTTTATCCCAATCACAAGATAGTTCCCGTTTAGTTAGTTTTTTAGCCTCAGAGTGAGCTGTATCAATTGGGAAGATTCCCTTACTCCATAAAGAGCCATTGTAGTTAGGGTAAGCCCCTTTTTCAACTGCAAGTTTTGAAGACGAACGGATAGCATTGTATGAAACATTCTCCATTACCTCATCAATCATCTCTAAATGTCTATCTGTTCCAAACTCAATAAGATTCTCAGCTAACATCTGTGCTTCACCCATCACACCAAGACCAATGGCCCTATTTTTCAAGTTTGTATATTTTGTAGCCTCAATAGGGTAGAAGTTGAGATCAATTACATTGTCCAACATTCGGATAGCAACAGGAACAACCCGCTCAATATCCTCTCTCTTATGTATCTTTGAAAGGTTAATTGAAGCTAAATTACAGACAGCTGTTTCACCCTCTCCAACTTTCTCATTTTTCTCGATAAAATCTCGTTGAACCTGATATTTTGCAGGTGATGTGTTCTGCAAAATCTCCATACAGTTTCCTGTGACAATCCCGTCAAATACAACCGTATGACTTTCACTATCAGATGTTAAATCATATACAGGCTCTCTGCCTATATATTCAACTGTTGATATTTGAGTCTCCCACTTTTCCGGTTTTCTCGACCATTTACTACCGTTAGCCTCTCTCTCTATGATAACTTCATCGCAACGACTATTTTTCTCATCACTTTCAAACCCAATACTCTCTCTAAAAACAAGAGCATTATCACCATTGCAGTCAAGACGATATTGAGGCTTTGTCTGATAGTTTGCATAGCCACCTTTTCCATCTGGCAGAGTTGAATTTACTGATGGTTTATAGTAGATTCTTCCTCTAATTCCAACCATACTCAATAGAACTCTTGTCTCTTGAAGTAGCTCATTAGATATTGAGTTAAGCTGAATTACCATTGATGGGTTTCCGCTGTTTTTTATACGATTAACTGTTCCATCAGTTGTATATAGACCTTTTAGATAGGCAATAATAGTATCTTTAGAGCTTTGAAAAATAATATCAGGAACTCTTAATTTAGTATCTTTTACAAAACCATACCTTGCTAGTACTCTAGCTAATCTTGTTGAACCTAGCCTAAGTTTTTTACTACTACCGCTATCAACTTGGCTTCTAAAAACTGGTAGTTTATAGTTACTATCACCGATAAGCTGATGAACAATCTTTTCAACTCTTTCAGCAAGGTGAATTGATTTATCATATAGATCTATATAAACAATTTCTTTCAAGTTTGCAGGATCTCGTCTATCAATTGAGAAAGTTCCATCTCCAGCTATTAACCCCATTAGAAATGCTAAGTCAGGACTATGAAATGAACCAAAAGATGTCTCTTGAGGATGAATATATATCTTTTCACTCCTATCCATTTCAAGTAGAGGTTTTTTCTCAATTCCACTCTCTGTTACTACTGGAAATTCATGATATCCTGTACATTTAATAACTGAACCATCACTCATTGTAACTTGATAAACATCTTCATTCGATGAGGTTTGAACCATCTTATGAAGAGGTGTCTCTAATTTTGTTGAGTGCTCCTTTAACATTCTTCCATCGATGGCAATCTTAGGGTTATCTTCAGAGTTGGCAAGAGTTTCGGCTCGAATATATCCATTCTCTGTTAAAACTCTTGTATCTCCTGTGACACAAAGATTAGAACTTCTTATGTTTCCAGAGTGTTGGTTTGGATTTCGTCTATTTGATTCATCTTTAAAGCCAAGGAATGGTGACCCAGTCTCAAAATATGAGAGTAGAATCTTTTTCCAAAGCTCTTTTGCAGAAACTGTCCTTTTTCTTAAATTATCTCTTGTCTCATACTGAAGATATTTTGATTTAAAATCATCTCCAAAACTATCTGTTAAATCCATTACTTCGTGCGGATCAAAAAGAGACCAACTTCCACTACTTCTTACTCTCTCCATAAATAGATCATTAATCCAGACAGATGTAAATAGATCGTGAGCTCGTCGTCTCTCCTCTCCAGAGTTCTTTTTTAAGTCTAAAAAGTCTTCAATATCCCAATGCCAAACCTCAAGATAGGCATTTATTGACCCTTTTCTAGTATTGTGAATAAGATGAAATGGACTATTTTCATCTCCAGTTGAACAGAAGTAGTTGTTGTTTCCCTCAACAGTTAAGTCGAAGTAGTTTTCATCTGCTAAAGGGTTATTGTTAATTTCAACGATTTCTACTCTTTTTCCAAAGCTATCTACTCCAATATCTCCAATTCTGACCTCATCACTTCGGCGATAGATATATTTTCCATCTTCATATATTGCTAATGGATGCCAATTGGAAGTTGTGATGTATCCGCCATCACTATATTTTATAGAGATTTGATCTTTATGTTTTACAAAAACCTCATGAGTTTTTTCAACTCTTTTATACTCAACCTCTCCACTCTCCATATTAAAAGATTGAATCATATCTCCAGTTTGAACAGATGTAATTGGAATAGTTTTAAGTTTTAGATCAACTATCTCTGTATCCCAACCTCTTCTATCGCCATTCAGTTTATGAGTTCCAGAGAGAAACTTTGAAATTTTTGATTTCTCTATTCTTCTCTGTCTCACTTCATCATCTTGCCACCCTTTAGAAATATTCTCTTCATTAGACAGAAGCTGAAGATTGTCGAGAGAATTATTTAACTTATCTCCGTCAATATGATCAACAGTATAATTGTTACTATCATAATCACTGATAAAAGTTCTATATAGAACTCTGTGAAGATCAATTCTCATCTTTCCAAGAGTTACACTCTCATACCCTTTTTTTGTAAGTTGTTTTGATAAGGGCTTTAAGGTTTCAGAATTTAAAACAGTCCCTAAACTATTGATGAGGTAAAAAGGATAACCAGTGATAGGCTTAAAACCACTAGGAGGATTTTTTTCTATCTTACGATATTGTCCCATAACTTTTTTGTATTGTTGTCTATGGATATTGAACTCTTCAAGAGTTGCCTCAACTGGTATTTTTTTTATAGAGTTTTCTATTAATTGTCCAACAATCTTTTTTGAAAATGTCCCATATGAGAATGAGTAGCTTTTAGCAATAGCAACTAAATCATCTAAAAACTCTTGAGAACTCTCTTGGTATGGTTGAATTCTTTTCTGAAAATTGTGAGTAAAATCTTCTGTTGTAACACTCTCTACGATATTGACAAAACTATCTCTATCAACACAACCCAATTGATCGACGGCAAGAGCAACATCATTAACAGGTTTTAGAAATGGAATAACTCCCCCGCCAACACCTTTGTGCCCTCGAATAGTAGCTCCAGAACCTCTAATTCTGCTAAAGTCCCAACCGATTCCTCCACCATGTTTTGAGAGAAGAGCCATATCTTTATATGTGTCAAAAATAGACTCAATATTATCATCAGTTGAACCTACAAAACAGCTACTTAACTGATGATGAGGTGTTCTGGCATTTGATAGTGTTGGAGTCGCTACCATCACCTCAAATTTAGAGATAACATCATAGAACTCTTTAACTCTCTTCATCTTCTCATCTTCATCTTTTGCAAGAAACATTGCAACAGCCATAAACATATGTTGAGGCAATTCAATAGGTGTTTTATCTCGATCTTTTAGAAGATATCTATCATAGAGAGTCTTTGCACCAAGATATGTAAATTGTTTATCCCGTTCAGGTTGAATATAGATATCTAGTTCATCAAGGTTATATCCATCTTCAAGCCCTCTAATGATTCGTCCAATCGCTTGACCATATTGAATGTAATCTTTTAAACTATGCGAGTATGGTTGTCCCTTCTGTGAATTATACTTTTTCCCAACCTTATGATAGAGGTCGTTCATAAATAGTCGACTAGCCACAAACGTCCAGTCTGGTCTATCGACATCTATCTTATTAAGAGCTGTTGTAATTAGTAAAGACTGGATATCACTGGACTTTATTCCATCTTTAAGCTGAGGGATAATATCTCTATCTAACTCCTCTTGAGAAACACTCTTTAACCCCTCAACAGCCTCTTGGGTCTGTTTCTTAATCTTTTCAACATTAAAATAGTGAAGACTTCCGTCTCTTTTGATAACTTTCATAACTGTATCCTTTTAAGGTATCTATTTTTTTGCATCTTAAATATTGTCACTTCTCTCTTCAGAAGTTTAAAGATTGAAAGTATATATTGATGTGAAATAATATAATAATCTTAATATCTTAACGGCACAGTCACTCAAAACTTTACTCAATCAAGTCAGTTTCAAAAGTTATAACTTCCTGATAAAATTTCAGATAATTAAACTAAGGAAAAGAGTTGAGTAAAAAGAGTGTAAAAAAGGTTGTTTTAGCATACTCTGGCGGACTTGATACAAGTGTTATTCTAAAGTGGCTTCAAGATGAGTATAGTTGTGAAGTTGTTACATTTACAGCTGACATTGGTCAAGGTGAAGAGGTTGAACCAGCGAGAGCAAAAGCTTTAAGTCTTGGTATCAAACCTGAGAATATCTTTATTGAGAATCTTGAAGAGGAGTTTGTTCGAGATTATGTCTTTCCAATGTTCCGAGCAAATGCTATCTATGAGGGTGAATATCTCCTTGGAACATCTATTGCAAGACCTCTAATTGCAAAAAGACAGGCAGAGATTGCAGCAGAAGTTGGTGCAGATGGTGTCTCTCATGGAGCTACTGGAAAAGGTAACGATCAAGTTAGATTTGAGATGGGTTATTTAGGTATCAACTCCCATTTAACTATTATCGCACCTTGGAGAGAGTGGGATCTAAACTCTCGAGAGAAGCTTCTGAAATTTGCTGAAGAGCATGGAATTGAGATTGAGCGAAAAGGTAAAAAATCTCCATACTCAATGGATGCTAACCTACTTCATATCTCATACGAGGGTGGTATTCTTGAAGATCCTTGGGCTGAACCAGAAGATGATATGTGGAGATGGACAAAATCACCTGAAGAGGCTCCAGATGAGGCAGAATATATCGAAATTGAGTATTTAAATGGTGATCCAGTTGCTCTAAATGGTGACAAACTGTCTCCAGCAACAATGTTAAGAAGACTTAACGAACTTGGTGGCAAGCATGGAATTGGTAGAATCGATATTGTTGAGAATAGATTTGTTGGAATGAAGAGCCGAGGAGCTTATGAGACTCCAGGTGGAACAATTATGCTAAAAGCCCACCGTGCTATTGAGTCTATCTGTCTTGACAGAGAAGAGGCTCATCTTAAAGATGAGATGATGCCAAAATATGCAAAACTTATCTATAACGGTTTCTGGTTCTCTCCAGAGAGAAAAATGCTTCAATCTGCAATCGATCAGACTCAACGAAATGTTGAAGGAAAAGTTAGACTAAAACTCTATAAAGGGAATATCTTTGTAGTTGGACGAGAGTCTGAGAAGTCTCTTTTCAATGCAAACTACTCAACTTTTGAGGAAGATGAAGTCTATAATCAGAAAGATGCAGAAGGGTTTATTAAACTTAATGCTTTAAGATTTATTATTGAGGGTGAAGCTCGAAAAAAGTAGCTCACACTTTATTTCCCGTACTAGATACGGGACTCCCTCACGAACCTTTAATCTCTATAATTTAATAGAGAGAGTGGATTAAATTTATCTATCTCGTCAATATTTAATACAACTCTTCTACTGTTCTGTTTAATAATGTAGTTATCAAACTTTTTGACTATTTCACTATATTGAATAAGCTTCTCTTCACTGTAATCAATAGGTAATATAGATATCTTTCTACTCTCAATTGCAAACTTGTTCAGTAGCTTTGTTAGAAAATATGGAGTTTGACTCTCTATCTGAGTTGAGATAATCACCCTATCTGCAACTTTTATTGATGTCTCAAGAATCAGATTGATATAGGGAGGAGTATCGATGATAATATAGTCAAACTTTGTCTTAAGATAAGTTGATATCTGAGTTAATCGCTCTTCAACTCCATCAAGCTCAACAGTTCTTGCAACATCTATATTTGAGGGAAGAATAAAAAGATTTTTCAGTTTCGTCTTCTGTACAACCTCTGGAAAATCTCTTTTCTTCTCAAATATAGTCTGTATTGAAAAACTGTCAGAGGCTACAAATCCTTTTGTGGATAGAGCTTGTGGATCTAAATCAACAACAATTGTTCGTCCCATCGCAGATACTCTATTTGCCAGAGATTGGATAACCTTCTCTTTTCGACTATTGTCACCGAGTCCAGAGATTGTAATAATTTGACCTGTTATCAACTATCGAATCCCTATTTTACTACTTCATAAACTTTAGTTTCAGAACGATTAGCAATTTTAAGAGCATCAAGTGCTTTCATCAGAGAGTTTTCAACTTTGCGATTTGGTGAAAGATCTGAAAGACCTATCTTTACTTCCAACTCTATCTCCTTGCCACCAATAAATAGAGCTGAGTGCTTTAGAGCTTTTGTTAATCTGCCTATCTTGTCTTCACTATCTTTTATTGTTGAGTGAGTTAAAAGAACTCCAAAGATGCTATTTCCATAGTATGAGACAACATCACTCCTCTTAAACTCCTCCATTAAGATTTTTGAGACTGTTTTAAGAACAGCAAAAGCTACCTTTTTAGTTAAGTGTTTAACTGTCAATTTACGATGAGGTATAAGAAGAAGAATAGTGCTACTATGCATAAAGAACTCCATCTTCTCTATCTCATTATTAAGAGATTCAAGAAAATATTTACGATTATAGACATCAAAGTTTTTATCAAAGATCGTATGGCTATAAAGAGTATTGGCACTCTCCACAGCTCTTCCATAGATACTTTTCATACTCTCACTCTGACGACCAAGAATATTATCAAGCTTTCCTAAATCAAACTTCAATAGCCGAACAATATCTTTACTGCTTTTAACATTAAGCTCATCTTCTCTCTTTGATGCAATGTTCTTCATAATATTGATATTGCCATGTACTTTAGTTGTCAGCAGTAGGAGTTGTTGAGTTAGCTTAAGGGAGTGTTGAAGAGTCTCTTCTATCTCATTCTTTCTCTCATCACTCCTCTTTTTCCCCTCTCTGTCCAGAATCTCAAAAACTCTCTCTTGAAACTCTTCACTCTCTTTATAGAGAAGTTCTTGAAAATATATCTCATAATTTAGGGGTGTGGGTGGAAGTCCTCGTTTTTCAAGTTCTCGGAGGACATGATCTGCAAAAGCCTCAATTGTTCCAGACTGTTTTGGTTTTGAAGGTTCCAACTCAACTTCAAAATCACTATCCTCATCTGGCATAAGATCATCTAAGTTAATATCTTCATCAAACTTAATCTCTTCAGAGATATCATAATCCACAATATCAACATCGCTAGAGTGCTTCTCTTCACTCTCCACACTATCGTCTTCGTAATCTTCAAGACTCTTATCACTTGGAGAACTCTTTCCTGAGTGAGAATTTATCAGCTCATCTAAGTCAAAATCATCTTCATCACTCATATTGTGAGTTCTCCTTTAAGTTTTAATTACTCTTCTGGTGTTTCGTGTTTTGAGAGAACTTTATCGATAAGCCCATACTCTGTCGCCTCTTTGGCACTCATAAACTTATCTCTCTCTGTATCATTCTCAATAGTCTCAATTGGCTGTCCAGTATTCTCTGAAAGAATTCTATTTAGCTCTTTCTTGATTCTCAGAATCTCTTCCGCTTGAATCTGAATATCAGTAGCTTGACCTTGAGCTCCACCAAGAGGTTGATGAATCATTATCCTTGCATTTGGAAGAGCATATCTCTTTCCTTTTGCTCCTGAAGAGAGGAGAAAAGCTCCCATTGAGGCAGCTTGTCCAATACATATAGTGACAACATCAGGTTTAATATAGTTCATTGTGTCGAACATACTCATACCACTTGTTACAGCACCACCTGGAGAGTTGATATAGAAATAGATATCTTTTTCAGGATCTTCAGCCTCAAGAAATAGAAGTTGAGCAACAATTGAAGATGCCACAGCATCATTCACTTCACCACTCAACATAATAATTCTATCTTTTAGAAGACGAGAATAGATATCGTAAGATCTCTCACCTCTCCCTGTCTTCTCAACTACATAAGGGATATAGCTCATCTTCTACTTTAGCTTATCGTCTAAGATTTTAGTAAGAAGTTTATCTTCAAGAATAGACATTTTAATTAGAGGTAGAACACCAGCTTCTTCATATCTTTTGATACTCTCATCAGGGTTTTGACCACTCATTAGAGCCTCATAGAAGATAACTTGCTGAACCTCATCATCAGTTACAGTGACACCCTCTTTAACAGCAAGAGCATCAATAATGAAAGTTGTTCTAACAGACTTCTCAGCTTCAGGCTTATGTTTAGCTTTTAACTCTTCAAGTTTCTCTTCACTCTCTTGAACAGCTTTAATCTCCTCTTCGCTCATATCTCTAGCTTCGTTATTAACTCTCTGCTCAATCTCTTTTTCAAGAACTGCATTTGGGATATCAAAGATAAACTTCTCAGCAAGAGCTTCTCGAAGAGCTGGTTTAATCTCGTCATTGTATTTACCGCTTAAAGCTTCGTTCTCTAACTCTTTTTTAGTCTCAGCTTTTAAGGTATCAATAGCAGTTGAACCCTCTGCTACCTCTGTACTTCGGAGAAGCTCTTCCGCTTTCTCTTCTGTAAGCTCTGCTTCACCTTTTATTTCAACTTTATGAACTTTACATTTAAAAGTTGCTGGTTTTCCAGCAAGTTTCTCACTCTGATACTCTTCTGGAAATGTTACTTCAACATCTTTCTCATCACCCTTTTTAAGACCAATTAGTTGATCTTCAAAACCTGGGATAAATGAACCACTTCCAATTTGAAGAGAGTAGTTTTCAGCTTTTCCACCCTCAAAAGCTTCACTATCAACAAAACCTTCAAAATCAAGAGTGATGGTATCACCGCTCTCAACAGCTCTATCAACCTCAACAAATGGAGCTGATGATTGAAGCATATCGTTAATTCTGTTATCTACATCTTCATCTGAAACTTCTGGCTTCTCAATATCTGGAACAAGTGATTGATAGTCATCTACATTAACAGTTGGTCGTAATGAGACCTCAACAACAACCTCAATTCCATTATCGTTTTTCTCAAATTTTGAGAATAGAGGCTCAGTAATAATACTTGAGTTGTCAATTTTTAACTCATCTAATCCTAGATTTAGAACCTCTCTAAGAGCCTCCGCTTCAGCATCTTCTACAAGTCTTGAACCGTAGTGCTTCTTGATTGCAGGAACTGGGACTTTTCCTTTTCTGAAACCAGGGATATCAGCTGTTTTAGAGAGCTGTTTAGCAATTTTATTTAGGTTCTTTTGAATATCATCACTCGCAATATTTGCTGAAATGGAGACATTAGCAGTATCAATTTGAGTTGCTCTAAATTCCATAAAAATATATTCCTCAAAATAGTTTTTTATAATTCTATCCAAAAAGAGGTTGATATTGTTGAAATTTGAAAATATAGAGAGAATAGTGGTTGAAGTTCCATCATGGTTAGGGGATAGTGTGATGGCAACTCCAACACTTCAGAATTTAGAAAGGATTTTTCCAGAAAGTGAAATTATTCTTGTTGGCTCTAAAGTTGCAATCGATGTTTTAGAGGGCTTTAAAAATGTAAAAGAGAGCTATGTTATTAGTCGAAAAGGTAATCGAACAATTAATCTATATAAGATTTCTAAAAATATTGGTAAAGTTGATATATCAATCTCGATGAGAACATCTCTCTTCTCTGGTCTCTTTCAGTTCATGACAAAAGCTCCAATCAGAGTTGCAAAATCAACATCACCAAATAGTATGTTTCTCTCCCATAGAGTTAAAGCAAAGAGAGACCTACATCAAGTTGAGCAGTATTTAACACTCTTAGAGTTTTTAGAGGAAGAGATTAAACCCTATGATCTGAAGCTAAATTTTCAACCCCATAAGTTTCAAAAATCTACTCTTGGTATAAATGCTGGAGCAACCTATGGAAGTGCAAAAAGGTGGTATCCAGAGAAGTTTGCAGAGGTTGGTCAAAAACTATCAGATAGGTTTGATATTGTCCTATTTGGTGGAGCTGGTGAAGTTGAGATTAATAGAGATATTGAGAGTTACCTCGTGGAGAGAGGGGTGAAGAATCTCAAAAATTTAGCTGGAAAAACATCTATTAGAGAGTTGGCAGAGTATATTGGGGGTCTATCACTATTTATTACAAATGATAGTGGTCCAATGCATATTGCCGGAGCTTACAAGATTCCAACTATTGCTATATTTGGCTCAACGAATCACCTACAAACAGATCAGTGGCATAACCCAAATCAAGTTATTGTTAGAAAAGAGATTGAGTGTTCTCCTTGCATGAAACGAGAGTGTCCATTAAAACATCATGAGTGTATGAAGATGGTAGAGGTTGATGATGTTTTAAGAGGAGTGGGAACATTGGAAACACCTATTACTCTTTCCAAAAAATAGCCAACCAGATAGTTGGATTTGAAGTCTTGACAACTCTATGTTTTTGATGAGGTGGAATATATAGAGAGTCTCCAATAGATAGCTCTATAACCTCTCCATTGTCATAGAGAATCTGAGCATTTCCTTGAAGAATTATTACGAATTCACTCTCATCTTGATCATACCAGTAGCCTTTTGGTGTGATTTGAGCATAAGAGATGATTCGCTCTATTTTTAAACCATCTTTTTCAAGAAGTGTTTGAAAAATCTCATCTTTACTATCTTCTGGAACCTCTTTTAAGAGATTGAATTTCTTAATAATTTCTGAGCGCTTGATATCTTCTCTCCTCCAACTTGATTTTGCATTGATTACAACAGACTCTTTTTAAAACTCGATCAATATATCTATTCGATACAATTCTACAATCTTTCGTTGAACTAAATAACTTTAAAAAGTTAGTTTAACTTAATTTATTAAGTAGGAGAACTATCTTTCTGATTTATTAGTCAGAGATATAGGCTAATTTAGAATAGTCAAGAACCCCCCTAGCTTTAGCTAGGGGCTTGTGATTAAGAGATAACTCTTAATCGGGGTGGATGCTTGACACACCCGTACGGGTTAGCTATTCGC
>JAMJTX010000161.1 GCA_024281215.1 Candidatus Thiovulum karukerense | reverse complement strand
TTTTTAATCTCTCTAAATCTACCTCAAATGGCAAGAGATAGTGTAAAGTATATTATCTCAATTGGTGGAGAGAGTGTAATGTTTTTTAAAGACTCTGTTCTCATCATTATCTTCTACTTCTTTATTCAATACTATCGTAATAAGTTAGGAAGATACTTTAAGAGAATAATTCCCCTTTCCACTCAAGATACAATCGCTCTATTTAAAGAGATTTCTGTTGTTATGGGAACAGTCTTCTACTCAATTGCCATAACAGCAGCATTTCAAGGGGGGCTCTTTGCTATTATTGTCTATTATTATGGTTACAACCCTCTCCTTTTTGGAATTCTCTATGGCTTCTCATCTCTAATTCCAGTTATCGGTGGAATGTTGATGTGGTTGCCTCTCTTTATATATGAGCTATCTCTTGGCAACTTGGCAAATGGGATTATAATAATGTTATATTCAGTTGTGGTAATTGCATTTTTTGCAGACACCATTATTAAACCAATGATTATTAAATATATAAATACAAAAGTTATGCATAGTCGTATTTATGTTAATGAGCTTCTTATATTCTTCTCAATGATTGCGGGAATCTCATCATTTGGCTTTTGGGGTGTTATTCTTGGTCCAGCAATTATTACACTATTTTTATCTCTTATTAAACTGTATGAAAAGCTCTATAAAAAAGATGCAACAATCTTTAAATTGAATCTCAACTACTCATCTGATAGAAAAAGATGAAAACCTATCCATTTCTGCTATTATATTCGGAGTATTGAAATTTAGAAAGGAGTGGTTTTGCCTCGGACTTATCCAGAGGTTTTGATCGCTAAATAGATGAAACTAGCAGTTATTCAAGTATCTTACAGTAAAGATGTTAATAAACATATAGCAAAAAAGGTGAAAAAAGCCTCAAAAAAGGCTGACCTTGTTATTCTTCAAGAGCTTCATCAATCTCCATACTTCTGTATAACTGAAGATGTAAAGAATTTTGATTTTGCTCAAAATTTTGAAAATGATTTAAAGTTCTGGAGTGAAGTTGCAAAAGAGAACTCTGTTGTTCTTGTTACTTCTCTCTTTGAGAAACGAGCAGAGGGGCTTTACCACAATACAGCATTTGTATTTGAAAAAGATGGAACAGTTGCTGGAAAATATAGAAAGATGCATATTCCAGATGACCCAGCATACTATGAGAAGTTCTACTTTACAGAGGGTGATTTAGGTTTTACACCTATCGATACATCTGTTGGTAGATTGGGTGTTTTGATATGTTGGGATCAGTGGTATCCAGAGGCAGCTAGATTGATGGCAATGGCGGGAGCTGAGATCTTAATTTATCCAACAGCTATTGGATTTTTAGATGAAGAACCAATTGAGGAACAGAGATCACAACTCCAAAGATGGCTCACTATTCAGAAATCTCATGCAATCGCTAATGGAATCCCTGTGGCAACGGCAAACAGAATCGGTTTTGAACCAGATCCATCAAACAACTTTAAAGGTATAACTTTCTGGGGCAATAGCTTTATCTTAAATGCAAAGGGTGAAACAGTTGCTCAAGCTTCTGAAGATGGTGAAGAGATTCTCTATGCTGAAGTGACAAAAGATGAGACAAGAGAGATGAGAGATATTTGGCCTTTTTTCCGAGATAGACGAATTGAAGATTATGCAGATTTAACAAAAAGGTGGAGAGATTGAAAAATATTAATGTAGCAGTTATTGGAGCAAGTGGATATACAGGTTTAGAGCTACTAAAGATATTGATACCTCATCGATACTTCCACATCAACTATATAGCAACAAGTGAGGGTGGTATGAAACTGAGTGAGCTTCACCCATCTCTTCAAGGTATATTTGAGTTTGATGTATCGGCAGTTAATATTGATGAGATAGCAGAGAAGAGTGAGTTGGTCTTTCTTGCTCTTCCCCATAAAACAGCAATGGAGATTGTAAAAGAGCTGATGAGGTTTGACCATATAAAGATTGTCGATCTATCTGCTGATTACCGACTTCAAAAAGATACTTATGAGAAGTTCTATGTTCCACATATCGATAGTGAAAATTTAGAAGATTCTGTCTATGGGCTTCCTGAACTCTATCGAGAGAAGATAAAAAAAGCTAGACTTGTTGCTAATCCAGGGTGCTATCCAACAGCAACAATATTAGGAGCTGTCCCTTTTGGAAGATATAAAACAGTAGGTTCAGATATCATTGTTGATGCCAAGAGTGGAGTTAGTGGAGCAGGTAAAAAATGTTCAACAAATACCCATTATGTAACTATTAACGATAATATGTTTGCATACTCGCCAATGAGTCATCGACATGCTCCAGAGATTGAGGAGAAACTTGGTGAAAATGGTTGGGATAACTTCTCTGTTCAGTTTGTACCTCACCTTGTTCCTGCAACTCGGGGAATGCTGTCATCAATCTATATTCAAGTTTTAGGTGAGTTTGATGCAATTGAGACCCTGCAGGAGTTCTATAAAGATGAGCCATTTATACGAATTAGAGAGACTCCGCCAACAATGAAAGATGTGGCAGGGACAAACTACTGCGATATTTTCGCAAAGCGAGTTGGAAATACTCTATTTATTGAGAGTGCTATTGATAACTTGCTCCGAGGTGCAAGTTCTCAAGCTGTGGCAAATGCAAATCTTATGATGGGGTTAGAAGAGAGTGAATCTCTTCCAATTTTTGCCTATGTTCCATAGAATTTGATGATATAATTTCTTAAAAATCTAGGGAGATTTATGGCTTTAAACTATGGAATGAGTGATTTACGAAAAGGACTAAAAATTGAGATGGATGGTGTTCCTTATCGAATTACAGAGTATCAACATGTAAAACCTGGAAAAGGGGCTGCATTTGTTAGAACAAAGATAAAAAGCCTTATAACTGGTAAAGTTGTTGAGAAGACATTTCATGCTGGAGATAAGTGCCAAGAGCCAAATCTTGAGTATAAAACAATGCAGTATCTTTATGATGATGGTGAGTTTTTACAGTTTATGGATACTGTAACTTATGATCAAATCGGTCTTACTCATGATCAAGTTGGAGAGACTGCAAAATGGATTGTTGATGGAATGAGTGTTCTAATTGTTTTCCACAACGGAAATCCAATATCTGTTGATGCTGATGAGGTTGTTGAGCTTGAAGTTGTTGAGACTCCACCAAACTTTAAAGGTGATTCTCAGGGTGGTAAAAAACCTGCAACTCTAAACTCTGGTGCAGTAATTCAAGTCCCTTTCCATATCGTTGAAGGTGATAAAATTAAAGTCCATACTGTTGAGGGTGAATATGTAGAGAAAGTTAAGTAATTTAACTCTACATAAAACTATAAATTACTGGTGGAGCCAAAAGAGTTAAAGATGATAAAAGTAACAACTAGCTCAATTGACTTGAAGCTCCACCAATCTAAACTTTCAAAAAACTACTTAAAAACAGCAGATAAAGATTTTTTAGCTATAATGAAACCTATTAGAATGTGTGTAAATTGTAGAGTTCGTATGGAACAGAGAGAGCTACTTCGACTTCAATGTATCAATAGAGAGTTAGTTCAATTTACTAACAGTGGTCGGAGTATATATCTTTGTAGAAATTGCCATACAAAAGATACAGCAATAAAGAGAATCTATAAACTTTGTGATAACCCTAAACAGAGTAGGGAGGTGCTATTGAAAACAATTGAGGAGATGATTGATTAAATGTCAAACAGAGTAAAAATAAGTGAAATTGCCAAAGAGGCTGGAAGAAATAATCGAGATATTATCACTAAGGCTCAAGAGCTAGGAATCGATGCAAGTCGTCACTATGATACTGTATCTGAGAGTGATGCAGGTAAAATCTTTGATGCTATAACAAAGAGTACTTCATCTCAAAAGCCAAAAAGAGACGAGCAGAAGAGTGCTACAAACAACACAAAAAGAGACAATAGCAGGAGTACTGAAAAACCTCAACAGAAGCGAGAAAAAGAGGAGTCTCAAAATAGAGAGAATCAAAGTAGTCAGAATACTGAAGAGCCTCAAAAGAGAAGCCAAGCTCCTAAAGAGGAGAAGCGAGAAGAGAGACCAAAACCTGCTCCAAAACAGAAAGGTCTCCGAATTATTAAAAAGCGAAGACCTCTCTCAAGAGCCTCTTCAACTATGGCAACAGGTGAATATGGAAAGCTATCTGAGGAGGCTAGAAAAGAGTTAAACTCTAAAAAAGGATCTTCTAATAAGAAATCAACTTCAACTGTTGCAAGAAAGAAGAATGTTGGTGAAGAGTTAAATATCTTTGATCGAGACTTTAAAGATGATAGATATAGCTCAAGACATCAAGAAGAGGAGGAGAGTCACGAAATTGTTCTCCTTGACTATCGAGACCAGAGCCTATTTCTTGATGAAGATGACAAGAAAGAAGACGAGGCAGATAAGCAGAACAAGAAAAAAGGCAAAGCTAAAAAACCAGCTGGTCGAAATAGCAAAAGCACAAAGAACAATAGAGATGTTCTAGTTAAGAGAAGCCGAAAGAAGAAGAAGAAGATTAAGCGGGAAGATGATGAGGTTGTAACAACTGCTGAAGTTCCTGAAAATATTCGTGTTTATGAGTTTGCTGAACTTATCAAACGACCTCTAGCTGATGTAATTAAAGTCCTCTTTAATCTTGGAATGATGGTTACTAAAAACGACTTCCTTGATGGTGAAGTTATTGAGATTCTTGCTGAAGAGTTTGAGATTGAAGTAACAACTGTTGATATCACTGAAGAGTTCGACTATGTCAAAGATTATGAGGATATTGAAGAGAGTGATGATGACCTCATTGAAAGAGCTCCAGTAATTACAATTATGGGTCATGTTGATCACGGTAAAACATCTCTTCTCGATAAAATCAGAAGTGCAAAAGTTGCATCTGGTGAAGCTGGTGGAATTACACAGCATATCGGAGCTTATACTATTGAGCATAACGATAGACCAATTACATTTATCGATACTCCAGGACACTCTGCTTTCTCAGAGATGAGAAAACGAGGGGCAAAGATTACAGATATTGTAATTATTGTTGTTGCTGCTGATGATGGTGTTAAACCTCAAACAAAAGAGGCTATTAAACATGCTCAAGAAGCTGGAGTTCCAATTATTGTTGCAATGAACAAGATGGATAAAGAGGGGGCGAACCCAGATATGGTTAAAGCTCAAGTCTCTGAGACTGGTTTAACTCCTATCGATTGGGGCGGAGATATTGAGTTTATCCCTGTATCTGCAAAGAGTGGTGATGGTGTTGATGAACTTCTTGAGACTATTCTTGTTCAATCAGAGGTTCTTGAGCTTCAAGCAAATCCGGATCGACATGCAAAAGCTGTTGTTATTGAGAGTTCTCTTGAAAAGGGGCGAGGTGCGGTTGCAACAGTTATCGTTCAGAATGGGACTCTCTCAATTGGTGATAGTATCGTTGTTGGTTCTCACTACGGAAAAGTTAAATCTCTATTAGATGATAAGAAGAAGCCTATTAAATCTATCGCTCCAGGTGAAACAGGAGTTGTTGTAGGTCTAAGCGGTGTTCCAGCTTCTGGTGATGATCTTGTTGCTACTGATAGTGAAAAAGAGGCGAGAGAACTTGCTGAAAAACGACGACAGTATGAGAGAAATCAGGCTCTGTCAAAAACAACAAAAGCATCTCTTGATGAACTTAGCTCGATGATTGCCGAGGGTAGATTAAATGTTCTTAAAGTTATTCTTAAAACAGATGTTCATGGAACTCTTGAAGCGATTAAATCAAGCCTTGAAGAGCTTAGAAATGATGAAGTTAAAATCTCTATTATCTCTGAAGGTGTCGGTGGAATCACAGAGAATGATGTAATTCTTGCAGGGGATTCAGAGAATATTGTTATCGTCGGTTTCAATGTTCGACCTACTGGAGCAGTTAAGACTCTTGCTGACAAAAAAGGTGTTAAACTCAAAACATACTCTGTTATATATGAGATTATCGATGATATGACAAATATCCTTACAGGTATGATGAAGCCTATCGAAGAGCAGAGAAATACTGGACAAGCTGAAATCAAACAGCTCTTTAAAGTTAAAGAGGGGACTGTTGCAGGTTGTATGGTTATCGATGGTGTTGTTGAGAAAGGTATCTTTGCAAGACTTATCAGAAATGGTGTTATTCTTGGAGATACAACAGTTCATAGCCTTAAACGATTTAAAGATGAGGTTAATGAAGTTAAGAAGGGTTACGAGTGTGGAATTCTTCTTAAAGATATCGATAATATTGCTGAGGGTGATATTATTGAGACTTATGAGAAAATTGAGAAAGAGGCTACTCTTTAAACGAGCCTTATTGCCGTGTTTGACACGGCTATCTAATATTCATCTCTCAATAGCTAACTTTTGCAAGGTAGAGACCATTTGGGGGAGCAAGTCTAGTTGTATAGATTCTCTCTCCAGTTAGCTGTTCTCTAACCTCATCAATTGTAAGTTGATTGTTTGCAACAGCGATAAGAGTTCCAACAATCATACGAATCTGAGATCGTAGAAAACTATTTGCCCGAAATTTAAGAATATAGACCCCTCTCCACTTATAAGCTTTTGCCTCAAAAATTTCTCTGACATCACTTCTATTATTTGAACCAACTTTTCTAAAATTCTTAAAGTTATGGCGACCGATAAATAGCTCTATTCCTCTCTCTATCTTTGAAAATTCAAACTTGCCACCATCAATAAATGTGATAAACCTCTCTTGAAAAGGGTTGGGATTAGCTGTTGAGATGACATATCTATAAGTTCTATCTTTGGCATGAAACCTTGAATGAAAGTCGTTTGAGACACTATCAACTTTTAGAAGAGATATTCCATTTGGCAATGCTCGTTTAAGAGGATAGAGAAGTTTCTCTGCTCTCCAGTTATCTGGAAGGTCAAGATGAAGAGTCTGTCCAGTAGCATGAACACCTCTATCCGTTCGACTAGACATAATAACTTTATTATGTATGTTAATCTTTCGGAGAGCTAGGTTTAACTCTCCTGCAACACTTTTTCTATCACTCTGCTCTTGAGAACCGAAAAATAGTGTGCCGTCATAGGCTATTGTTAGTTTAACCCTCAAACTTCTTTATAAACTCTATCTTCAGCTCTAACTCAGGCTCTTTGCTATTTGTGTCAATAAACTTTAGAGAGACATTTGGAGCTCCTCTTTGAAGTTCAAGTGTGGTCTTAATTGATTGAAGCACATGGAAAAACTCTCGTGTAAATATGGCCTTCAGTGAAGCAATTCTCTTATCCTTAATGATATCCACTGCTGAATTTACTAGCTCTTCATAGACAAGCTTATTTCTTGCTCTCTGAATACGATAATCAAACATAAGATGATAGTTATTCTCTAAGATACTCTTCTCCATCTCAGATAGACCGCTATTCTCGTCTATCTCCTCCTCTTCAGCTTTAATTTTTCGCTCATAGCTATCGATATGTCCAGCATAAAACTGATCAAAATCAGGCTTTAGTCGATAGAGAAGATCGAGTATTTGTGAGTCACTATATTTTTGACTTAGATCAAAATACTCAACAAACTTTTCATTATTGTTACCCATCTCTATAAGAGTGGTTAGGATCTGTCCAACAGCTTGAAGATATATATATTTATCTGGTTTCGAGTGGTTGAAGTATATACCATTAGGTGAAATTGTCGGTTTATCACCAACATAAGAAATTTTTACTCTGCTCATAATATAGACCCCCTCTTGTATCTGAGTTAAGTTTGAAATGGAAAGAGTTAAACCTCTATCCAAAACCAAATTTTTGCAAGTCTGATTATTTTGGAGTCATTTAGTTTAAACTCCGACACTTCCTACTTACTCGATTACAAGCATTTAATTGAAATATTTTAATTAAAGAATGCTTAGAGAGTTTTTAAGTCCTCTCTTCTTAAAATACTCTCTTGCTCTATTGCATATAGAGTGTCTCTTTCTCTCTCAATTGACCACAGGCAGCTGAAATATCTATTCCTCGAGATGAACGAATGGTTGCAAGAAGCCCTCTACGATTTAGGTAGTCGGCAAACTCCTCCATACTCTTTTCCGATGGTCTTTCGTATGTTGTCCCTGGGTATGGGTTGAAGTAGATTAAATTTATTTTCGCCTTAATTCCCTCAAGAAGCTTAATAAGTTTTTTTGCACTCTGGAGGGAGTCGTTAATATCTTTAATTACAAGATACTCAAACATAACTCTCTTTCGATTATCGTAAGGAAATCTTTTAACAGCTTCGATAATTGATTGAATATTGAAAGCCTTATTCATTGGAATCAGCTCATTCCGAACCTCATCATCAACCGAGTGAAGAGAGATTGCAAGATGAACTCCTAAGTCCATAAGTCCCAACTTATCAATTTTAGTAGATAGACCACTTGTTGAGACAGTTTGACGACGAGGAGATATAGATAAACCATTTTCATCGCTAAGAATTTTTATCGCTTTAACAAGATTATCAAGATTATCGAGAGGTTCGCCCATTCCCATATAAACAATATTCCCTTTTCGCTCATATCCTATCTCGGCATCTCGTTTAATCGCCAATATCTGTTCAACGATTTCACCAGCAGTTAAATCTCTTACAAATCCACCCTTTGCAGTCAGGCAAAATGAACAACCAACTTTACATCCAACTTGAGTTGAGACACAGATAGTATATTTTGCCTGTTGAAGAACATCTCCATTCTCATCAAACTTATCATCTCGCATTCTTAAAAGAACGGTCTCAACAGTTCGACCATCTACCAAACGGAAAAGATATTTGATTGTTCCATCAGAGGAGATTTCTCGGTTAATAATCTCCATTGTTTCAATGGCATATTTTGATTGAAGTTCCTCTCTAAGATTTTTTGAGAGATTTAACATCTCACTGAAATCTGTGGCATATTTATGGTAAATCCAGTCATAGATCTGTTTAGCTTGAAACTTTTTTGGCAGACTCTCCCCCAGCTCTTTGAGGGAGAGATTCAATATATTCTCTTTTATCAATCTTCGCTACTTATATTAAATTAACTACTCTTTATCGTAATGGAGTTCTCTACTTGGAATAAGGATAGAAGCCACTATCAAGAGAGTTCCAAAAGCTATAACAAAGAGTGAGGTGTATTCACCTGTAAAGTCTATTAATTGAATTTTACCTAAGTTCTCTCCGAGTAGAGGTTGTATATCAGTGAAGAAAATAGTAAAAACTGCTCCTCCAACAAGTCCCCCAATAATACCTATCAGAACATCTATTCGTCCCTCTGCAAGTGAGATGCTTCCTGTTCCAGGGCATTTACCAAAAACCGACATTCCAACTCCAAAAATGACACCACCAATAATAAGACCACCAAGAAGAATAGGTTTAGGAGAGTATGAAGCTAAATCTAATTGAACTAAAAAGTGGAGTCCAATTGTGATAATTCCAGTTGCTAAAAGAACAAGTTTAATCATTGTAAAATCTTTTAACATTGAGAAACCTGCAATCTTCTCAAATGTATCAACTCGACTCCACTGAATAACTGTCCCAAAAGTTAAACCTATTAAGAAAACTGTCAGAACTGACCCATGCCCTTGAGAGGCTACTGAATTCATTGTATGCTCTATAAAATCAAACATAGTTTTATCCTTATTTAAAAAGTATCTATCTTGTCAAAAGAAAACAGGGCAGATAGTTATAATAATCATAACAAAATTTTTTCTTTTAATTTGGAATGGTAAAAAGTTTTTTTGCAATTGATGGGTAGTCTCTTCGTTCCCCCTGCCCCTTTTTCATATTCATAACTAAATTTTGAGAGCGGTTATATTGAAACTCTAGTCTCATATCTGTACTATCAAGTTTTTTAAAATAGACAACATAGTTTTTAAACCAAGGGTTAAGAAGTTTAATTTGTGGAACAATAGAGCTGTCTCGAGATATCTCATCTATCTTGATAGGCTGAACTCCGTTAAGAGTGAGTCGGAAATCAACATCTTGAAGCCCCTCAATTTTATCATCAAAAAAGTAGAGAGATATTAGGAATACTTCATACCCTGAGAACTCTTTTGAGATATCACTCATATAGACTCCCTTAAACTCAGCCTCAACTTTAGTCCCTCTCTTAACCCTATCATCTAATGAGTTTTCAAAGACTCGCTCATTAAGGTTATTAGCTTTAACCCCTTTAAAGTTCTGGAATCCACAAGATGTAAATATTAGAGGAATTAATATAGCTAATGTTTTCAATTCTAACTCTTTGCCATTTTGCTTTTTAATATCTTTTTACCAAGTTCAACTCCTGGTTGATCATATGCATTAATATCTAGTTGCATTGCAACAAGTGCAGTTAAGAGTTCATAATAATATACTAACTCCCCGATTGACTCCTCACCAACTCTCTCAAGTTCAATAACATCAAGGGGAACTCCTATCTTTTGAAGTGCTTCAATCGTTGAATCAGCTTGAAGATTGATAAGCTCAGAAAAATGTAGTCCATCTAACATATTTAACTTCTCAAGACTGTGAAGAGAGTTCTCTGGAATTTTAAGCTCACTCTCAAAGTTTTTGATTTTGATCACTGTAACACTTTTATCAGATTTTCCCTCCATAATCAGTTGAAGAAATGAGTGTTGATCTGTTGGTCCAACTAGACCAATTGGAGTTAAGCCAACACTCATTGTTGAGTGGAGTTGTCGCTTCCCTAAACTCTCTGCCCAGAGTTGAACATACCAGCTATTGAACCCTCTAAGCAGTTCTGAGTATGAGAAGAGACAGTTTGAACTATATTGCTCAGATATTTTTGCATAATGAGTGGCTTTTTTAACAACTATCTGATCATCTTCTTTTGAGAAGAATCTATCTTTTGTTCTTTTAGCCCCCCTTAAAAGAGCATCAATATTAACACCAACAATAGCCAATGGAAGTAATCCAACTGGACTTAGAACCGAGTAACGACCTCCAACATTATCTGGAATATGAAATATTTTCAACTCTCTACTGTGAGCAAACTCTTCAAGAGGAGAACTTTGATCAGTAATAACAATAAGATTCTCTTTTGTAAATTCTATCTTTCGGTCAAGATATTTTAATATAGCGATACTTTCAACTGTTGTTCCAGATTTTGAAATCACTATAAACAGAGTTGAATCTAGATCAATACTATTCAGTCTATTCTCAATAGCTATTGGATCAGTTGTATCAAGAAATATTAATTTTTTACTGTATTTATATTTTGGATTTAAGAATTGATAAATTGCCTCAGCACCTAAAGAGCTTCCACCTATTCCGATAACAGCTATCGTATCGACTGTTACACCTTTAGCAAACTCCTTAATATCTGATGTCTCTTGATCTGGCAGGTTATAGAAACCGATATAATTAGCCTCATTTGAAGCCTCTTCTATAAAATCTTTTGATGCATTTTCACTAAAGTGTAGGTAATTTTTCATGCTCTCTTCTCCAAACTAATTTTGATTATTAAAAAATATTAATTATGCATATGATTAAAGCATGAAAAGGGGTAAAAAACAAGTATTATAGATATCTTAAAACTGACATCTACTGCTGTATGTATATCCTGATATTGGCTCTATATTAAGACAGACCTCATCACCATCTTTTGAGAGTTTAATCTGAACACTATCTTGGAGAATATATTCAAATGGGTGAAGTGAACCTTCTAGATTTTTATCATAGTAGAAAAACTAATGAACTAGAATGGATGGTTCAAGTCTCATCACTATTGATATT
>JAMJTX010000160.1 GCA_024281215.1 Candidatus Thiovulum karukerense | reverse complement strand
CTTAAAGAGGGGATTTTTTCTTTTGTCCTATCCCCTCATCTTCAAATTCTTCTATTTTTCATCAAAAAAGGTAACAGTGGTAACAGATAGTAACAGATAGGTAACAGATATTTCAAAAAACTGTTACCAATCGATTTTACCGATACTACAAGCCCTTTTTTTATACAAAAAAGCACCTTGGTAACAGTTTTTCCAATTTTTCAAAAATTTAGTCATTTTTTTTTTTTTTTTTTTTTTTTTTTTTTTTTACCTCTTCTTTTACTCTTAAGCTTTAAGCTAAAAAAACATCAAATCAAAGAAATACATTTTCAAATCAAATTAAAATATAGCTATATCTGTTACTCTGTTACTTTAGGCGGTTTAATACCGATAAAATGGACATTTAAAAAGGTAACGGATACTAAAACAACTGTTACCACAACTTTTAAACACACTCTTTTTTTTTTCCCATAGGTCTATTTAAACACCGACAGTATGGGGGTTTTAGAATAATGCATTGTATCAATTAGCAAAAAGTCAAATAAGCATATTTTAAGGTTTGCGAAGATTAATCTCGACTCTCAAAACTTAATTCTAAAGAGGAGCTTCTGGAGAAAGAAAAGGATAGGGGCGAAATAACAGACGGCTTAATCCCGTCTGTTCCTAATCACTCTCTTTCTGCTGAGGATAAAACTTTTGTTGAGAAAGATGATCAGGCAAATGTGTTAAAAGAGTCAACGGGCGGAAAGATCCCGCCCGTTCCTAATCACTCTCTTTCAGGTAGTAAAACACCTTTAAAAATCGATGAAAACCTAGACCAAAATCAAGCAATTTTTACAGATCAAAATTCATCAAACTACTCTGAAGATTTTTTTGATGAAAAAGTTGGTGAAAATGATGATCCTGAGACAAACTCTTTGAAGAGATTAAAAAGTGGTAAGGTAAGCAAGGGCTTAACACTCTGTTATGACTATGAATCAAATAGTTATGTGTTGCTAAACTCTAATAATCAAACAAAAAAAGTTGTTAGGTTTTTGAGTGGAACATCTGCCAAAAACTTAATAGCAGAAAACTTATCTTTCAAGACAATCACTGATCAGCTACTTTTGAAGCTTCCTAAATTTATGTTGAGTTATGATCCTAAGCTAGATTTTGGAGAGATAAGAGGGAGTAAATTAGAGCAAGGGTTTAGAGTCTTCAACACTCACTACGAACCTAATTTTTATAATACTAAATCGGTTGATAATTACTCTATTCCAAAACCTTTAAAGTTGCTGTTAACCAACATATTCGAAGATAAAAAAGGGGTGGAACACGGGCTTAACTGGTTAGCTAATATGATACAGAGAAATAAGAACGAAACTTCTATTTTATTCTATGGAACTCAGGGATCTGGAAAAGGAACTTTTTTTGAGCTTGTTAAAAGACTTATAGGGTTTTCAAATGTTGGAATAATAGAGAATACAACCCTCGAGAGTGCATTCAATGAAGAGTTGATGAACAAACGTTTATTAGCATTTAATGAGCTTAACACATATGGTAAAAATCAGCATATAAACAACAAGCTGAAGACCTTTATTACAGATACATATTTAAATATTTTTGTGAAGAATAAGACCCCTTTTACAGTTGAGAATTATTCGAGTGTGATTATTGCTACAAATTCAGATAATGCAGTGAAGATCAGCTATGAAGATCGTCGTTTTTCCGTATTTCAGCACACAAAAAAGCTGGAGGATATAGAGACTGGTTTAGGCTCAAAAATAGCGAATCTAACAGATCAAGAGATATTAGAGTTTAAGCAGTTTTTGTTTAATAGAGACCTATCCCAATATGATCATCGGAAGCCATTCGAAAACATCAGTAGGCGGAAGATGATGGAGAATACAGCAACTAAAAAAGAGAGCTTAATTTATCTAATAAAATCCAATGATTTGACAGAGTTGAGAAATGATATTTTTGGAGTCTACAAAGATGAGGGGCGAAAATTATCAGCTTTATCTAATGATGATCATATTCAGACATTGATAAAGAGGACTGGGTTTGAATCTGTGCCTATCAAAGAACTCTATACTGAATTTAACAGAGACTTAGAGTTATTAGTTTTAAAGAGCTTCCTAACATCTCGTTTAGCCTCTATGATCTATCGTGAAGTGACAGAAGAGTATAAAGCCTCTACACAATCTATTGGTAGGTTTTACAGAAAGAGCTTTGGAGACAGTGCTTTGATAAAAAGAGATGGGAAACCTATTAGAGGCTTCAGGGTTCAATAGTGGACTATGCTCTTTTAAACAGAAAAGATCTTTTTTCAATATGTAGCCTTAAGTTCTTCCACAATAAGAGAGAGAGCTACGGGAGTTTGCAAAAGTTTAGGGTTCGTAAAGGACTCTCAATTGTTATCTACTTCAGAGAGGAAAACAACAAGTGGAAATGGTTCTATCAGTCTAATCATCTGGAAAAATTCGACATAGTAGATGGTATCAACAAGGGGCTATGGAGTGAGGAAGAGACTCTTGAGAGTTCTGAAGCTTCTCCACCTAAGTTCACGATCAACAGAGAAGAGAAGTATGTAAATTTGTCGAGCCTTGAAAAGAGCTTAGTGAAGATAGAGAAATATAACTATCAAAAGCCAAGCTCCAAGCACTTCTGGTTCTCTCTAAAAACTATGTTCAAAAACTCAAAAGGGGCTTTGGTTTTACCTCAATGGGAAGTAGATGGCAACAAGCTTTATAGAGTTGGGTTTATAGTCAAGCACCCATCAGGTTTCAGGCAGTGGTTGGGAAAGAGGGGTTTAGTTATCCACAAGCAAAATAAACCCGAAATTCTTTACATTGGAGAGAGCATACTTGACTGTGTGGCATTTACAAGGATTGAAAACATTGAGGATAACTACTTACTTGTTGCAACACACGGGAGCATATCACTAGAGATGATCTCAACTATCAAGAGCTTGTTGGCTCTCTACAATGTAAAGAAAGTTGAAACTCTATTTGATAATGATGAATCAGGGGAGAAGTATAGGATTTTAAT
>JAMJTX010000159.1 GCA_024281215.1 Candidatus Thiovulum karukerense | reverse complement strand
TTTATCAATGAAAAGCCAGTTATATTATTTAACTGGCTTTAACTTTTAGATGTGTAGAAAGCTATGAGCTAAAGCTATGGGCTTGTGATTAAGACATAACTCTTAATCGGGGTGGATGCTTGACACACCCGTACGGGTTAGCTATTCGCTGACCTTTACTTTTTGTTTAACAAAGGTACTAACAGTTAAGTTGTTTGTTAAATCGCTAAAAGCGACCTGTTAGTAGGTATTTTGTTTATATCCCTCTCCAACTCCATTGTTGGAATTATACAAAAAATTAGAAAGGAGAAGGCACTTCCTCCCCATAGCTAAAGCTAGGGGTCTCCGTGCCAAAGTAGTTTGATGAATCTTCAAGTAACAAAAAACTTTGCAGATAAGATTAAACGACCAATTATAAGCAGTGTAGAGGGCTTTGGATCTTCTGCATTAGATAACTATCACTGCAATATATTTAAAGCTGGTAGAAGAAATGTGTTGTTGATAACTAATGATGCTACTCTCTACTCATTTGTGATTGTAGGCTTAAAAGCTAATGATTTTAAAGATATTGAGATGGTTATCAGAGAGTCTATCTTTAAGCTACTTATTGAGAGTGGATTTGAGCAGAGCGAATTTGAGAAAGTCCTAGACTCAATGGAGGTAATCAACTTTTTTAAAACATCAAACAGAAGTGTTATAGCATCAATGAATGATATGAAGTTTCATATATCATACTGGTTAAGTAAGGGAGCAGATGAGCTAGAGGTTAATCAACATCTTAATACTCTTCCATATAAGCTTAATCAATATGAACAGGCTGTTAGAGTGTTTAGAGAGATATTGTCTCACAATCAATAATAATTGATGATTGAAGATCTTAAGTTTAATTACCGTTGTTCCCGTACTTAATACGGGAATCGATAAAATTTAAATCTACTTTAGAAATCTATCAAAAATATCAGGTTCTGGAACTTCAAAAGAGTAGTCAAGAAACTTCATCTTCTTTGAGTGGAGAAGAAGTCGTTCAAACTCTGCACCACCATAGATTTTATCTCCAATGATTGGAAATCCTGCACCAGTTAAATGAACTCTGATTTGATGAGTTCTTCCACTCTCAATAACAGCTTTAACTTTAGTTTTTGAGCCAGAGATTGCTAGAGGTTCGATATGAGTTGTAGCCTCAACCCCATCTTTAGCAATAACAGTTTTTGCTCCACCACCTCTTTGAAGTTTTTTAAGTCTCTTATCGAGAGTCATAGGTTCAGCTATCTTTCCATTTACCCAAGCTACATACTCTTTATAGACTCTCTGATTTTTAAACTCATTGATAACTATTTTCTGAAAATCTTTATCTTTACCTAAAAGTAGAACTCCACTTGTGTCTCGGTCAAGTCTATGAAGAAGAAAAACATCTTTTCCAAAACTCTTTGCTATCTCTTCTGAATCAAGAAAAACAGGTTTATTAACTACAAGAATTTTATCATCTTCAAATATCTTCTTTGGTCTCTCAATCCGTTTAACTTTAAATTTTGTACTAACTGGAACTTCAGCTCTTGCGATATTAACCCGTTTTCCTTGAAGATATACAGCTCCACGGTCAATTAACTTCTTCGCTTCACTATTTGAAATCTTCTCTTGGTTTGCTAAGACCTTATAGGCTTTATCTTTTAACTCTTTCAATATCTACTTCTCAATTCTTATCATATATGGTCGTTTCTTAACAGATGAGAGTGTTTCAATTTTGTTGATAGCTTCAACAATAGATTTTTCTGTTGTTTTATGAGTTGATAAAAGAAGATTAGCTGAATTTTCATCAATATTCTTCTGAAGCATTGCTTCAATTGAGATACCAGAGTCTCCAAGAATTTTAGATAGTTCTGCAAGAACTCCAGCCCTATCTTCAACCTCTACTCGGATATAGTATCGCGTCTTAATATCATCTCGACTTTTTAGTTTTAGCTCACCATTCTCAAGAGGTTTCTTGAATCCTAGCATAGGGGCTTTTTTATCGTGTCGAACAATATCTATAATATTTGCAACAACTGCTGAAGCGGTCGCATCACCACCTGCACCAGCACCGTAATATAGAGTTTCACCAACTCTATCACCAATAACAGACACCCCATTCATCACTCCATCAACTTTAGCAATCATATCGCTATTTGGAACAAGTGTAGGATGAACTCTCAACTCAACCTCATCACCAACTCGCTTCGCTATTCCAAGAAGCTTAATAGAGTATCCAAACTCATTAGCAAACTCTATATCGTCAGCAGAGATCTCTGTTATCCCTTCGATTAAGATATCTTCAGGTTTTGCATCAATACCGTAAGCAATTGAAGCTAAAATAAGAAGTTTATGACCTGCATCAAAACCACCAACATCAAAAGTTGGATCAGCTTCTGCATACCCTAAATCTTGAGCCTCTTTTAATACTTTATTGAAATCTTCACCCTCATTAATCATTTTGGTAAGGATAAAGTTTGATGTTCCATTCATAATACCTTGAATAGACTCAATATGATTAGCACTCAACCCATCTCGAAGAGCTGTAATAATCGGAATTCCACCAGCAACACTTGCTTCATACTCAAATGGAATATCTCCAGCAATATCTTGAAGTTCATATCGATGGTAAGCTAAAAGAGCTTTGTTAGCTGTGACAACCGATTTACCACTTTCAAGAGCTGAACGGACAACTTTATAAGGTTCTTCAACTCCACCCATTAACTCAATGACCATATCAATATCATCTCGCTTGAGAACATCTTCAACTGATGAGGTCAATTCAATATCTACATCTCTCTTCTTCTCTAAACTTCTTACAACACCAACAACTGGAACAATCTCCTTTCCAGCTCTTGCAGTAATAATATCTCTATTCTCTTGAAGAATCTTTACAACTGATTCACCAACTGTTCCAACACCAATAATTGCTATTTTAATCATCTTTCTCCTATCTACTATTCTTAAGGTCTGAATTTTAGCAACTGCGCCGTAAACCCTCGCCATTCATGGCGGGGATATAAGGCGCAAATATAACGATATAATAAGGCAA
>JAMJTX010000158.1 GCA_024281215.1 Candidatus Thiovulum karukerense | reverse complement strand
GATCTTTTTTACTCTCTCGTAAAAGAGTCTCATTTGAGAGTAGAAGAATAGGTAATAGTAATATTGATACTTTTTTCATTTATATTTCGCACGACTTTGATTCTGAAGTTGATAGTTCTGTTAATATCTTCTCTACACTCCCTTTTGGATCTTCAGAGTTATAGATTGGACGACCAACAACAATAAAATCTACTCTCTGATTTCTTGCTACATAGATATTTCCAACTCTCTTTTGATCATCTGAACTCTCTCCAAAAGGTCTAATTCCTGGTGTTAGAGTCAAAAAGCTACTAGAGGTATTCTCTTTAATAGAGTTACTCTCAAAAACTGAAGAGACAACACCATCAAGCCCAGATTCAAAACTATCTTTTGCAAATTGAATTCCCTTTTTTGGAATCGGAGAACCATACACATCTATAAACTCTCTGTTATCAAAAGATGTTAATGCTGTTACACCTAAAACAAGAGGTCTATTCTCTCTTTTTTTCAATCTCTCCATTACAGTTGTCATAGCTCTTTGTCCAGCACTTGCATGGACATTAAACATATCAATACCAAGGTCAGCAATCTCTTCACTAGCATCTGCCATTGTATTTGGAATATCATATAGTTTTAAATCAAGAAATATCTTGAAACTGGGGTTAATATTTTTCAGTTCATCAATAATTCTCTTACCGTCTCGAATATAACTTCTAAATCCAATTTTTAACCATAGATCATGAGCTTTAATAATATTTACAAGTTCAAGATTCTCATCTAATGATGGTCTATCAAGTGCAACACAGAGTTCCATAGCAATCTCCTACATCTCTTAATTCATTGTGATTGTATCACAAGCAATTATAATAGAGTCCTCTTATTTTATCAGTTCAATTCTATATAGAATTTGGATAGATACAGTTCTTTCCTCTATTTTTTGCCTCTTTTAACATCTTATAGGAGTCATCTATAATATCTGTTACATTATCGACACCTATTCTGTGAGAGATACCAGCAGAGAATGTAATAACAACTCTCTCATCTTTATATACAAATTTTGTATGTTTGACTTTCTCTTTAAACTTATTTACAAATTGAATTGCTTCTCCCAACTCTTTTCCAGGTAGAGAAACTAAAAATCTATCCTCTCCATATCTTGCTGTGCTGTCTCCAATTGATATATACTCTTTTAGAATCTTAGAGAAATATCTTAAGATTAGGTCTCCAGCATCAGGTCCATACTTTTCAACAACTCCCCTAAAACCATCAATATCAATGACAATAACAGAGTAGTTATCTCCCTTTTCTTTAAACTCTTTCTCAATCTCCTCAAGGTCAAACTTAAATCCTTGACGATTTCGCATTCCAGTTAATATATCTCTATCACTCTCTCTTCTCTTTTTATTTAGCTCTCCCTCTAATTTCTCAATTTTATCTTTAACATCAAAGAGACCACTAGAGTACTTTTTAAATGAAGAGAAGAGTCCAGAAGCCTGTTTTCCAATGGAGTCTAATCCATCTTCGATAGATGAGACAAGATCTTCAGAACTCTCTTTATCCTCTCCTATATTTGAGACTTTCTCTTTAATCTCATTCACTCTCTTATCAAGCTCAAAATTATCTGGAGTTGTTCCTTTGCTACTCTCAACCTCATCAATAAGAGAACCAACAATCTTTTTAGCACTCTGAATACTGCCCTTCTCTTCTGAACGATCAGTTTCAACTCTCTCTTCATAGAGTTTGCCTATCTCCTCTTGAACATTTATGTTGTAGATTTGATCTGGATCTGCTCGAAGAGATTTATAGAGTTTCTCAAATTTCCCTTTCTGTTTTGATGGAAGAGATAGCGATGGTTGTGCAGAGTGCATTATTAAATCAACAACTCCGTGTCCAGCTCTTGTATTTTTCTCTCGCTCAAGTAGAGGAATTACCTTATCAATAATTGAGTCAATATCATCTTCTTTATCTATCCTAATATACTTCTCAAGTTTTGTACGATTTCTATCTCTTTTATACTCCATCTGAAATCTGCCCCACTCTCGTCGCATATCATCAAGGTTTTCAGGTGTATGATTTCTATTTAATAGAGCATTTGTTCTACCAGATAGATCTTGAATCTCTTTAACATCAATAAGAGCTATCGCATCTGTCATTTTTCGACTCAACTCCAAAAGAGAATTATGGCGATTTGCAAGATGATTTTGATTCATTCTGTTAAGGGCTGATGTTAAATAGCTAAGGAACTCTGGGATAGTTCGAATATTGTACTTACTAACTTCTGATTTAAACTCTTTGTCGAGTTTCTCTATATAATTTTTTATTAGCTCACAATCCTCAACAGCAACTCTATTTCGTCTTGCTTCACCACAAAATGTATCAAAAAATAGAAGAGGTGTTATTGTATGTCCATTTTTTGTAAGTGTCTGTATAGCTCTTTTAGTTAGTTCAGAAATATTCACAGTATCCCTCATATATTATTTATCAAAATTTTAGCGAAAGGGAGCGAAAACCATCTCCTTTTTAAATGTTAAGCACCTATGTAAAATTAATCCTGCATAATTGACTAGCTAGAATATGTTCTAAATCAGACTTTAACTTTTTAAAAGAAGTGTATGAAGAAGGAGTCAACCATCTTTCTTTTATAGATTTCCATAAAAGTTCAATTTTGTTTAGTTCGGGAGAGTATGAAGGTAAATAAAGCAGTTCAAGTCCAAGCTGTTTCCATCTATCTATTTGTTCTGAAAAGAGTTGGCTTGTATGAATAGATGCATTATCAAGAACTACAAATGTTTTCTTCTTGATTTGAGATACGAAATTGTTGAATATATCGACTGTCTCTTTAGATGCAACCGTTCCTATTGTAATTTGAGAAAACAGTTGTTGACCATCTGAGGAAAGAAATCCACTTACATTTACTCTTTTTGATTTAGATTTTGGAATAGATAGCCTTGTCTTAAATTCTTGCCAAGCATATGGCAGTAATGTTTCAAGAGAGAAGCCACTTTCATCGAAGTAAAAAATATCAATATTATCATCTAATGCTTCCAATATTTCCATTACGCCAGT
>JAMJTX010000157.1 GCA_024281215.1 Candidatus Thiovulum karukerense | reverse complement strand
GTCTCGTCGTTTTACTGTCCTTGAAGAAGCTGCAAAACAAATGGGGACTATGCAATCATCTATTGATACGACCTTTAAAAACTTTAAGAATATGCTTGATGATAAACAAGAACGCGGTGCATTTTCTGAAGTAGAGTTAGAGAAATTGTTACGTGATCGTTTACCTGCAAATTATTTAAAGTTTCAAGAAACATTAAGTAATGGAAAACGAGTGGATTGCTTAATTGATTTTGGAGATGCGAATTCAAGAATTGGAATTGATAGTAAATTTGTTTTAGATAATTTTAAAGTTTTTAAATCATCTAAAATATTTAACTTCTCTAAGTTTGAAATTGGAGATAATTTTTTATCAATAGAGTTTAAGCTATTCAAAGCCTCTAATTTTTTCTCTATTTGCTCCAATCTTTTAAACTCTTTAGTTTGAAAAATGAGTTCTTTAAGAATGTTTTCCGAAATATCTCTATCGCTCTGTTTTGAAACATTTTCCAAACTATTTTCTTCTTTGTTCTCTCTCATAAATATCTCAATAAGTTTTTCAAGAGTTGTTAAAATAATGACAGAGAACATTCCTAAAAGAGAAGAGTAAAAAGCTGTTGTCATTCCATCAAGAAGAGAATTTAAACTATTATCAATATCTTTAATATTAAAATCTTGCAAACCTAAAAATATTCCAAGAAAAGTTCCAAAAATTCCTATTGATAAGATTACAGATTTAAAATAACTATTTCTAAAAAAAATAGCTACAAGTTCAAAAACCGCAAATACTCCAATTATCCATGTAAAATATTCATTAATTCCATTAAAAGCTATATCTGTTATTAGCACTATTTCCCTTTCTCAATTAAACTCTTGATTTTTTCTAATTGCTCTTCGCTATTTGTCATAACTCGAAATTCAACTCTTCGAGATGCCTTAAAATCTTCCACTCCATCTTTTAAGATTGGTTTTGCAAAGGAGAGACCATTTGCACGAGACACTAAAACAAGCCACTCAAAACTATCTTGAATTTCTGTTGTTGAGATACAAAATTTTAAAACCTCTAAAGCTCTCTCTTGCGAAAGTTCAGCATTTTTAAGATAACTCTCTTCACGACTTGCTTGATTATTCCATTTTGATGAGGTATGTCCCTCAATTCGTATCTCTTCAATATCCTCTTTAAATTGCAATAAAACATCTATATATCGTGGAAAGAAATCTGAAAGAGTATTTTTAAATTCTGGTTTTAATCTGCTTTTTCCAGTAGAAAAGAGAATATCAGGTGATTTAAATCTAAAAATTGTTCCATCAATCTCAGCCTTCCATTTGGGTAAATCATCTTTGAATTCAGCAAAAAGAGCCTGAGAAATAGTCTCTTTTTTATTCTCAAACTCTTTAGAGATATTGTCAATATTTTCACTTTTAGTTTTTAATTCTTCTCTCTCTTTCATAACTTCCCGCATATAAATTACAGAAATCAAAAGAAATATAAACATTAACCCAGACATCATATCTGATATTGAAAGCCAATCATCACCACTATTATGTTGTTTTCGATTTTTCATAATGTAATTATAGTTAATTAAAAAAGTTGTATAGCTTTACACTATGCTAGAATTAAAGAATAGTTTATCTCGGTAAGGCTTACCAAGTGCCTTTGATTGAACTCAAGGCTTCTCTTTTGAGAAGTCTTACCGAGGTAAATTGGAAGAGTTCAATCATGAAACTTGGTAACTTTCTTGAGACTCTTCAAAAAATATTTATCTTAATTTTTTACACCGTTGATTTAATGAATGAAATTATTAAAGTTTCAAAACAGAAGATAGGGGACAGTTCTATCAATTCAGTTTCGGCAAGAGATTTATACAAAGCTTTAGAGTTAGATAAAAAGAGTTTCAGTAGATGGATTAAAACAAACCTTTTAGACATCCATTTTTCAGTGAAAACATCGATTTCACCGTATTTCTGCACGAAGCAGAAATAGGTAATGCTGGTGGAAAACGAACAGTTGAAGACTATATTCTTACTCTTGATACAGCTAAACATCTAGCAATGCTTTCGCGAACTGAAAAGGCTCATCAAATTCGTAACTATTTCATCGAAATTGAGAAGCGATATTTTGAAAAGTCTGAGAAATTAACTCCAACAGATCTTCGTAAGATACGAGAACTCTCTGATGAACTAATTCAACTCGCTAATCTTTTTGGATTTTCAGGAAATCAAGCTTTTCTATCTGCCGATAAAGGTGTTCGTAAAATTACAGGAAATTCACCTCTTGAGATTCTGGACGAAAAACATCTTGTTTCTGATTCCAAAAATCAGATTTTAACTCCAACTCAAATTGGTCAAATTATCGAAAAATCGGCAATGGAAGTTAATCTTCTTCTCCAAGATTTAGGCTTTCAGAAAAAGATAGAGAAAGTTTGGCACTTAACTGAAAAGGGTGAGAAGTTTGCCGAAATGCTAGACACAAACAAAAAACACTCTGACGGAACACCAGTTAAACAGATTAAATGGAGAAGTGAGATTTTGGAGAAGTTGGTTATTGTATAGTGATAAAAGTTTAGTTTGACTGACTAAACTATTTTGATATAATTTCAGTAATTTAAATAACTTTCAGTGTTGGAGGAGCTTCTATGGCTAAACATGAATTTCAAACAGAGATTAATCAACTTCTAAACCTTATGATTCACTCTCTATACTCAAATAAAGAGATCTTTTTACGAGAACTAGTTTCAAATGCTTCTGATGCTATCGATAAACTTAAACTCTTAACTGTAACAGATGATAACTATAAAGATGTTAATTTTCAACCAAGAGTTGATCTAAAGATTGATGAAGAGGCTAAAAAACTTATCATCTCTGATAGCGGTATTGGTATGAGTGATGAGGATCTTGTTGCACATCTTGGAACAATTGCAAAGAGTGGGACAAAAGCTTTTCTTGAGAATATGAGTGGTGATAATAAGAAAGACTCTCAACTTATTGGACAGTTTGGGGTTGGTTTCTACTCTGCATTTATGGTTGCTGATAAAGTTGAAGTTTTAACAAAAAAGGCTGGAGAAGAGAAAGCTTT
>JAMJTX010000156.1 GCA_024281215.1 Candidatus Thiovulum karukerense | reverse complement strand
ATACTAGATAATGTATCTTAAATAAGCAAGTATTGGTGTCAGTTATGGTTAAGCAGATTCTATTATTTTATCTACTGTTGCAAACTCTTCTCTCAGCAACAGTTATCAGTGAAGAGCAACTTAAAGTTGTCTATACATACAATTTTATGAAAAATATAGAGTGGGAGAATAGCTCCCATAGCTGTAAATTGGCAGTTATAACCAATAATATAGAGCTGAAAAAACTATTCTCCATACTCGTCGAGAAGAAGAGAGTTAATAATAAAAAGATTCAACTCTCTTTTCACACCTCATCGGCAGATTTACCAAATTCACATCTGATTTATATAGACGAAGAGTATAAACATCTCTATAGAGATATTTTTCAAAATAGCGGAAATGGAACTCTATTAATCTCTAATGAAGTTGATGATAAACAGAGAATAATGATTAACCTTATTAAGATTAATGAGAAGTTAGACTTTCAACTCAATCGAGCCAATATTCTCAATAGAGATTTAAAACTCTCATCAGATATTGTCCTTTTAGGTGGAAGAGAGATTGATATAGCTGAAATCTATAAAGATATTCAACGGAAGTTTGAACGGAAACGAAAAGAGGTTAATGAGCTAAATAGACTTATAGAGTCTCAAAAAGAGAGGCAATTAAAGTTAAACAGAGAGATTGAGGAACATAGAACAGAGTTAGCTCAACAAGAGATGTTAATCAAAGATGGGTATCTGCAACTTAAAGAGCAGAAAGAACTAATCGCAAAACATAAAAGAGAGTTAAAGTTAAAACAGAAGGAACTAAGAGAGAAGGAGAAAGAGCTTGAGGATAGTCACATAAAATTAAAAGCTCTCCTCTCTTCTGTCGAAAATAGTCACCATCTTTTAGAAGATAGTCAAGAGCGGTATAAGAGCAGTTTAGAGCAGATCGCTTCAAGTCAAAAAGAGTTGGCTCTCTTAAATAATCAGATTACGGAAAAGAGTGCAATTGTTGAAGCACAGGCAGACCAACTCAATCTTCAGGATTCAACTATCTCCTATCTTGAAATAGCAATTGGTATATTTATCTTTCTTGTGATGTTTGTTCTTTGGGCAAATGGTAGAATTCAGAGCGATAGACGAATTATTGAGAATCAATATACACAACTTGAAGAGCTGAATAGTGATTTAGAGATTCAGTTCAAGACTCTTGAGATTCTTCACAAAGATGTTAAGAGTTCAATCAGGTATGCATCATATATTCAAAATGCAATAATGCCAAATATAGAACTTTTTAAAAGATACTTCTCTGATAGTTTCTATCGCTGGTATCCTCGTGATGGAGTTGGCGGGGATATGTTTTTTGTTGAAGATGTATCAGATAATGAGGTGATTATCATAGTTGTCGATTGCACAAGTCACGGTGTTCCAGGAGCAATGGTAACAATGCTTGTCAAAGCTGTTGAGAAGCAGTTAATTACAGAGATTCAGTATGGTAGATTAGATGGTTCATCTCCAGCTACCATACTGCAATATTTCAACCGAGAGGTTAAACAGCTATTAAATCAGAGCAGAGATAACTACTCTGCATCAAATGTTGGTTTTGATGGAGGTGTGTTATATTTAAATAAAAAGAAAAATATTGTAAGATATGCCGGTGCTGAAACTCCTCTATATTATATAGAGAGTGGGGCTGTTAAGATGACTAAATATGACAGACAGTCTATCGGATATCCAAACAGCTCAGAAGATTATCAGTTTTATGAGTACAGCTTCTCCACAGAGACAACAAAGAGTTTCTATCTCTTTACCGATGGTTATTACGATCAAGTTGGTGGTGATAAACATGTGATGTTTGGAAAGCGAAAGTTGGTTAGAACTTTAGAAGAGATTTCAGAGATACCTTTTGAGATGCATGGCGATCTACTCTATAACATTCTGGAGAACTACCAAGGGAATGAGAGCAGACGGGACGATTTAACTTTTATAGGGGTTAAAATATGACAGGTGAACTTTATGATATAAAGAGTGATATGGATAGAGATGGTGTTATATTGAGTTATAGCGGTCCAATCAACCAAGATATTATAGAAGGGTTATCGAGTGTTGTTAAAGAGAAACTAAAACTTGAAAATATATCAATGGGTACCTCTCTTAAGATATTTGCGGTCTTTATTGAACAGATCCAAAATATACTATACTATTCACAAGATAGTCTCATAACAGAAGAGGGCAGATTAAAAAGTGGTATCACTATTATAGGTCGTCGCAATGATCACTTTTTTGTTATTAGCGGAAATGAGACAAACCAATTTCAGAAAGAGCGACTAGAGGGGAAATTGAAAAAACTCTCTAAGATGAGTAGAGATGAACTTAAAGAGGCATATAAAAGTGCAAGAAGAGTCGAGAGTGATGAGTTTAGTAGTGGAGCTGGTTTAGGTTTTCTAGAGATGGCAAGAAAATCTAGTCAGCCTATTGAATATGAGTTTAGAGATATTGGAGAAGATCGCTTTTTCTTCTCTTTGAATATTATTATTTAACTGAAATAGAAGAGGAAATTTATGGAAAATTTAAATATTACAGAGACGAAAAGTACTCCTAAAGTTGAGCTTAATAGCATTACCAATAAGCACTACTTTATAGGGGAATCCTATCCGGAAAATACAAAAGATTTTTATGCCCCAATAATGATCTGGCTAAAAGAGTATCTGAGTGAGTTGCCAAGCGATATAGAGGCAGAGTTTAATTTTGAGATCATCTATTTTAATAGCAGTTCATCAAAAGCTCTTATGGATATATTCTATCTAATTGATGATTATGTAGCTGATGAGGAAAAGAGCCTCTCAATCAATTGGCTCTATATAGAGGAGAATGAAGCTGCGGAAGAGTATGGAGAGGAGTTTGCTGAAGATATGGAGTGTGTCCCTTTCAATCTTGTCATTAAAGAGGAAGATGAGTAACTCATCAGAAATGGAGCTAAGTTGAAAAAGAGCAACAAGATAGCTATCTTAAGCGAACACCAAGAGGAGATAGTTGAGATCGCAGAAATTATTAAATCTATAACCTCGCACTCATATCAGATATATGATTTTAATAGAGTAGATGAGTGTATTGAGTTTTGTAAAAACAGAAGAGTCGATCTACTATTAGCTCATACTAGCTCCCTAGATATTATCTTACAGCAGAGGGAATCCCTACCTGATAAAAATTTAGAGTTTATTCTCTTCTCATCAAGTAGCAAGGAGGTAGAGAGTGGGCAGAATATATTTAATATTGGAGCTTTAGACCTATTCCGATATCCATTCAATAGAGATGAGATAGAATTTAAACTCAATCGCTATATCAACGAATATAAAAATATGGTGAAAGATTATAATCGTACTCAAAAACAGCTTGATCGAGTTACTCGAATTAGCGACCGACAACAGAGTGAATTAAAAGATTTAAACAACGAACTAGACAGATATAAGCACCACCTTGAGGATAAAGTAGAAGAGGGGCTTCTGGAGATAAAAGCTCTAAATCGTGAAATTGAGGATACTCAAAAAGAGGTTATCTTCACAATGGGAGCTATTGGCGAAAGCAGAAGCAAAGAGACTGGTAACCATGTAAAACGAGTAGCGGAATACTCTTATCTTTTAGCCGTAAAGTATGGTCTCTCAGAAAAAGAGGCAGAGATGTTAAAACAGGCATCTCCGATGCATGATATAGGTAAAGTTGCAATTCCAGATAGAATCCTGAATAAACCTGCTAGATTTACAGAAGATGAGTTTATTCTTATGCAGAGACATACAGAATTCGGTTTTGAGATGTTGAAACATTCAACCAGAGAACTATTAAAGACAGCCTCTATTGTTGCTTATGAACATCACGAAAAGTGGAATGGACGGGGATATCCACGAGGTTTAAAGGGTGATGAGATACATATATACGGCAGAATAACAGCTATCGCTGATGTTTTTGATGCTCTTGGAAGTGACAGAGTCTATAAGAAGGGGTGGGAAGATGAGCGAATCTTTACCCTTTTTAGAGAGGAGAGAGGAGAGCATTTTGATCCTAAATTAGTTGATCTGTTTTTTGAGAATTTAGAGGATATATTAGCAATTAGAGATAGGTTTGTAGATGATGGAACAGAGTAAAAAGAGGTATAGAGTTTTAATCTTAAGTGGTGCTGGTCTTAGTGCAGAGAGCGGACTTAAGACTTTTAGAGACCATGATGGATTATGGGAGAATCATAATGTTATGGAGGTCTGTTCAGTTGATGGTTTTCGTAGAGACCCAAAACTTGTAGCCAATTTTTATGACAAGAGAAGAGAAGAGCTGAAAAATGCTGAGCCAAACTCAGCCCATTTAGAACTTGCTAAACTCAAAAGAGAGTTTCCAGATGATATAGCTATTGTTACTCAAAATGTTGATGACCTACTTGAGAGAGCAGGGTGTGATGAGGTAATTCATCTTCACGGAACTCTTGTTGATCTGAGATGTGAGAGTTGTGGAGAGATATTTCGAGTTGGTTATGAGTCTCAAAATAGCAAAGAGTGTCCCAAGTGTCATCGAGACTATATTAGACACAATGTTGTGATGTTTGGAGAGTCAGCACCAAAATATCAAATCTTAGATGAGATTAACAGATATGCAGAATATTTTATTGTTATCGGTTCGTCTGGTCAAGTCTTACCAATTGGTCTAATGGCATCATTTCACGAACACTCCATTATAAATAATCTCTATCCTGAAAATGGTGTTGATGACTATTTTAAAAAAGCGATTCATAAACCTGCAACAGAAGCTATCAAAGATATCTCTATGGAGATAAGAGAATTCCTTTTAACAACTTAAATATTTGATTTTACAAATTCCCGTATCAAATACGGGAATAAAAGAGATGGTTATAGGATTATGACTGCTCTATTTTTCTCTCTCTAAGTTTTATATTTAACTCTTTTAGTTGTTCATTTGCCACAACATCTGGAGCAGAAGTTAAGAGACATTGAGCTTTTTGAGTTTTAGGGAATGCAATAACATCTCGGATAGAGTCTTTATTTGCAAGAAGCATAACAAGTCGGTCAAAACCTAATGCAAATCCTCCGTGTGGTGGAGCTCCATAAGTTAATGCCTCAACTAAGAAACCAAACTTCTCATCTGCCTCTTCATCTGTAATTCCAAGAAGTTGGAAGATCTTCTTCTGAATCTCCTCTTTGTGAATACGAATACTACCTCCACCAAGTTCAACACCGTTAAGAACAATATCGTAAGCGATTGACTCAATATCCTCAACATCTTCAACTCCATCAACTGTTTTTGGCATAGTGAATGGGTGGTGAAGAGCTTTAACTGTTCCATCTTCATCTTTCTCAAACATTGGGAAATCAACAACCCAAAGGAACTCAAATCTACTGTTATCAATCATATTCAGTCTCTTTGCAACCTCAATTCTAAGTCGTCCCATATAGTCCCAAACAACTTTTTTATTTCCAGCACCAAAGAATATAATATCACCAACTTGAAGCTCTGTTCTTGAGATAAGTTCATTTATACTAGTTTCACTCATAAACTTCAAAAGAGGACCTTTAATTCCATCTTCTCTCATCTGGAAATAACCTAATCCCTTTGCTCCAAACTTAGATACAAACTTCTCAAGCTCTTTTATAATTTTTCGCGAGAACTCATTATCTCCATTTGGAACTTTTAAAGCTTTAATTCTATTGTTTTTCTTATCTTTTGAGATATTGCTAAAGATCTCGTTTGTGCTATCTTCAAATAGATCACCAACTTCTACCATCTCCATTCCATATCTAAGGTCTGGTTTATCTGAACCGTAAAGCTCCATAGCATCGTTATAGCCCATTCGTCGGAATGGAACTGTTATATCGTGTCCCGCCTCTTTAAAGATACCTTTAATTAATTCCTCTGCAACACCAATAACATCTTCTTGATCACAGAAACTCATTTCAACATCAATTTGTGTAAATTCTGGTTGTCTGTCAGCTCGTAAATCTTCATCTCGGAAACATTTAGCGATCTGGAAATATCTATCGAAACCACCAACCATAAGAATCTGTTTAAATAGCTGTGGAGATTGTGGAAGAGCATAGAATTCTCCACCATGAACTCGACTTGGAACTAGATAGTCTCTTGCACCTTCTGGAGTCGATTTTGTAAGAATTGGAGTCTCAACTTCAAGGAATCCAAGTCTATCAAGAACATTTCTAGCAGCAATTGCTACTTTACTTCGAAGCCTAAAAGTCTTCAGAGCCTCTTCATCTCTCAACTCAAGATATCGATACTTTAATCTAATCTCCTCATTAACATTCTCATCACCCATTGTAAATGGTAGAGGCTTACTTCTATTCTCGATTGTAAGTTTTTTTATAACAACCTCAATTTTTCCTGTCTCAAGTTTAGGATTAGCAAGTCCCTCGCCTCTCTCTCTCACAACTCCCTCGACAATAAGAACAAACTCATCTCTAATCTCAACACCAAGTTTGTGAGCTTCTCCACTATCTTCTGGATCTAAAACAAGTTGAACAACTCCGCTCTTATCTCTTAAATCTATAAATACAACTCCACCGTGATCTCTATGGCTTTTGACCCAACCAGCGAGTTTTACCTCTGTTCCAACACTTAAATCTTTCAATTCTGTTGCTAAATGAGTTCTCAAATTATATATCCCAATTTTTATTAAAAGTGTAGCGAAAAACTATCGTTTGAAAATCTCTAATATCTTGAACAACTGTGATACAATTTCGGCAAAATATAGATACCTATATTTAATTTTATACATAAAACCGTCAGGAGGTCATTATGGCTTTAGATTTGGAAAAGAAATCTGCAATTATCAACAACTATGCTCGAACATCAGGTGACACTGGTTCTCCAGAAGTTCAAATCGCTATCTTCTCAGAGAGAATTAACGGTTTAACAGAGCATCTTAAAACAAACAAAAAAGATCACTCTTCAAGACTTGGTCTTCTTAAGCTTGTAGGAAAGAGAAGAAGATTAATGAGATATCTTAAAAAGAACAATAGAGAGAGTTACCTCCAATTAGTTGAAAAACTAGGAATCAGAGATAACATCTAACTCTTCGTCAAGTCAATTGACACAGATGACTTTAACCATAGTCATAACAACAACTTTTTGATTAGCAGTTGGTAATCAAAAGATGTCCAATGGCTTTTTAATAGTTGGAAGAGATAACCTCTCTTCCACACACTTCGCAACATACACTACACATAGGTAACAAAATGAGTTATAAAAGAGTTTTAATAAAATTTTCTGGCGAGGCTCTAGCAGGGAGTGAAGGTTATGGAATCGATACAGAGATACTCGATTTTGTAGCTAATGAGATCAAAAAAGTTATTGATGCTGGTATTGAAGTCGGCATAGTTATTGGTGGGGGTAATATTATCCGAGGTGTGACAGCATCTCAAGACGGTGTTATTCCAAGAAGCTCAGCAGACCATATGGGAATGTTGGCAACTGTCATCAATGGAATAGCTCTTCAGGAGGCTCTTGAAAACAAAGGGGTTGCAGTTAGACTTCAGAGTGCAATCAAGATGGATAAAGTTGCTGAACCGTTTATTGTAAGAAAAGCGACTCGACACCTTGAAAAAGGTAGAGCTGTTATTTTTGCTGGTGGAACTGGAAATCCTTTCTTTACAACAGATACAGGTGCTACTCTGCGAGGAGTTCAGATAACTGCTGATCTTGTTATTAAAGCTACAAAAGTTGATGGTGTCTATGATAAAGATCCAAATAAATTCAATGATGCAGTTCGATTAAGCACTATCACTTACGATAAAGCTCTTGAAGATAGTATCAAGGTTATGGACGATACTGCTATTGCACTTGCAAAAGATAACTCTATGCCAATTGTAGTGTGCGATATGTTTAAAGAGGGTAACCTTCTTGATATTATTAAGAATGGAAACCTAAACAACTGCTCAATAGTGAAGGATAGTTAAAATGGTAGAAAGATTAGAAAAAGTTCTCTCAAGAGCTTTAGAGAGTGTTGATGGTGATACATACCTCCTCTCTATTGTTGTTGCAAAGAGATCTGAACAGCTCTCAAATGGAGATGAACCTCTTCTTGACGAGGAGTTCTTAAAAAGTAATCAACTTGTAAAACCGGCAGACATTGCACTTTATGAGGTTGCTGAAAATCTATTAGATTATAAAATTTCATAGATAGAGAGAAGAGAGTTTGCGAGACTTTGTAAAGGATATTGAGAGAGTAAGAGATGTGATAGAGGCTAAAGAGCTTCTATTTCAGCATATTCAACAGACAGATGAGATAGTGAAAGCTGTCGATTTTGCAATTGAGGCTCATAAACATCAAAAGAGAAAAAGTGGTGAAGCTTATGTTGTTCATCCAATTCTTGTTGCTACTATTGTTGCAAAGATATCTGGAGATAATCATATGGTGATCTCTGCTCTTCTTCACGATGTTGTTGAGGATACAGAATACACTCAAGATGACATTGTTGAGCGGTTTGGTGAAGATGTAAGTTATCTTGTTGATGGACTAACCAAAATAGACTCTATTCGTGAGAAAGAGCTTCTTCCATCAGATGAAAATGGGAGTGATGGTCGTCTATCAAAATCGGCTTTTAGTTTTCGTAAGATGCTAACTGCTTCAATTAAAGATATGCGAATTCTTATCATTAAACTCTGCGACAGAATTCACAACCTCTTAACTCTTGATGCCCTTTCAGAGAACAAACAGACTCGTATAGCTGAAGAGAGCTTGGTGGTCTATGCTCCCATAGCCCACCGTCTAGGTATATCATCTTTAAAGAGTCTAATTGAGGATTATAGCTTTAAATACCTCTTTAAAGATGATTATGACTCTATCAGTAGTTATATAGATCACTATGAAGAGACTCTACGATCAAAGATTCATAACTTTCGAGAGAGAGTCTCTACTGAACTTGTTAAAAATAACTTTGTTGATAGTGAGTTTGAGATTAACTCAAGAATTAAACACAAATACTCTATCTATCGAAAGATGCAGAGAAAAGGTGTTAATATCGATGAGGTTCTCGATCTTTTAGCAATTAGAATTCTTGTAAATACACCTATTGATGCCTATAAGGCTCTTGGTATTATTCACCTTAATTTCAAACCTCTAACTTTTAGGTTTAAAGACTATATTGCATCAGCAAAAGAGAATGGTTATCAGACTCTTCACACAACGGTTATCGATAAAAGTACAATCTTTGAGGTTCAGATACGAACTTTTGATATGGATAAAACCGCAGAGTATGGTCTTGCTGCTCACTGGAAATATAAACAGTCGTCAAATAAGATTAATACAGACTGGATTACTAAACTTGATAATGAGAAAGATATTGAGATAGGAGACTACTGCGAACTTGTAAAAGGGGATCTCTTTACAGAGGAGATAACTATCTACTCACCAAATTATGAGATATTTACTCTTCCAAGAGGTTCTGTTGCCCTCGATTTTGCATATCAAATACACTCAGACTTAGGTAATCGTGCAAGACATGCTTATGTCAATAAGAAGAAAGTATCTTTATTAACAGAGTTGAAGAGTGGAGATACTGTTAAGATTATCACCGATAAGAAGAATATTCCAAGATGTACTTGGATTGACTCTGTTAAGACTCACCATGCTAAAAAAGAGATGAAGTCTCTCTGTAACTATCGAACCAGAGATATTGATATTCAGACAGGCTACAATATTTTAAGAACCATACTCCAGATTCCTAGAAGAAGAATCGAACAGAGACTGGAGAAGCTTGGGCTTGAAGATGTTGCCCAAAAGATTGTTGATAATGAACCTCTTTTAAAGAGTGTTGTTCAACAATATACAAATGAGCTAAAAGATAATAGTCGCTTTATACCTCTTCTAAAATCGAATAGATATAAGTTAAAAACTTATAAATTTAAATCGATGAAAGTGTTATCAAATCAGCCTATTTCTGACTTGAGATTTGACTACTGTTGCCACCCTCACAATGGAGATGATATTCTTGGAGTACTTGATGGAACAAAAGTTGCGGTTCATCATAAGATGTGTTCTCAAGTTGCTCAAACTTTAGATGACCATCTCAATATGGTCTTTATTGAGTGGGATCAGGAGATGAGCTATAAATATAAGTTGATTATCAGTCTCTCAAATCACCGCGGGGCTTTAGCAGAGTTTCTTCAACATCTTGTAAAGCTAAATATTGATGTTTTAAGTATTAAGACCGAAAAAGACTCTGTTGCGAGTGGATATACTCTCTATTTTGAGTTAGAGATTGAGAGTAAAGAGAAGAGTATCGATAAGATCGAGCGAGAACTTGAACATAAGACAAAGATTATTCAATTAACAAGTGCAAGTGATAGCTATAAGAGATAATGTTTTTAAACGACTTTGTTGCCGTGCTTAACACGGCAATCTATCATTTTAAATCTCTATAATTAAATAGTTTCTATTACCACGATTGATAATTTGATACTCTAATTCAAGATTTTCTAACTCTGTTGGTAGGTTTGTACCTTTATAAAATAGAAGTTTAGTTCCACTCTTTTGAAGATTTTTTGATAGCTCTAAAAGTGTTTTTGTCTCTGTAACAGCTCTTGAAGTTATAATTTCTGGTGACTCAATATTCAGATTCTCAACTCTATCTGAATATATCTCAACATTTGTTAGCTTTAAACTACTCTTTACATAGTGGAGAAAACTACTCTTCTTTTTAATAGGCTCAACAAGAATAACTCGACTATCTCGTCTTAGAATCGAGATAGGAATAGCTGGAAATCCTGCACCACTTCCAATATCTAAAAGTGAATGAAAAGTTATATCTTTAAATGGAGTTATAGAGTCAATAATTGAAGACAAAATCTCATTGTCACTCATTCGAGTAAGATTATGAACTCTGTTCCACTTTTTCAGTAGCTCTATATATCTCTCAATATCTACAAAAAACTCTCTATCTACACCTAACTGAAGACTCTCTATCTCATCTATAAAACTCTGATTCAACTTTATAACTCCTGCTCTTTTGGTTGAAATTCTAGCTATTTAAATGGTAATTTCGCACTAAAATCTCTTTAACTCGACCTCTACCACTTCCCTTACTATTGATAGCTCGACCAACCTCTATAATATCTATATAGAAATCTCTATAAAACTCTAATATCTCTGGAGAGTATGAGTTTGAAATCAGAAAATATCCACCTTTACTATCTATCTCTTTTGCAAACTCTAAAAGTCGTTTCTGCTCATCTAGTCCAAAACCATCTTTTGTATATGATGTGAAGTTAGAAGTCTCTGTAACTGGAAAGTATGGAGGGTCAAAATAGAAAAAATCACCCTTTTGAACCTCATCTCTAAAAACTGTGAAGTCTCCCAATCTAATATCAACCTTTTGTAGAAACTGACTGCATCTCTCTAAATTCTCTCTATCAAAATAGATAGGTTTTTTATATTTTCCAAAAGGGACATTAAATTGCCCTTTTGAATTGACCCGATACAACCCATTAAAACAGCTCTTATTAAGGTAGATAAAACGACTTGCTCGTTCTACATTTGAGAGTTGGTTATAAGAGTTTAAATCTCTATCAAGATTACGAATATTGTAGAAGTAATCAGAACTATTTTCGTGAAGCTCCAAATCAGCTATCAACTCATCTACACTATCTCTCACTGTTAGATATAGATTAATTAACTCCCCATTCATATCAGAGATTGATGAGGTGTGATGCTGAAGATAAAAAAGAAAAGCTCCACCCCCAATAAAAGGTTCAAAATATCGATTAAATTTCTTTGGTAACCGCTTCTCTAACTCTGGAATAACCCTTCGCTTTCCACCAGCCCATTTAATAAAAGGTGTGCAGTTAGCCATTTAGTAACTTGAAACATTTAAAGTTGGAAATATCATTTCAAAAGGTATTTCATTAAAATAGTAACTACAATTCATTTCTTTTATATAATTTAATGTATCTATATATTTACTATCTTGAAACCAATCGTTAAGTATATAAAGATATTGCACTTGGACATTAAAACTGCTAAAAAGTTTTCTATAC
>JAMJTX010000155.1 GCA_024281215.1 Candidatus Thiovulum karukerense | reverse complement strand
TTACAGTTATTGAAAGCTCTTTATTATCTTTTAGTTTTTCAGAGCTTTGAGACTCGCTTAGATCAACAGGTATAAAACCTTTTGCTACAAATGTAGCAGTTGTAAGAACTATAACTAAAAGTACAAGCATAATATCTATAAACGGTACTACATTTATAGAGTCAAACTTTTTTACTCTCATTTATTATTTATATCCCACAGTGCTAGTTTTACTTCTATTTTTCTAGCTAAATGATTGTAAAACATCATGGCTGGAATCGCCACTATAAGCCCCATTGCCGTAGCTTTTAAGGCCAACCCCAAAGAACTCATAATGATCTTTACATCTATTTGTCCACTTTGTCCCATGGAATAAAAAGTAAGGATAATTCCAAAAACAGTACCCAGTAATCCTATATATACAGAGTTTGAAGCAAAAGATGAAATAATTGTAGTATTGTTTGTAAGATCAATCTCCAGCTCCTCTTTAAACTCATAGCTTTTTATATCTATTGTTTTATAAAACAAAATCCTTTCTATATAAAACCAAATAGAAAGAAAACTCATAACCCCCAATGTACCAATAATGCCATAATCATCCATCTCTTTAACAAACTCAAATTGAAGTCTGTTGATAAAATCACTCTGATTTCTAACAACATATACACCGAAAGCTGGAATGAAGCCCTGCTCATCACCAATAAATGTTTCGTGAGCTCCTAAGAAAGTGTTAGTAACAGTCTCCTCAAACTCCCAACCAATAGGCTGTTTTGGTTCATCAACAAAAGATACTGGACTCTTTTCAGGGTAGATAGAGAAGTTACACTCTCCTTTAGAGATAGTGTGAGTATTTACATCATCACCAACTGCCATACAAGTTGTCTGAACTCCATTAATCTCTTCTAATGGTATGTTGTAGATAACTGAATAGGCTGCAATAATATAACCAGTTGTATAGAAATCAACTGGCTTACTCGCTTTACCAAATTTCATAGTCCAAGTTTTAGAAAAGAAAGATTTACTGCTTTTTAACTCAATACCATTCTCATCCATTGATGAGAGGTTAATAAGACCATAACCAAAAGCCTTATAGACATCTTCCGCTACTCGTTTTGACTCATCAACAGATAGTCCCTCTGTTAGATTTGTGAGTTGATTATGAACAGAGTGAACTGAACTACCTATCAAGAACTTATCACTCTCAACATAGTCAGCATCAAGAATTGTTCTTAAGATGTTTGTAATATAGTGATGGCAATGGAAAATCATAGCCTCACCACCTATCTCAAGATAGCTATGTTCTTTGTCAAACTCATATTTACTTATGTCAAATTTGCTCATTGATTGTCTCCACTATATTTCACACCTACAACTTTTTCAGCCTCATCAAGTAGAATAGAATAAAGCTCTTCAGGAACTTCTAGTGAAGCTGACTCTTCGATAGTTTGAGCTGTCAGTGAAATATTAAACCTCTTAATATGAATAATCGATTTAATTAATACTCTCTGGATAGCTTTCGCCTCTCCATTACTCTGAACCCATTGAAAAAGAGGTTTTACATCAATCAATGGATAACTCCTTGCAAATGATAATTTTATTTATTTAATTATATCTAATAGAGAAAAAAGTATAATAAGATAAGCTATTTTTATGTTGTTAGAGATTTAATTTAAATTTTTGAGAGTGACTAAATAGAGATATTCGGGTCAAGCCCGAATATGACAAAAGAGTGTCATTGCCGTGCTTGACACGGCAATCTATTATGAAGCAAAGCTTTTAATTTAGTCAGTCCCAAATTTTTGTTAATATTCTCTATATTTTTGAGATTAAGGCATTGGTTTGGATAAGCTGAATATAGTAGAAGAACTAGCATCATCAGATAGATTAAACGAGGAGGATAGGGGAGCTGTTAAGAGATTAATATCTGAATATCAAAAGATATTACGGAGACATGAAAAGATTATTAGAAAGAGTGATAGAATCAGTTATGAACTGAAAGCTCAAAAGGATAGACTAGAGTCACTCTCAGATAGGCTCTCAAGATACCTATCCCCACAAATATATAATATGATATTCTCAGAAGAGAATACAGAGATTAAGTCAAAAAGAAAAAAGCTAACAATCTTCTTCTCTGATATCAAAGATTTTACAGCAACAACAGAATCTTTAGAGTCTGAAGAGCTAACAAATCTCCTAAATGATTATTTAACACAGATGAGTGAGATTGCTCTTGAGCATGGGGCAACTATCGATAAATATATCGGCGACGCTATTGTTATATTTTTTGGCGATCCAGAGAGTCATGGATATAGAGAAGATGCTAAAAGATGTGTAGAAATGGCTTTTGAGATGAAAGATAGAGTTGCTGAAATTGAGAGAAAATATGTTGATGATGGTATTATTGAGAGCTTTAAAGTTAGAATGGGTATCAATACAGGCTATGTAACAGTAGGAAACTTTGGAAGTGAGAAGAGAATGGACTACACAATTATTGGCGCTAATGCAAACCTTGCCTCTCGTCTGGAATCAGCTGCAGAACCAAATACAATACTTCTCTCCCATGAGACATATTCACTTGTTAAAGATCATATTAATGCAACACAACAGGAGCCTGTTTCACTTAAAGGGATATCAAAACAGATAGTTACATATAGAGTTGATAGTCTCAAAAGCAACCTACCAGAGGAGCTTGAAGTGATTAAAAATGGACTACAAGATATCCACTCAAAAGATGCTATTATCGAAAAATTAGAGCAGATTTTAAGTGAATTAAAATTGCCAGAGTGAAGCAATTTTTTATTTTCTATTGCTCCAGAGAGATATTAAAAATATTACTATCGCATTAACAACAATAGATGCTCCACTAGGAATTGAGAAGAAAAACGAAAGTGTTAAACCGAGAAATATAGAGACAGTTGAAAATATAGTTGCAATAAACAGGGTTTTAAAAAATCCCTGTTTGAACTGAAGAGCCGATACAACAGGAATAACTATTAAAGCTCCAATAAGTAGTGACCCAACAATATGAATAGAGAAAGCTATAAGCAGAGAGACAAGAGTTAAAAATAGAAAGTTTAAGAACTTGACTTTAACTCCAGAGACCTGAGCAACATCTTCATCAAGTGTTAGATAGATATAGTCATAGATAAAAAAGAGCATAACAACTGCAATAAATAGACCACTGATAGCGATGACAACAATATCTGAACTTTTGACAGAGAGAATAGAGCCGAAGAGATATGAGAGAATAGATGTGTTAAAGTTATCTGATAAGCTTATTAATATTATCGAGAGAGCTAATGAGCCAGATAGAAATAGAGAGAGTAGAGAGTCTGAATAGAAATTGTAATAGCTCCGAAGATACTCTATCAACCAAGCTAAAGAGAGAACAGTGGCTACTGTTGATAGTGTTGGATTAACTCCCATAATAATTCCAGAAGCAACACCTAAAAGCGATATATGTGCAAGGGTATCTGCCAACATAGAGTATCTCTTTAAAACAACAAAGAGACCTAAAAGAGGTGATATAAGACCTATTATAGCTCCAACTGTAAAAGCCCTCTGCATAAACTCATAATGAAAAATATCTAACAATTTATCTCCAATCTATCAGTGAAATATTTAAGTGAAACTAGCTTTAGAAGTGGAGTGTATGGAGAAAATAGAGTGGAGTAAGCTGGGTTCTGTTTTTACAACAACTATTTATCTACACTCTATTTTACAATAGAGTTCTAGCGAGAGATCCATCGTTGTGGAACTTATACCGAACCTCTCTTGCTATGGGTTGGGTTTATAAAGCTTCCAAGATTACTCAAGGAACTGGTAGGCTCTTACCCTACCGTTTCACCCTTACCCGAAGGCGGTCTACTTTCTGTTACACTATCCCTCATCTTGCGATGGCTATCTGTTAGATAGAACCCTGTTCCACTATAGCCCAGACTTTCCTCTCATTTGAGCAGTTGTTTTCCACTCTATTGCTGAAATTCTATCAGAAATTAAGATGTTCTGAAGTCATCTTTAAGTCGTCTTAAAAGCCATCTCTCAAACTCAATAAACTCGTTTTGACTCTTCATCTCAATAAAGAACCTTAACATTCGACTCTCTGAGCTTTGAAGTTCGCCATCAGAAGGTGGGAGAAACTCTCTCCTTATCTGACGAACCCCATCTTTACTGAGTATATTACTTCTTACACTTTCCAACATAGTTAGCGATTATTGAACCTATTTCACTTGTTGAACAGACCTCTTTAGCATCATACTGACTCATATCTTTTGTTCTGTAACCGTCTTTAAGAGCCTGTGCAATCGCCCACTCAATACACTCTGCTGCTTCCTCTTCACCAAGAGCATATTTAAGCATCATAGCAGCACTACTGATTGTTGCAATTGGATTAGCAATTCCCATTCCTGAGATATCTGGAGCAGAACCGTGGATAGGCTCATATAGACCAAACTTATCACCAATTGATGCACTTGGAAGTAGTCCAATTGAACCTGATAGCATACTCGCTTCATCACTTAAAATATCTCCGAAGATATTACCAGTTAAGATAACATCAAACTGTTTTGGATCTCGGATAAGTTGCATAGCTGCATTATCAACATACATATGAGATAGAGATACTTCTGGATACTCTTTTGCAACCTCCTCAACAATATCTCTCCATAGTTGAGACACATCAAGAACATTTGCTTTATCAACAGAGCATACTTTTTTAGTTCTCTTCATTGCTGTCTGGAAAGCGACATGGGCAATTCTTCGAATCTCTGGCACAGAATAGACCATTGTATTGTATGCTCGATCCTCTTCTCGACCTTTTGGCTCACCAAAGTAGATTCCACCGATTAACTCTCGTACAACAACTAAATCAACACCCTTAACAACTTCCTCTTTTAGAGTTGAAGCTTTTACAAGTTCATCATATACTTTAACAGGTCGTAAGTTTGCATATACACCAAGAGCCTTTCGGAGGCTTAAAAGTCCAGTCTCTGGTCTGAGTTCTCTTGGAAGATTATCCCATTGAGTTCCACCAATTGCACCAAAGAGAATAGCATCAGAGCTTTGTGCTTTCTCAATAGTCTCTTTTGGAAGTGGCTCACCTGTAACATCATAAGCGATTCCACCCATAAGGGCATCATCATATTTAAGCTCAAAACCTTTAAGATGGCTAACTGCATCTAAAACCTTGATAGCTTCATCAACAATCTCTGGACCGATTCCATCACCTCGGATAACTGTAACTTTATAACTTCTATTCATATCTTAAGCCTCTTTCTCTAACTTCTCTTTTGCATAGTTGATTAAGCCACCAGCATTAACTAACTTCTGCATAAACTCTGGAATAGGTTTAAACTTATACTCTTTTCCGTTGTCTAAATTTTTAATAACACCGCTATCCATATCAATAGATAACTTTGAACCCTCATCAATCTCATCAACACTATCAATCTCAAAGATAGGGAGTCCCATATTAAATGAGTTTCGGTAGAAGATTCTTGCAAAACTACTTGCAACAACTGCTGAAACTCCAGCATATTTTAGAGCAATTGGGGCATGTTCTCGACTGCTTCCAGAACCAAAGTTTGCACCAGCTACGATAATATCACCTTTTGATAAGCTACTCGCAAATTCTGGTCTAGCATCTTCCATAACATGTTCCGCTAATTTATAGGGATCTGAAGTGTTGAGATACCTTGCAGCGATAATTAGATCTGTGTCGATGTTTTCACCAAATCTCCAGACTTTACCCTCTAACTTTGCCATATATTTTATCCTTCTCTATTGTTTGAAGCACTCCAAATAAAGGAGTATTTACAAGTAGATTAACACTAATCCCTTGAAGTTGTAGTGCCTCTTGATACAGACTCTTTTAATTAAACAGAGCTGTAATATATTTATCATGCTCGGAAGTTTATCAAAAAATGGAGTGATAAGTCCGAGAGCCATGTTAAGAGAGAAATTTATAGACTCTCTTTTTAATCGTGGAATTCTATCAAAAAAAGATATTTGTCATTTATCAAAAATATCGCTTAACCCTTTCCATATTGACGAAGTATCTTAAACAAACTCGTAGAGGATTTATGTGGAGATTAAGAGAGTAAGTCAGGTTCAGAGTGATGATATTACCTGTTTCTACTGACAGTTAAATTTGAGGAATCTTGCCTAGTAGGCAAGAGTTAATTAAGCATTAAGAACTTTTTTTGTTAGCTCTTCAAGACTCTTAAAGGGTTTTGTAAGGAAGTCATCAGCTTCTTGTCTATGTGCTTCAAGAGTTCTATCAAGAGTCGCCTCTGAAGTCATAATAAATATTTTTGTCTCACTATTGTAGTATCTTACCTTTTCAAGAAAGTGTAATCCATTTAATTCAGGCATAACAATATCGAGAAGAATAACATCAAACTCACCCTTTTTTGCATCTTCAATCGCTTTTAGAGGGTTTGAAAAAGTAGTTACAGTCACATTCTCTAATCTTCCAAAAAGTCTCTGCAGAGTCGAGAGAGTCTCCATATTATCATCAACAATAGCTATATGTTTTCTTGTCATCCTATACCCCTTTTATATTGTATAAAGAATTTTATCTATATAAACCTGAATTATAAATCTGATAAGGGATATAAATATTCTCTTTATAAAATATTAAGAGCAACTCACCCTATTGGTGAAATCACAACCAAACTCGATAGAATTGCAGAAAATGTAAAATATAAAAGAAGAGATGGTTATGGAGTTAAAAGAGTTTAAATCGTATGCAAAAGTGAATCTATTTTTAAAGATAGTTGGTGTAAGGGGTAACTATCACGAACTCTTTTCCCGTTTTCTCCGTGTAAATTCACTTTACGATACCCTCTATTTTGTTGAAGAGAATCGAGGAAAATTTCATATAGATGGAGACTTTAACTTCTCTCAAAATAGCAATATTATCTACAAAACTCTACTATCTCTTTTAGACCGCATAGACAATAGAAAGAGGGCTGAGATAGAGGAGTTCCTGAAAACTTTTACTCTCAAAGTAGATAAAAGAATCCCTATGATGGCTGGACTTGGAGGAGGTAGCTCCAATTCAGCTACATTTTTAAATATGATAGATAGAATATTTGGACTGAAGCTCTCAATAGAGGAGAAGATAGAGATTGTGAAAGATTTAGGTTCTGATATTATCTTTTTTCTATACGATATCGATAGTGCAAATGTATATGGGACAGGTGAGACGATTAAACCTTTTAATGATAATAGTATTGCAAGTATAGAGGTTTATACTCCAGAGATTGAGTGTAATACTGGTGCTGTATATAGCAACTTTAGAAACAGTTTTTTCAATATTACACCTATTGAAGAGGTTGAATATTTAGCAGATATGAGTAGTCTTGAGATATATAGAACTCTATCCAGAGAGTTTGCCAATGATCTATTTCTACCTGCACTGGACATCTATCCAGATTTAGTAAAGCACCAAAAAGATAGTTATCTCTTCTCAGGTAGTGGTAGCTCTTTTTTTGAAATTAGGAGTTAATTTGTTTGGTAATCTATTTAAAAAGTCCCCCGATAAGCTCATTGAGTCTGGAGATAAAGAGATTCGAAGAGGCAATCTTGAGTCTGCACTAAACCACTATCTTGATGCTATTGATATTGAGAAAAATCATCAAGGTGTTTATGAGCGATTAGGGGATACCTATTTCCACCTTGACCGTTTTGACGAAGCAATAAAGAGCTATACAAAAGCTATCCGTTTTCATCCAAATGATTATGAGCTATATAATAAAAGAGGTGACTGTTATCGAGCAAAAAATGAGACTCTAAATGCTATATCAGATTATGGTAAAGCGATCTCAATTCACCCAGAGAACCCTAGAATAGCCGTTAAAAAGGGGAATACAGAATTTAGTATAGGCTATTTTGAAGATGCTCTTCAAGATTATCTTTTGGCTCTTGAATATGATAAGAATGATGCAAGACTATTTGAAGATATAGGTGATACCTATATGGAGCTAGAAGAGTTTTATAAAGCTGTGGATAGTTATCGAGAGGCTTACTCTATCTCTCATAATATCTATACTCACGATAAAATAGGAGATGCTCTTCGTAAAGCTGGTGACTTTGAAGATGCGATTGAGGAGTATAACACTATCTTAAGAATGGAGAGATCTCAGAGTTATCTCTTTGATAAGATAGGGGACTGTTATATTCATATTGGAAACTATGAGAAAGCTGTTGAGTACTATGAACATGCTCTGAAAGAGAGTGATAGCACACAGTTCATCTATGATAAACTTGGTGATGCTCACTATAAACTGAAACAGTATCAGAGATCTGTTGAGGAGTATAGTAAAACAATTAAGATGGCTCCTGATGTCTTCTACTTCTACTCTAAAAGGGGTCGAGCATATCAGAGACTCGGACAGTTAAAAGCAGCAATCACAGACTATACAAAAGCAATAGGTCTCAATCCAAACGATTCATATGCCTACAATAAAAGAGCTGAAGCACTTCATGCTCTTGGAAACTTTGATCAAGCAGTTATTGACTATAATAAAGCTCTTGAACTGCTAGGCATCAAACACGATAAACATCTTGAATCAACTGACAAAAAAGATATAAAAATTATTAAAGATATGAGAGATTGTACTGAGGGAGTACCTTTTGCGGACAACTAACAAAGCTCTATTTCTTGATAGAGATGGTGTTATAAATATTGATCACGGTTATGTCCATAAAAGAGATGAGTTCCAATTTGTTGATGGTATTTTTGAGTTTGCTAGTGAGTTTTATAGACGGGGTTATCAAATATTTGTAGTCACTAATCAGAGTGGAATAGCTAGAGGCTACTACTCTGAAGATGACTTCAGAGATATTACAGATTTTATGGAGAGTCAATTTCACGGGGCTGGAGTTGAAATTAAGAAGACATATCACTGCCCATGTCACCCCAAGTTTTCAGAAGTTTGTGAGTGTCGCAAACCAAAACCGACTATGTTGCTTCAAGCCAGAGATGAGTTTCGTATAGAACTTTCCCAATCTCTATTTGTTGGAGACAATATCACTGATGTGGAAGCTGGAGAGAGTGCAGGAGTTGGATATAATTATCTATTCTCACAAAATAGTGAAGATGACCGAATGGACTTCGATGCTATTGTGAAACACTTCTTTAAATTGGGGGTAAATTAAATGAGTTTTTTAAGTTTTTTTGGATTTTATAGCAAACAGAAGATGAATGATGTAGCAAAAGATGTTACTCAAAAGATTGTATCAATTGATCCAGAGGGAGCTACTGAGGCTCAACTAGATATGATGATGAGTAAGCTTCATGAAATATCTAAAAATGTATCTAAATATCGCAGAGCCTATGAAAAAGATCTCCAAGAGACAGAGGAGTGGAAAGAGAGACTTCACAATACTATCTCTGCTATTGAGTTGTTAGAGAGTGATTTAGAGAGTAGCTCTGATAGTGAAGCTGAGAAGATTGGTAGAGCTATTGATAAACTTCTTGATGAGGTTGAGAAGATTGAGGGAGAGATTGCCCGAGAAGAGAGTGAAGATATTGAGGCAAAAGAGATTCTTGAGGAGTTTGAAAAAGCTGAAAAAGAGTTAGCTACAAAAATCAAAGAGACACGAGAATCTATGAGAAAGTTATCTCAAGACATTGAACGAGCTAAACATAAGAGAGATAGAGCTGCGGAGAAGTTAAAAGGCGAAAAAGAGAGAGCTGGACTTACCCACTCAATTGACTCTCTATCTCTTGCTAATGACTATATGAAAGCTGAGCTTCAACAGCTACAAGAGGAGGAAGATGCTCTTAAGTCACAAACAGAACTTTTTAAAGAGCATCCAGCCGAAGAGAGTGATCTTGTTGCATCTGCTCTATCGAGAGTAGAGGGTAAAAGTCACACTCTATCAAGAGCAGAGCGACTTGCACAACTTCGTAAAAATAGAGGGTAGATGGAGAGTTTATGCCAATAGGTCAAAAGCGACGGCGATTTCAGACTTATGCTACTATATTTGTAATATTTGCAGTTATTAACTTCCTTATAAATTATACAATCTACTCTGATAGTCGAGATGCCTATTTAGAGGATAAACTGGAGACACTAACATTTCAATATAGCACAATAACAGGAGAGTTAAAAGAGAAGAGTGATATCTATTTTGAAGAGATTATTAATCAAGATAATATTCTCCATCTTCTCTATAAGCTAAACCCTTCCAATATAGATTCAAGACGAGAGGAGTTACTTCACTCAGTAAGTGACTCTTTTAAAAGAATGCAAGAGAGAAGTGTTCGTCAATTTCACTTTCACACAAAAGATAATATATCTTTTCTAAGAGTCCATAAGCCAGAGAAGTTTGGAGATTCATTAATTGGAGTTCGCTACTCTGTTGAAGAGGTGAATCGCCATCAGAAGAGTCTTCACGGCTTTGAAGAGGGAAGAATCTATAACGGCTTTCGCAATGTCTATCCACTAATCTATAAGGGGGAGCATTTAGGGAGTGCTGAGATTAGCTTCTCTTTTAATGCTGTTAGCCACTCTTTACAGGATACATTTAGAGGGAACTACACATTTATTATCTCTAAAAAGCTTGTCGATGAACGAGTCTTTAGCCCTGATGAGAACTATATAGTCAGTAGCTTAGATGACCACTTTTACTCTGAGAAAGGGTATATAAACTCTCGAGAGAGAGATGATCGAGAACGGTTTCTAATATCATCAGAGATTAATCGTAAGTTGGCTCAAGAGTTTAACAGATACCATCTTGACGACAATCAAAAACCATTTTCAAAATTGATTACTCATAATGGAGATGACTATATTGTCAGCTTTCTTCCAGTTTCAAACATCAAAGGTGAGGCTGGTGTAGCCTATATTGTCAATTATCTAAAAGATAGTTTTATCCCAAGAGAGTTTCAGAAGTTTATTGCATATATCATCATTGCTGATTTGATAGCTATTATCGTTATATACCTTATAATCAACCATGTTCGTCAAGAGGAGTTCGCATTTATTAACGGTCTTCTGGAGAATCAGAGTAATCTTATCTTTGTCAAAAGTCGAGATGATATTATTAAGGTCAATAGCAGACTTCTTCAATTCTTTGGCTACTCCTCTCTCTATGATCTTCAGCGGTCAAATCACACTATTTGCGATTTTTTTATAAAAGATGATGGGTTTCTATATAAGCCAGATGGTAGTGGAGATGAGTTCTTAACAGAGCAGTTACGAGATCATCCAGATGCAAACTTTAAAGTAAAAATGGTTGATCAGACAACCAAGCTTGTTAGGATTTTTACAATTAATATGGCTCATCTAAAAGAGCAGGATCTATATTTAGTTATTCTCTCTGATATTACACCAAATGAGCTTGAAAAAAAGGCTATTGAAGATAAAGCTAGTCGAGACAAGCTAACAACACTCTATAATCGTGCAAAATTTGAAGTAGATCTTCAAGAGAGTATATTAAGAAGAGTGACATTCTCGCTTGTTCTTATGGATCTTGATGGATTTAGTAAAATCAATGAAGATTATGGACATATGGCTGGAGATAAACTTTTAATAGAGTTGTCCTCACTTATTGATGATAATATTCGTAAAAGTGATATTATCTATCGATGGGGTGGAGATGAGGTTATCTTAATGGTCAATGATAAGATGTTAAGTGCTACTAAACTTGCAGAGAAGTTAAGGGGACTTATTGACAACCACCGCTTCTATAAAGAGATACCTCTTAATGCTAGTTTTGGAGTTACGGAACATCGAAAGTTTGAGAGTTCAGAGGAGATAATCGCAAGAGCTGAAAAGGCTCTTCACACAGCAAAACTATCTGGAAAGAACTGTGTTATCACCTGCTAAAAGTTCAATATTGATGGTTCAGCTATAATTCCAAAAAAATTTGAAGGACGATTTTGAGCAGTATCAAAGAGAGAGTTCAAAGTGATATTAAAGTTGCCATGAAGAGTGGTGATAAAGTTAAAAGAGATGCTCTAAGAATGCTATCAAGTGCAATGAAGCAGATAGAGGTTGATGAGCGAAAAACATTAACAGATGAAGATGTAATTAA
>JAMJTX010000154.1 GCA_024281215.1 Candidatus Thiovulum karukerense | reverse complement strand
TTCTCATTGTTTAGCGGGACAGACTACCTATATGTTTTTCAATAGAGTCTATCTTACCCTCCATACGATTCTCTCTGTTTTTACGAATATCAAACTTCAATACAGAATAGACTCTATTTACATTTAAGTTTTCCAAAACCTTATAGCAATCTTCAACTAAGTTAAGAGCCTCTCGGATATTATCCGTCTCAACAACAGTTGACATTGGTGTGAGTTTATAGGATAGACCGCTGTCTCTTATAACTTCGATAACTTTTGAAACATATTCACTCTTACTCTCTCCAACATCTGTTGGGAACATACTAAACTCCAATAGAATAGAATCTTTCACAAACCTCTCCTCTACTCACTCTCAACATATTGAACAACCCTGTTTCCGCCACTTTGCTTAGCTAAAACAAGACCCTTATGTGCTTTCTGAATAAATAGATTTTTATCATACCGAAGATTAAATTCATCAACTCCAAAGCTACAAGAGAGTTTAACACTATTTTTAAAGACACTACTTTCAGCCAATTTTCGTAATTTTTCAGCAAAAATCTTAACACTATCAATATCTGTCTCAAAAGCGATAAATATAAACTCTGTTCTACTCCATCTACCTACAATATCAGTAGCTCTTTTTAGTTTGTCAAATTGAGATATTAACTGAGACATAATCTCTTGTGCATCTTCAACTCCCTCAAGCTCCTCCATTCCAACAAAGTCATCAATCTGAAAGAATATAAGAGAGAGAGGGTTTCTATATCTTCGGCTTCTTTCAACTTCTCGCTCAAGAGTCTTCTCAATCTCATCTCGACTCATTAGAGATTTTAGAGAGTCTATCTTGATATTGCCATCTTCAACTGTTGTTGCTGGTTTCACTTCTTGATTGACACCAAGAATTCTAATAGTCTCACTACCGTGAATAATCTCTTTCCCAACGACCTCTATTTTAGTTGCTGACTCACCTTTTTCAACTCTCTGATATGGCTTCTCAATTGTAAATTTAAAATCTGAAAAACTACTATCTTCAAGAGCCTCTTTAATTGTATGTTCATAAAACTTATCTTTGTCATTATATGTAATAGTAAATTCACTAAACTTAATATCGCCATATGTCTGTTTTAAGATTGTTTGATGAATATCCTCTTGAACTCTATCAAAGACAGACTTATCCAGAGATGTATAGAGTTGTCTCTTCTGAATATCAAACTCCCAGAAATTATGCTCTATTGATGAGAGTAGGAACTTCAATCTATCTCTCATAAGTTCAAGCTTATAGCTAAAAAGGTTGCATATTGAGTTGTCTTGAATAGATAGAAAAATTGCTCGTTCACTATCTTCATAGCTTCCAATAATAACTTTAATATCAACCTTTTTATGACCTCCATCACGAGTACGGAGAGATACATTTTCAAGAAATATGTTGTGTTTATCAGCATCTCCATTAGCAATCATATTTTGCAATTCAATAAACTCTGTGGAATGAACAAAGAACTCTCTAAAGCTCTCTTTATCCCCTTTTGAGAAGCCTGTTATATCTTTGATGCTATTTGAGATAAACTCAATTGGTAGATCTTCACTGTTAGAGACTTTTGCAACAGCTACCTTTCCACTCTCAAACAGAGTCTCAATATCTCTATTCTCTGTCACAACTTTATCAAACTCAGAGATACTCTCTTCCATCTCTGATATAAAATATCTCCAACTAAGTTCAATTAAGACATAGACAACAAGCATTAAAAGAAGCATTAAAGCTAAAAGTTTCATGTTATACATAATATAATCTGTAACAATTGAACTCTTATCCAAAATATATATGATTGAAGCATCTATATCTGTACCAGACTTAAAGAGCTGATCTTGGAAAACAATCAAACTTCTTTTACCATCTTGAACTTCTATGTTTTGGAAATATTGAAGTCTGAACTGCTCTGTTGATTGAGTTGTTAATATATTTGTCAGAAGTGTTGAACTTCCTAAGACAACAAAATCACCACTCTCTCTATAATTTAAGATATCTTTTAACTGAGTCTCAATTAACTCTCTTCGAATTAATAGACCGGCAAAATCTATATTAGAAAGATTCTGATAGAGTTTTCCAAATTGATTCTTCAACAGTGCAAGTTTATCAGTCAATAGAAAACTTACTTCTAAAAAACCTATTAACTGCCCATCAAAATATATACGAGATATGTTTTGATATCTATTTCCAATAACCTGAAACTTATCTGTTTCGTCAGAAGAGTTTAGGGTACGATTTAAAAGAGCCTCTTTATTCCCATCAAGTTCATTACCATTACCAGCTAAAAAACCACCTTCTGCATCAAAAATCGTTGCTGTTGAAAATGAAGAGTCCGCTTTTTTAAGTATTTTTGAGAGAGATTTTATAACGGCATCTATCTCATTAATATCTCTGTTTGATATATACTCTCCAACTTTGTGTTGCTCAATAAATGCACTTGATATGTGTTGATACTCTCTCTCGCTATCTCTGAAAGATATCTTTACTAAATCCTTGACTCGTTCTATGTCACCTGCTATCTTTGAATTTATATGTTCGTGATAAGTCATATTGCTCAAGGCAACTTGAATAATTGCAATAATAAATATAAAGCCTAGGATATACCCTATCGCTTCCCGTTTTTTTGTTCTAATATTGACTAACTTCAACTCTTTTCCCTCTAAACAATAATAAGTTCGTTCTCTTTAATAGCTATGCCAAGCTCAATCTGAATAAAGTTATTCAACTCAGCATCTTCACGATTAGAGAGATATAGATACTCTATCTCTCCATTCTCTAGCTCTCTACCATAAAGAGATACTATATTGAGTGTCTCAGAAGTGCCACTCTCTTTTGTAACTTTTTCGATAAACTTACTCCTAACAGTCTCTTCAACTCCCTGCTCCCAAACTCGTTGGTACTCAACTCCATCTGGTGAAGTGAACTCTAAACCACCTATATATGGATAGTTCTCCTCATCACCATCTAGCCACTCTTCCCACTCTTCAACTGTTGATGGGTAAATCGTTTCATAAGATGTAAATATCTTTGCAACAGATATTGAACCACTTAACATCTCTATCTTAAGAATAAATAGAGGATCAGGGTCATCTATATTTTCAGAGACATAGACATTATATATCTCCATTGAGTCATCTAATCTGATTTCACCAACACCTGTTATATAACCTTTAAGTGATTTTGGTATTTTCATCTTAAAGTTATTTCGATTAACAATTAACCGATTTTCAATCGCCTCAATATCAACTATTCCACCAATACGAATATCTAGGGGTAGCTCTTTTTGAACAGGTTTTCTCTTTTTCTGGCGGAAAAATGAGAAAAGAATCGCTATTGCAATAATAAAAATAACAATAACAATTAGACTATCAAATCCACTCTCAATACTCTGAGAGGAGTGAGAGCGATATTGTGTCTCATCTCTAAAGTAGTTATCTGATGGGAATTCAAGATCTATATCAATTTTTGGTTGTTGAGATGCAGCAGCAGTTGTTGCTCCGATAACACCTCCAGCTACCCCACCAGCAATTGCTCCATCTCTTCTACTATATGTAGATGTTCCACTATACTGTTGTGATGGTGCAGATTTTTGTGCTTGATACTCTTTATAACTGCTGTTGCTTCTACTCTGTTTTGCTTTTTTATCTCTAGCTCTATCAAAAGATGAAGATGCTATTGAGTTTTTTGAGACTTTTCTCTTTTTTGAGATAAAACTTTTACTACTCTTTTTGCTTCCGCCCCAGCTACTTCTCTTTTTAGCATCTAAATCTGAAACAGTGAATGAGAGCAGAAGAGCAAGAGATAGAAAGTGTGCTAGAACCCTCATCACTTTAAACTCTCAATAGCTTTGGTTATATTATCTTGTTTAAAGATATAACTACCAGAGACAACTATATCAACTCCAGCATCTGCCAAGACTTTGATGTTTTTATCACTTACACCACCATCAACTTCAATCAGTGTGTTGAGATTCTGTTCAATAATCATCTTTTTTAATCTTTGAATTTTTGGAACAACATTTTCAATAAACTTCTGCCCTCCAAAACCTGGATTCACACTCATTATCAACACCATATCTAACTCAGGTAGAAGATGTTCGATATCCTCCACTCTACTATGTGGATTGAGAGCAATTGCCGGTTTAATACCAAACTCCTTAATAATCTGAATTAGTCGGTGTGGATGCTTCTCCTCTTCAATATGAAAAGAGATATATTCAGGTTTAAATGGTGCAAAAAGCTCAACAAAGAATCTATTGTTTTCAACCATTAAGTGAATATCTAACGGTTTAGTTGTACTATCTGCAATAGCACTAACAACAGGTGGTCCAATTGTTAAATTTGGAACAAAATGACCATCCATAACATCTATATGAATAAGATCACAACCACCATCACAAATTGCTTTAACATCTCTACTTAAATTTCCAAAATCTGCTGATAATAAACTTGGTGCTACTAACATATCTCTTCTCTTTTGATTAAAATTGTGATTGATAAAATCACTATTTTGGTTAAGGTTTCAGCTTATCTACAAGCTATCTCTCTCTTCCTTTTTGGATCTTATCCTATGTTTCCATTTCATTCAAACTACTTTGGCACGGAGACCCCTAGCTTTAGCTATGGAGTTCTTGACTGGTGTTATTTTTGCAGAAAAACTCGCTTTTCGCAAATGACTAATTAAGTTTTATAACACTTCTTATGTCTTGATCATTGGTTTTTAACCAGATAACTAAATCCTCTCCAACTCTTCTCTGATGAACAATTCTAAACTTGCTATTTTGTAGTTGAAATATCTCCGTTGAAGCTATCTGTGGTGAGACAAAAACCATTAACCAATCAACCTCATCAGCAATTGAATCAAGAAGTCCGAAACCACCCTCAACCATAATAAAATTATAGTTTTGAATTCGCTCTAAGCTATCCTCAATATATACTTTTCGATTTGGCACAGAGAATAGGGGAATTGTTCTATCAAACTCTTTAGCTTTAGAGTAGATTAATATATCTGGAGCTTTTCCATTAACTAGACGACTATCAAGAGTTGGCCTATCAACTCGCACACTATTTCCACCAATAACCATTAGATCTATTTTGTCTCGAAGTTGATGGACATACTTTCTGGAGTCAATTGATGATACTATACCGTTTCCAATTGAGCCATTAAGTCGTTGAGCATACTTAAAAACTATAAATCTATCTTTTTGCCACATCTGAAAAGCTTCAATAAGATCTTTTGCTCTTTGAGACTCTATAAAATCTGTTTGGATACCGTAGCCATTCAGAAACTCTCCCCCGCCAACTCCATCACCAAGAGTATCAGCAACCCCAATAACAACTTGGGCAAACTTAAGGTTTTTAATCAGAAGTGAGCAGGGTGGGGTTTTGCCATAGTGGTTGCACGGTTCAAGAGTTGTGTAGATTGTTGCACCCTCAAAGATAGTGTTGTGATTTTGATAGAGGTAGTTGTGAATATCTTCACTTTTTGAGAGTTCTAAAATATCTCTGTCACCTGTTAGCGAGAAATAGGCATCTCGAATAGTTAAGACTTCAGAGTGGGGTTCTCCAGCTTTTTTATGGGCAGATATTGAGAGAATCTTTCCATTTCTGTCGAGAACCAGACCCCCAACAGGTGGGTTGGGGTATGTTAAACCCCAAAACTTCCAAGCCTCATCAATTGCAAGATTGAGATAGAAGTTATCATCGATTATCAAAATTAGAGAGCCTGATAAGCTATATCTGTTCTGAACTGCTTGCCTGCAAAGTGAATTTGACCACAAAGCATATAAGCTCTATCTCTAGCCTCTTGAATTGAGTCCCCAAGTCCAACAGCCACAAGCACTCTTCCACCTGTTGCATAAAGCTTATCGTCCTCTTTTGAGACACCGGCATATGAGATGTGGCTATTCTCTGCTAATTCGCCATGGACAATCTCATCAACAATAATCTCAGCAGGAGTTGAAGAGCTATATGGATATTTCTCAGAAGCGATAACAACACCAACAGAGTATCTATCTGAGATTTTAATATCAACCTCATCTAACTTTCCTTGAGTTGCCATATATAACATCTCAGCAACAGGAGTCTCAATAAGTGGCATTAGAATCTCACACTCTGGATCTCCAAATCGAACATTAAATTCAAGAGTATAAGGCTCATTATTTACAATCATCAATCCTGCAAAAAGGACACCTCGGAATAGATTTCCATCTTTTTCCATTCCATCAAGAGTTGGTTTAATAATTCTCTCTTCAATCTTTTTGTATAGCTCATCATTGATAAGAGGTGTTGGAGCATAAGCACCCATACCACCAGTATTTGGACCCTCATCACCTGTTAATAATCTTTTATGGTCTTGAGCAGCTGGAAGCATTTTAAAGTTTTTACCATCAGAGATTGCAAATAGAGATAGTTCATAACCATCTAAAAACTCCTCAATAACAACTTTGTTTCCAGCATCTCCAAATAGGTTTCCGCTTAACATCTCTCCAGCTGTCTTTTTAGCTTCATCGTGAGACTGAGCGATAATAACCCCTTTTCCACCACAAAGTCCATCAGCTTTTACAACTATTGGAACTTGGAGAGTCTCAATAAACTTATAGCTCTCTTCTAATGATGAGGTTTCAATAAATCTAGCTGTTGGAATATTGTATTTAGCAAGAAAGTTCTTCATAAAGACTTTTGAACCCTCAAGCTGTGAAGCCCCTTTTGAACTTCCAAAAACTGCCAAACCTCGTGCTTCAAAAATATCCACAATTCCATCAACAAGTGGCTGTTCTGGTCCAACAACAGTTAAGCCGATCCCATTTTCAACTACAAAATCTGCAAGTTGGTTAAAATCGGAAATAGAGATATTTGTTCCTAGATTCTCTGTTGCTCCATTCCCCGGTGCAAAGAACAACTCTTTTACTCTCTCATCTTTTTTAATCGCGAGACCAATAGAGTACTCTCTTCCACCAGCACCAACAATTAATACTTTTTCAATATTTTTCAAACTCTACGCCTTTTTTGAGAAATTATAACTAACAAGATAGCTTCCCATATCTCCTACCAAAATATCTCAGCTACAACTATTAAAAATATTAGACCGACAATATTCAAGATAAATCCTAATTTTGCCATTTTGCTAATCTTTACAACCCCTGTGGATATTGCAATTGCATTTGGAGCTGTTGCAATAGGTAACATAAATGCATAACTTGAAGCGATTGTAATAATAAACAGAATTGTCTCGCCATTCTCAATACCGTTTGCTCCGATAAATGTGTAGATAATCGGAAGAGCAATTGAGATTAGAGCTGTATTGCTTGTCACCTCAGTTGCAAAGACAATTAGAGCTGTTACAAGAGCAACCATTAGTAGAGTTGGTAGAGTTGCAAATACACTTATATACTCAGTCACCGCCTGTGCTAGACCTGTATCGCTAAATGCTGTTGCAATACTGAAACTTGCTCCAAATAGAAAGATAATCGCATATGGGAATTCCCGCATATCCTCCCACTCAAGAATATCGATCTTTGGCAAAAATAGAGTTAATCCAGCTGTAAATATAAGAAGTTTCTCATTCAGTCCCAGCCCATCATAGAAAGGTTTAATTGGTGAGTTAATAAATAGTATCAATACCAGAGAACCCAAAACATATAACATCTTCTTCTGTTGAGAGTTGAATGAGGTATCTTTTGCATAATCATCAATTTGGAAATTTTTTACACCAAAAGATAGAAGCAGAGGCATAAATATCATCATTGCAACCACAAGAGGTAGAAGTCTGAATATCCACTCAAAAAATGTTGGAACAGCAATTCCCATCTCCTCTGCAAAGCCTAAAAAGATAAGGTTCGGAGGAGTTCCAATAGGGGTTAGTATTCCTCCGATTGTTGCACCGTATGCCACAGCAAGAACCATTCGGAACTGAATATTTGGCTCTTTTGAGAGGTAGAGAGCAATAGGTACTAGAAGAATAGTTACTGTTGTATTTGAGAGAACACCACTCATCAATCCAGAAGTTATCGAGAGGGCATATAGAATTCCAAGAAATGATTTTGGAAATATAGAGAGAATTAAATGGGCTATTTTTTCATGAGTTCCACTCTTCTGCATTCCAATCGCCAAGAGAAAACCACCCATAAATAGAAAGATAATAGTTTTTGAGTAGTTTGGAGCTACATCATTAAACTCTAAAATTCCAAGCCACGGAAAGAGTGCTAGGGGGAGAAGTGAGACAAATCCTAGATGAAGCCCCTCATTTGTCCAGAGGGTAACTAAGAGAGTTAGAACACCAATTAATGATGCCTGAATAGATGTAAATAGTGGGAGGGTTATAAAATATGCAACCACCCCAAGAGATATTGCTAAAAGCAACTTTTTTGATTTTTCATCAACTGTTATCACTGATAACTCCTTTCATCAACAGTAATTGGAGTTGAGAAGATATCAGTTGCAACCTTAAGTTCTCTTATAGAAGATTTTGACACCCTTGTCGAAGTCGTTGAAAGCCAATATCTATCTCTTCTGTGGAGATGTTTAGAGGAGGAAGAAGACGAAGAGTATTGTTTCCAGATTTTAGAGTGAGAACCCTCTCTCTATTCCCGCTTTTTACAATCTCAATAACATCAATATCGCTATTGACCTTTAACCCTCGCATAAGCCCAACTCCTGTTGTCTCTGTGAAAAGTTGTGGAAAATCAGATAGAAGCTCCAGAAGTTTTGAATCAAAATATTGGACTCTTCTTTTTAGATCTCCGCTATTATGTTCATTCTCTAAAATTTCAAGAACTTTTAGAGCTGATGCAGTTGATAGATAGTTGCCTCCAAAAGTACTTCCATGATCTCCTGAGCTAAACCCATCTTTGAGACTCGTTGCCATTACTCCAATTGGAACACCTCCGGCAAGACCTTTTGCAAGAGTAATAATATCTGGCTGAATATCATAGAAGTTAGATGCTAAAAACTCTCCAGTTCGATAGACCCCTGTCTGAACCTCATCAACAATCAGAAGAATATCTCTCTTTTTTAGCTCTTCTGCCAGATGTTGAACAGCCTCTTTTGGAAGAGCTTTAACTCCACCCTCGCCTTTGACAAGTTCCAGCATAACAGCAACTGTCTCATCATCAATTGCACTCTCAATATCATGAATATCAGAGACATAATTAAACCCGTCAAGCATAGGTTCAAATGATTTATGAAGAGATGTTTGAGCTGTTGCAGAGAGAGAGCCATAAGTTCTACCATGAAAAGAGTTGTCAAGAGTGATAATCTTGTATCGTCTCTTCTCTCCACTCTCTCCATACTTTCTTGCTACTTTAATCGCTGCCTCATTAGCCTCTGCTCCAGAGTTTGCAAAAAATGAGTAGAGATCATATCCGGCAAGTTTTGAAATTGTCTCTGCCAAATCCTCTTGCGGTTTTATATTATAGAGGTTTGAGACATGAATCACTTTTGACACCTGCTCAGATATAGCTGATATAAGCTCTTTTGATCCATGCCCAACACTACTTACACCGATTCCAGATGTAAAGTCTATGTAGTCATTGCCACTTTCAGAGTAGAGAGTTGAACCCTCTCCATAACTAAAGCTCTCTTCAAAACGACCGTAGTTTTTTAGTAGAAATTCACCTCTCTCCATTATTTAACCTTTATACCTCTTCTCTGCTCTTTTTCTTCTCTTCAATTTCAGTCTTGAACAGCCCCATCTTATCTTTCAGCTCGTTCATAGAGCTATTTAGGTTTTGTGCAACATCTTGAAGCTGAGCAGATAGTTTATCATTACCATCAGTAATTCTTAGGACATCCATCATATCATTATTCAACTCGTCAATGATATGTAGAATATTCTCTGTATTTGACTTAGAGTTCTCTGATGCCATAATAGTGTTATCAGATGTTCTACCAAGTTGATAAGCCTCTTTAAAGACCATCTCAACATCATCAGATAGTCGCTCAACAGTCTTTGAATTTTTCACCATTCTCTGACTTAAGTCAGTGACTATATCAGAAAGGAACTCCATTTTTGAGTCGATACTTCCAAGAGCTTCTTGAGTCTTTGCAGAGAGAGTATGAATCTCTGATGCCACAACTGAGAATCCTTTTCCATGAACTCCAGCTCTTGCAGCTTCAATAGAGGCATTGAGTGCCAATAGGTTAGTTTGATCCGAGATGCTATCAATTAGTTCGGTAATCTCTTTAACCTTAGTAACCTCGTTTGAGAGTTGAGAAATCTCTGTTGCTATTTTAATCTCATCTTGACTAATAACTCTCATATCCTCTTTAACAAGAGTAAGATTTTTTAGCATATTTGCAATTAACGATGCTTCGTGAAGAATCGCTTTTAGAGTGTCTTCTGTGCTACTTTGAGCAGCTGTTGCTTGAGAACGAACTTTTGAAGATAAGATATCTACTTTACCAAGAAGGTTTCTCTGGTGAGATGATTTATTGTGAATAGTTTTGGACAATTCATGAACAGTACCACCTAAATCAATACTTGAGAGAGATTTACCTTTAATCTCCTGAATAAGAACCATGGTCAGTTCAATAAATTTATTGATTGAGCTACTAGCTTTTCCAATCTCATCTTTCTGTTTAGTTGATAGTCGTTGAGTTAAGTCACCACCTGTATCTCCATCTGTCAAACCATCAAGAACATGGATAAACTCATTTAGAGGACTGATTATTCTACCAAGTATGATGACCATCAATAGTGAAGCTACTCCCATTAATCCAAATATCCAAGCAGTGAATTTAAGAAGTTCAACTTGAATATGGTTTTTCTCCTCTGATAAGTCCTCAAAGACTGTAACATATCCAACAATATTCTCTAGGAAATCGTAAATAGGAAATGAGTATGTTGCCAAGTTGCCGTCAAGAATAACTCTATCAATTGTAATTCTAGGCATATCATTTACATGTAGATTTGCTTGATCGCTACTATATTCATAATAGATAACATCACCCTTTCTTACATCAGTTGGTTTGCCTTGAAATCTCTTTGCTTTTTTAAATATCTTATCTTCAATACCAATAGCATACTCAACAGAGTAGAGGTTTGCAATCTGCTTAAGGATAGAGGTTAAACCACCTCCAAACTCAACACTTCCAAGGTGTTGCTGTTTTGAGCCATATACTGGTAGAACAACTCTTAGCCCTGGACCACCTCGTCCAACCTCAACACCAACAGCCGGTTTTTGAGTTTCATTTGTATAGACAACTGTACCTCTGAAACTAGAGAGGTCGTCGCCAAATTTTGATGGTTTATGAACTCTTAAATATGATGTAGCTTTTGGAATATGGAATTGGAACTGTTTGATTCCATAGACAGGTTTCAATCTATCTTTGAAAAATGGGACAAGATCTTTTGCAAGACCATCTCTGTCACCATTCTCAAATTTTGATATCAACTCTTTGCTATTAATGACTGATTCAAGTGCCATCTGCAAATTACTCGCTTGAGTTTTACTAATTTGATAGAAAAGCTCTTGAACCCTCAAAAAATCTTTCTCTGTTCTCTGAAGTAGGTTAGTCTGCAATTTATTATAGTTAAGCATAACAATTGCTGTTCCTATAATAATAAAAGATAAAATTGAGATGAAATTTGATAATGATAAAAAAATATCTGAAAGATTTAATTCCCCTATCAATTTTCAAAATTTTTTATTACATGTATTACGAATACAAGTGCTGAATAGTGAAGCTACAGAAGATATTCCACTTGATGATAAAAGATTAATAGATAGTTTTAGTAAATATATAAATGATAAAAAGTTTGTAAAAGATTTATTGCTCCCCAAAATCCGATATAATCTGAATAAATTAAATATACCAGGATTCAAATCAGTTTGTAGTTCCGCCTTTAGGCGGTTCTTTAAAGTCCAGGACAAATTAATAATTAATAAAAGAACCGCCTAAAGGCGGAACTACAAACTGAACGTCGGATATCTAATAAATCTACCCATTCGTTAATAGCTGCTCATAATCGTTTGAGTTGTCGAAGGTAAGGGCACTTTGAACGTCTGCTTTCTGAAATCCAATTGGAATTGTAA
>JAMJTX010000153.1 GCA_024281215.1 Candidatus Thiovulum karukerense | reverse complement strand
ATAAAACCCCTTTTTGCCTATCTATTTTAATTATTAAAATATTAACAAAGAATTCATACATTTTTGATTCCAATTTGGAAATGGGACTTTATATAGTTAAGATTGTCGGCTCAAGTCCGACAGTGACTATTATTGAAAATTAGACATTTTTGATTCCGCAAATATCTCTCTAGGATTTATCAAAACAGTTAATCTTAAACCTCCATAGAAACCAATCAATCTATTCAGCTTTCAAAAAAAGAGAAGAATTAAAAAAACTTTTTATTCTCCTCTTCTCTCTTTCTTTTCTCCTTTAAGGGGTCGGAAGCTTCCAATTGGTGGGGGTTTGAAAAATTAGATGTTCAATTTCTGATAACCTTCAAAATCTATATTGTTGATTAGTTTTAATCTCTGATTTCTAAATAGAACTTTCTGATTCTCTAAATTTAAGATAGTCGAATCAGAAATGTTTATAAGAGATTATCGGGAACACAGGAGTCGTAAAGTTATGGGTTAAAATCTATTTTCAATACCAAATCTAACAACTGTCTCATCTGTTGAACTCTCTTTATTGTTGATAATATCTTTTACCTTTATATTCCGTTTTCCAAAACCGACCATCGGTTGCATATCTCCAAGAACATCTCTATTGATAACAATTTTTCCAAGCCAAGATGTTGTAGTTGTTTCACTCTCCTCTTGTCCAGTTTTAAAATAGAAGTTGCCATTGTGATCAAGAGTTGCTATATTATATTTTAGCGGGAAGAAGTTATATCCATACTCTCCACCAATTGAGAATCCCAAAGGTGTTTTAACCATAACCTCAGCGAGTGCAGAGTAAGAGATGTCTTGTGAATCTGTGCCGTTGTGCTTTCCTGTTTCGTGAGCTAGAGGTTTAAACCGTGTCTCCTGCTCAATATCAACATTAGCCGTTGGAGTGACATCTCCAGATAGTCTGAATGAGAGTGTATCGTTTGGTAAATAGGTAGCATCAAAATATAATCCATACTTAATAACATCAATCCCAATCATATTATCAAAGGCTATCCAGCTGTCACCCTGACCAAATCTACCATCTTCATCGTGGATATATCCAAACTCATTTTTATCGATGGTGATATACTCTCCAGCAAGACCTATCGAGCCAGAGAACGCTCTTCCGTTATATCGATATGAGAGTGCATTAATTTTGAGGCTCTGTTGATTAATCGATGTTGCCATTCGACTATCGTCAAATCCTGAGTCTGAAAGGTTTTCTATCTCTGTTGTTGATTGTGAGTAGTAACCCAATCCAGAAAACCAGTTACTGCTCCAGTGGATTGGAAAGAAGAAGACGGGAGTTATATCGCCATCTTCACTCTTCTCAAACGATAGGTTTGTTAAAACTGTTGAACTATCTCCATATATTAGCGATATTGCCATAGCTGAAGCTACTACTACTTTTTTCATAATTTTCCTTTTATAAGCTATTTTATCATTCCTGTGCTACACACAGGAATCTAAAGAGTCTCAATTATCTCATTTTTTACAAAAAGTAGATTTCTGTAAATCTGTTTCAGGTCCTCTATATTTGTAGAGTTAAAAGTTCGACTAACAAAATATTGATATTTATCTTTGTCGAGTTTCTCTAAAATTACAAAGTTCCAGTTTTCGCCAATAATATAAGCACCTTTCATTGAACTCCAGTTATTGAGTTCAACCCCTGCAATTAGTTCAGCTAAAAGTTGAGGTTCAGGATTTGAGCCTTCAAGCCCCTTTTTAAACTCCTGAATAAAGAAAAACGGTTTTTTTGCATATTTTAGACCTTTTGAAACTACAAAGTCAGCCGTCCCTTTGAGAGTAAAACGATCCGTTTTATAGAGTATCTTGCTTTCGTAGAAATCTTTTAGTTGAAGATGTTTCACCGTAAAATCAACTCTATTTAAAATAGGGGCAATAAACTTTATCTTCAGATCCTCTTCAAAATAGTAGTGAATATACTTCCCCTCTTTTTTCAGAAGAGTTTTTAGGAAATCTACTACATCAGTTTCAATTTCAAGAGAGTGATCAGTTTCAGCCCAATGTGTAGATGTTGTTAAGTCTGAAATATCTTCAATATCAAAAAGAGCCTCCAGATCTTCAAAATTGATTTTAGAGAAAGAGAGAGTTTTAATATTCTCCTCTTCTGCTACTCTTTTTTGAAGTTGAAGAAACTCCTCATAAGAGGAGATTGAGAGAATATCGATATTTGACATTACTCAACTTCAGCTTTGTATATCTCTTCCGCTTGAAGAAGGAATTGAGTGTTCCAACCTGTAAAACAATTAGCTCCAGAATAGTCAGTACCCCCCAAATCTGTAAATTCATTTGTTACATAAGCTTTCACAATGTAATCACCAACTGGTAACTTTTCACAAACTCCTGAAAGAGTAGATGTTCTATGATGATTTTGAATTGAACCATCACCGGAACTATCAAAAAGAACAAACTTTAAATTATTACATTGAACTTGTTGAGAGCCATATTGATCAAAAACTCTTAACTCATATTGACAAGCACCACTTGATGTATAAACTCTTAAAGTATCTGTATAAGTTATACGAATAGCTGTATCTGATTTATCTTTAGAGATATTTAGCACTCTTGAATCAAGACTCTCCTTGTCGTCGTCTCTACCATCTTCTTGGTATCCCGTTGTATAAAAAATCTTTCTTGGTTCAGAGAGTTCTGTTTTCAGATTTTGGTTTTCTGTTTCAAGAGTTGAAATCTGAGTTGCTTGATTTGTAACTTTTGTTGATAAAGTACTATTTGAAGTCTCTAAAGTTGAAACTTCTGTTGAAAGAGCTTCTTTTTCACTTTGAAGAGTCGTAATCTTAGACTCTTGACTTGTTACCGTAGTTTGTAAACCGCTAATTTGAGTTGCTTGAGCTTTCACAACCTCTTGCAGATCCAAAATCCCCTGTTTTAAACTCTCAAAGTTACCATTAACATCACCGACATTAACTCTATCTCCAGCTCTAAATGTTGTTAATTCTGGATTGACATTGTTTCCTAAAAGTGTTGCTGTTGCTAAAATTCCTAGTACTGTTTTTTTCATTGTTTTTCCTTTGATAATATTTGAGTTAAGATAGATACAACCCTATTTAACTCTTCGGGAACTCGATAGATTTTTAGATCTTTTGTAATCTCTTTTGTCTCTCTATCAAGTTTTGCGAAAATCCAATCTATTCCAATTGAAACAGCTCCAAAAATCTCATTTTCATCGCTCTCAAGAAGTTTATCAACAGCGATTAACTCAACAATCAATTGTCGAAAACCACTTTCAAGATCACTCTTTTTCGCTTCGATAACAATCAGACTTCTCTTCTGAGTTAAAAAATAGTCAAGAGTTCCTTTTAAAAGATTATTAAATTGGAGATTTTTCTCAACTTCCACCGAAAATTCTATTTTCTTCAAGAGATGAAAAAGGATAGGAGAGATAATAAATTCTCTTATCGATTGCTCATTTTTTGATTTAACAAATTTCATAGCAATCTCTATCTCATTTTGAAGATTTGAAATATCCTCTTCAATATTTTGAAATTCGATTTTTTGAAGAGTTAGAGAGTAGTCGAAAATTATTGCTAAACTCTCACAATCAATATCGATTTTAAAGTAGTCAGAAAATGTATAACTACTATTTAAATCAATTAATGTATTTCGTAACATCTACTCAACTTCAGCTTTATAAATCTCTTCAGCTTGGAGGAGGAATTGAGTACCCCAACCTGTAAAACAATTAGCTCCAGAATAGTCAGTACCCTCCAAATCTGTAAATTCATTTGTTATATAGGCTTTTACAATGTAGTTTCCAACTGGTAAGTTTTCACAAACTCCTGAAAGAGTTGAAACTATATGATTACTTTGAGTTGCACCATCAGAAGAGCGATCATAAAGAAAAAAAATTAAATCAGGACATTGATTTACAGTAGGTCTATTTATATCAAAAACTCTTAATTCCCATTGACAACTACCATCCGAAGTAGCAACTGCTAAATTATCTGTATAAGTTATTCGAAGAGCTGTATCTGAGTTCTCTTTAGAAATATTTAACACTCTTAAATCAATATATCCCTCATCTCTTCCATCTTTTTGATGTCCAGTTTTGTAAAAAATCTTTCGTGGTTCTGAGAGTTCTGTTTTCAGATTTTGGTTTTCTGTTTCAAGAGTTGTAATCTTAGTTTCCAAACCTTGAACAACTAAATCATATTTAGTCTGCAGATCCAAAATCCCCTGTTTCAAACTCTCAAAGTTTCCATTTACATCACCAACATTAACTCTATCTCCAGCTCTAAATGTTGTTAGTTCTGGATTTACATCGTTGCTAAAAAGTGTTGCTGTTGCTACTAAACTTAAAACTGTTTTTTTCATTGTTGTTCCTTTAATTTAAATTGGATTGTCGGATCGAGTCCGACAATGACAAAACAGGCTGTCATTCCCGTGTTTGACACGGGAATCTAAAGAGTTTCTACACTCTTACTCAACACTTACTATGATATTAACATCAGCATAACGATCATTTTTGTTTTCTGATTGAGTGAGATTTAACTTAAATGATATTTGAGCTTTTTCAACAGCTAGTGGAGTATGTTTATATTTAGACTTTACCAGATGGAAAATTGAGTAAGCCCTAACCATTGCCAACTCTAAGTTGGAGATATATGAGCTTTTCTTAATATGCAATCTTTTCTCTCTATTGTTAAATAGAGCTTTAGCTGAAATATTTCCAAAATCACCTCTATATTTTAGAAGTTTTTTATCAATACCATCTTTCTTTGCATTATCAGAGCTTCCAGAGAAGATAAACTCAACAGACCTTACCTTTTTGCCTCCACTTATAGCTAACTTAACACTTTTCCAGAACTCGTCTAAATCACTCTTTAGAGAGTCTTTAACTTTTCTTGAGGCATGAACACCAGAACTAAATGTAGTTCTATGTTCAAACATATGGGAGGCATCTAAATACTCTAAGTCATTCTCCATCTCACTAAACATATCATCATAAGATGATCCATATAGATTCAGACTTAAAATGGCAATCACTACCACTAAACTCCATACTGTTTTTTTCATTGTTTTTCCTTTGATTTAAATTGGATTGTCGGATCGAGTCCGACAATGACAAAATAGGCTGTTATTCCCGTGCTACACACAGGAATCTAAAGAGTTTCTATTATCTCATTTTTAACAAAAAGTAGATTTCTGTAAATAGCCTCAAGTTTCTCAATCTCTTTTGAGTTAAATCCATCAGAAACATAGTATTTATACTTTTCTTCAATTTTCTCAAGAATAACAAAATACCAATCTTCACCTCGAATATAAGCCCCTCGAATCATCTGAAAATTTGAGAGTTCCAAACCTGCAACCATCTCTGCTACAAGTTGAAACTCTGGATATGAACTCTCTTGACTCTGTTTAAACTCTTGAATAAAGAAGAAAGGCTTTTCGGGAATATCTAAACCTTTTGAGACAAAAAAATCAGGATTTCCATTAAAGATAAATTTAGTTGTGCTGTAAGTTAAAGTCTCATCATAGAAATCACGAATTTCTCTCTCAATATCTCGAAAATCTACTCTATTCAGAATTGGAGCTATAAACTTAACTTTTAAATCCTCCTCTTTATAAATCTCAATAAAGTCCCTCTCTCTTTGAAGAAGCTCTTTTAAGAATTTGGAATCTTCTTGGGAAATCTCAATCTGATTTTGAAACCAACTGTCAAAAATAGATTTTTTCACGACCTCTCTTTTAATAGGAAGAATCTCTTTCAAAAGCTTTTGGGAAATCTTTGAAAATTTATAAGATGGAATTTGTTCTTGTCGTAACTTTCTTTGAAGCTCAAGAAACTCCTCATAAGAGGAGATTGAGAGAATATCGATATTTGACATTATTTAACTTCAGCTTTATAAATCTCTTCAGCTTGAAGAAGAAATTGAGTACCGAAGCCTGTATCACAATCACCCCCTGATCGATCAGCACCCTCTAAATCAGTAAATTCATTTGTCACATAAGTTTTTATTGTATAGTCACCAGCTGGTAAGCTTTTTTCACAAACTCCAGAAAGAGTTGAAGTTCTATGATGGGCTTGATTTGAAGCATCAGAAGAGCTGTCATAAAGAAAGAACTTTAGATTATTACATTGAGTTTGTAAATTATTGTATCTATCAAAAACTTTTAACTCATACTGACAAGCAGTATTTGATATATAAACTCTTAAATTATCTGTATAAGTTATACGAAGAGCTGTATCTGATTTCTCTTTAGAGATATTTAACACTCTTAAATCAATATACCCCTCTTCTCTGTCATCTCTTTTATGTCCAGTTGTATAAAAAACCTTTCGTGGTTCAGAGAGTTCTGTTTTCAGAGTTTGATTTTCTGTTTCAAGATTTGAAATCTTTGTTTCTTGATTTGTTACTTTTGTTGAAAGAGCTGTGTTTGAAGTTTTCAGAGTTGATATTTCTGTTGCCTGTGAAGAAATCTCTGAACTTTGATTTGTTACCGTAGTTTGCAAACCACTAATTTGAGTTGCTTGAGTTTTCACGACTTCCTGCAAATCCAAAATTCCTTTTTTCAGACTCTCAAAGTTCCCATTTACATCACCGACATTAACTCTATCTCCAGCTCTAAAAGTTGTTAGTTCTGGATTTACATCGCTTCCTAAAAGTGTTGCTGTTGCTACTAAACTTAAAACTGTTTTTTTCATAAATTTTCCTTTGATTTAAATTGGATTGTCGGATCAAGTCCGACAATGACAAAGTGGGCTGTCATTCCCGTAGTATCAATTTGTCATTCCTGCGAAAGCAGGAATCTCTCCACTCTTCTATTGACTATCCACCATCTCAATAATCTCATTTTTTACAAAAAGGAGGTTTCTGTAAATTGCTATAAGCTTCTCAATCTCTTTTGAGTTAAATTCATCAGATACATAATATTGGTATCGATTTTCTATTTTTTCTAAAACTACAAAATGCCAATTTGCACCAATTATAAAAGCTCCTTTGATTTCATTCCACCCATTTATCTCAATTGCTGTAATTAGTTCAGCAATAAGTTGAGGTTCTGGATATTTTGGGTCTTTTGTTTTCTTAAACTCTTGAATAAAGAAAAGTGGTTTTTCAGGTTTTATTTCACCTTTTGCAACGAAGAAATCAGGCTCACCAGTAAAGATAAATTTTTCAAATTCATAACTAATATTATATTCATAAAAGTCACTAATCTCCTCCTCGTAAATATCAAAATTTACTCTATTTAAAATGGAACTAATAAATTTCATAGATAGTGTCTGTTCATTATAGACATCGATTTTTACCTGTTGTCTCTCTAAAAGCTGTTTGAAAAAGAGAGAGTCTTCAGTTGAAATCTCTATTCCATTTTTAAACCACTTGTCAAACTTTGAACCAACTCTTAGAATTCTCTTAACCTCTAATAGAGTCTCCAGTTTTGTTTCAGAAATTGATGAAAATGAGTACGATGGTTTTTGAGTTGGAGGAGTTGCCTCCTCTTTCTCCAGTCTCTTTTCAAGCTCCTTAATCTTTTCTGCACTTCTACGAAGCTCTTCCCGAAGCTCTTGAAGTTCTATATTTGACATTTTAGTAGTAACCTAAAAGAATCCCATATGACTCAACACCATCATCACCTGTTTTACCAGCAATTTGTCCAGTTTCATTGAGATTCGTCCAGTTGAAAGTTTTATTAGATTTAACAGGACATAATACTAAACCACCTACCCAGTAATTGTTATAATTAGAAAAACCATTATGTTTATAGTGAGACCATTCCCCAAATTCACCATTTTTATCTGCGCACATAAAAGAAGCAGTTTTATCACTAGTAACCGTTCTAACTACTACTTTTAAAATAACTCCACTTGCTGTTTCAGGAATATAATTAGACACATCTTGAGTAGTAATAAAATTTGACCTTTTAGCACTCCATAGTTCTATTTTCTCTTCAGCTGTGAAAAACTTTAGTGGGCTTTCATTTATCTTCTCTTCTAAAGTTGAAATGTTGTTTTCAAGTTGAGACTTAAGATTTCTATTCTCTGTTTCAAGACTTGTAACTTTTGTTGAAAGAGCTGTATTTGAAGTTTCCAAACTTGTTACTTTCCCCGAAAGAGTCTCTTTTTCACTTTGCAAAGTTGTAATCTTAGACTCTTGATTTGTTACCGTAGTTTGCAAACCGCTAATTTGAGTTGCTTGAGTTTTCACAACCTCTTGCAGATCCAAAATCCCTTTTTTCAAACTCTCAAAATTTCCATTAACATCACCTACATTTACTCTATCTCCAGCTCTAAATGTTGTTAATTCTGGATTTACATCATTTCCAAAAAGTGTAGCTGTTGCTACTAAACTTAAAATTGTTTTTTTCATTGTTTTTCCTTTAATTTAAATTGGATTGTCGGATCGAGTCCGACAATGACAAAATGGGCTGTTATTCCCGTGCTACACACGGGAATCTTTTCCTAACTATTTACTGAACTGGATTGTCAGATCAAGTCCGACAATGACAAATGGGCTGTCATTCCTGTGCTACACACAGGGATCTCTTAAGACTCTTGCCACTCCCAAGTCATATCACTCTCTTCACCACTTCCCCAAAGTAGAACTTTTTGAGTAGAGGTATCCTCTGTTGTCTCATCTCCCCAAACATAGATATATGAGTCTGGAGCTGAAACAGTTTTTGAAGTTGATGTGACTTGAAACTCCAAGATTGTCGGTAACAGTTAGAGTAATTGTGTGAGTTCCCTCAGAGAGACTATCTTTTTTACAAACAGACTCTGAACCCTCACAGAGAGTTCCATCTATTGAAGATTCAAATCTATAACTAACAATTGAACCATCATCAGTTGAGTCTTCAGCTGATAGTGTTAGAGCCTCATCACTTCTATCACCACCTGTAATATCTAAATCAGGTTTTGGAGATTGATTATGAATATCTTCAGCAGTTTTGTTAAGATCGTTAGGAGTGAAAATCGTCCAAGTGTGAGTTTTACCCTTTCCAAGATACTCAATTTCACTACTGTTAAGAGAGATATTAAACTGATCTGTTGGGCTTAATTCCGTATGATTTAAAAAGTCAAAAGTGTAGCTGTTTAGACCAACTCCGTAATATGTACTATACTCTCCACCACTAACAGCTCGGAAAATATAACTCTCATCAGGTGAGATAAGCGGAAGAGTTAGAGTCTCCTCTCGTGTGTCGATATAGGTGCTTTGACCAGATGGTGAAATCAATACTCCAGCAATATTTCTTGTGCTATCAACTCCACCCTCTGTCTTTGTTTTGATGGTTAAGTTGAAGTCACCTTTATGAACTGGTATTTTTAGAGTTTCACTCCACTGGTGAGTTCCACTTGAGAGTTCAACATCTAAATCAAGATAGATTAAGTTCTCTACTTGAGTTTTAAGAGGGGTAAATTTAACTGTTACTTCATCATAATCACCCGACTCAATTTCAAGATCATTTGCTCGGTTGCTATCTGTTGAGAAAGAGACTCCATCGATTGATGGAGTTATAAGAACCTCCTCATCAATTGAGCTAATATTTCTAACTCGGAGAGTTCCACTCTGCTCTTCACCGTTAGCATAGATAACTCCACTTCCATTTAGAATAAGCTCACTCTTAAAATTGGCTAAATTTTCTGGAACAAGTTTAAAACTACCTAAATCTTGCAAATCTCTCTCAAGAGTTACCTCTGTCTCAATAACCCCCTCGTCAGACTCTGCTGAGATAATATATTCACCTGCTGGAAGTGAAGCAACTTCAAATTTATCATCTTCTGAGATAGTAGCTTTCGCCTCGATATTCTCATCAAGGATATTTTTAAGAATAACCTCAATTCCACCAATTGATGAGTAGAGTGATGAGTGCATAGCTCGATAGTTTTCAGAGTAGAGAGAACCTTTAACATTTAGATACCTCTCTCCACTTCTTAAGTAGTAGCCTTGATCAGTGATATGAATAAAGTTATCACCTGTTGAATCTTCTGGAATCTCAATTTCAAGTGCATCTTTTGATGTTATATATATTTTGTCACTCTGGTTCTCAACATTTGTCCACCAGCCCCAATAGTCAAAGTTTTTCAACTCTTTTGTGGTGTTTGCTTCAACAACTGTTACACCGATACTCTTCTCAACTTCTCCACCATTTCCATCAGAGAATTTGACTTTGAAGCTATCTCCACCTATATAGCCCTGCTCACTGTTGTACTGAATATAGTCTAAACCAGTTGAAGCTGAACCGTGTTCTGGTTGAGTTACGATTTCAGCACCAACAGAGTCTCCATCACTATCGCTATATGTAAATGGAATCTCAATAGAGCCATTTTCAACAACTTGAATAGCTGTGGATATTGTAATTATTGGATTTGAATTAATTGGCTCTGGCTCTTGAATCTGTTTAGTTTGACACTCACCATTAACCAACTCTTCGTTATCCCCACAAGTTGGTTCTGGTTCTTCAGCCTGTTTAGTTTGACATTCGCCATTAACCAACTCTTCGTTATCCCCACAAGTTGGGTCTTGAATCTCTTTAGTTTGACATTCGCCATTAACCAACTCTTCGTTATCCCCACAAGTTGGGTCTTGAATCTCTTTAGTTTGACATTCGCCATTAACTAACTCTTCATTATCCCCACAAGTTGGTTCAAATGTCTCGTTACTATCAACAGTTGAAATATCACTATCAAGAGCGTCGCTAACTAAATTACTGTTACTTGATGATGGTGGATTCTCCTCACCACCACTACTACAACCAGAAAAGGTTAGCCCAATTGTTAACAACGATATAAATAGAATATGTTTTCCCATGAAAAACTCCTTATCTCTTTATATAATTTTAACGAATTAGGGCTGTTGAGATTGTCGGAATTGATCTGAGAATAACCTGTTCCTGTCATTCCCGTGCTACACACGGAAGTCTCATTATCAGAGTTCTAAGACCAAGATTTTAGCCTCAATTGATGGAATTGTTGGGTGTTTTGCAGATATAAATATCTTCTTATCAACTTTGGTTGCATAGTGAAATTCACCATCGCCAAAAAGTCCGTTTCGATACATCTTTGTATATGATTTGAGTCGTTGATAGTTTTTAAATACAGTCTCAGCCATCGGTAGCGAAATCTCAAAAGTGCCATCATCTTTTTGAAACTGCTCTTTTATCCACTTTTTACCATCATCAAGCCAGTGGAAATATTTCGCTTTCATAACTGCTGGAAAGAAATCCATCGTTAAGAAGTTTCTCATCGCATGTCGTTCAGCGACATTGACCATCTCAAGATGCTCTTCAGTCTTCTTGTTTTCGGAATACTCTCGCCAATTTTCAGATTTTTGGGAAACGGAACTCTTCACTTTCTGGAAAGTCCGTTTTGCTGTTTTGACTGTAAAATCTACCGCTTTTGAGATAATAGCCTTTAACTTTGGAACTTTACGAAATAGAAATTTAACCCCAACAACTGGTCGCCCAAATGTCTTCAAATGCATATCAATCTCAATTCCAAGCTCTTTCAAATTATCAATAGCATCTCGAACTCGAGTGATTAGTCGGTTTTTTGTATGGTCAATATTTGCACCAACCGACTGATTAAAAGTCTCGATAAACTCCTCAATCTCCAAAAATCGAGTCTGATTCTCATATTCGTGATGGTTCTCTTTTGTAAAGTTAAAAAACTTATAAGCGAGAACATAGAGTTTATACTCAATATAATTCAACTCTTTCATCAGCGAAAAGTTTAGAAAAGTCCAAGTTTTTGGCTTTAATATCTCCTCATAACTCAAAAAAGTGTTCTCAAATCGGTATGAAAAGCCGTAAGTTGATATATTTAGGTCTGAAATATAGTTCTCATCTTCCAACATCTGCAACTTTTCACGAAGATACTCTTTATTGCTAATGCTGAAACCATAGTTCGCCTTAAGCTCCATCCACGATATTTTGAACTCTCGATCATCGGGATTTTTCCCGTAGAAGTTGAAGCAGATAACATCAAAGAGGAGTGCCAGATTTTTCTTTAGTGGCTTCTCATAAAGTCTATTTGGTCGCCGTATCTGAAA
>JAMJTX010000152.1:261-3097 GCA_024281215.1 Candidatus Thiovulum karukerense | reverse complement strand
GTGACTGTTTAAGTATCTATGGTGTTGCGAGAGATTTAGCATCTGCTCTAAATTTAGAGTATCGAAGAGTTGCTCCAGCAACTTCAGAGACAAAAGGTGATATATCTGAGTTTGATTACAACATCTCATATTTCCAGTTTTCAGAGATTGGGGAACTGCCTCTGAAAATCAGAACTCGATTAGCAATTATTGAGAAACTGAAAAACTTCCCTCTAAAAGATGCTCTAAGATATGCAACTCACAGTACAGGTGTTATATTCAAAGGTGTTGAGAGTGTCGGAGATAGTTTAGGTTCTGGTGATGGTGTTCTACGAGTTGATAATAGTCAAATAGGAATTTACTCTCCAGATATTAAAGATGCAAAAGTTATTGAAGTATCTTATATCGATCCTGAGCAGATTTCACAAGCTGTATATAAGCATAAACTCAAGAGTGATGAACTCTACTATAACTCATCACGAGGTAGTGAGCCATCAATTGAACTCGGTATTGAGTTTCTAAAACAGCTTCATGTCTTTGATGATTTAAAGTTTAAGCGAGAGTTTAAAAATATAACTCCAAAAAGAGAGATTGAGATAAAGTTGAGTGAGATTGATAACTTTATTGGTGCTTCAATTCCAGAAAACAGAGTTACAGAGATTTTAACTAAACTTGGATTTGAGATAGCTACATCTGGAGAGAGACTATCACTAAAAGTCCCTAAATTTAGACACGATATTATCAATACTCAAGATGTGATTGAAGAGATTCTAAGAATGGTTGGAATCGATAATATCAAATCTCAAAGATTAACATTTATGGAGGCTAATCGAAATAACACCTCATCGCAAAAGTATAGTCTTAAATCTCAAATCAGAACTAAAGCTATGGCAAACGGTTTTTATGAGTCTCTGATCTATCTATTTGGAGAGGAGAGTGAGTTCAAAAAGTATGGTTTTCAGAGTGTTGATAGCGATAAGAGTCTGCTAAATCCTATTGTTGATACGATGGATACTCTCCGACCGACAATGACACTTGGGCTTCTTTCAGCTATCCAGAGAAATATTAACTTTGGTAAAAAGAGAGTTCCGCTTTTTGAGATTGGAAAGGTCTTTTTACCAGATAGAGATGAAAAAGAGTTAATCACATTTATCTTCTCTGGAGAGATTGAAGAGCCATCTGTTAAAAATAGCGGAAAGCCAAAAGATATAGATTTTGAGAGTTTTGCAAAGATGGTTTTAGGTTCAATTGGAGGAGGAGAGCTTCAACAAAGCGAACCGACTTCACAACTCCACCACCCTTATCAGACTGCAAATGTTACTAAAGATGGTAATGAAATAGGGGTGATCTATAAACTCCGTTTAGATATTCAGAAAGAGTTTGATATTCCAACTACATACCTTGCAGAGATATATATCGACAAGCTCCACACCTCTACTGATAGGGCTGTTGCATACTCAAAATATCAAGGTTCAGTGAGAGACCTAAGTATTGTGATTCCATCAGCAATGGAGTATAGTGAGATTAGAGATGTTATTAACTCTATCAACAACCCTCTTTTATCAGAGTTCTATCCAGTCGATATTTTCCAACTTAGTGATGATGAGGTAAGTCTAACTATCCGATTCTCTCTACAATCTATGGATAGAACTCTTGAAGATGATGATATATCTATTTCAGAGTTTTTAAAAACTAGTGCAGATATTATGACAGATGAAGGTTCTGCACCTATAATTAAGTTTGTTAATTCACTTTTTTATCAAGCAATCAAGAAAAAATCTTCAGATATACATATTGAACTTCATGAATTTAAAGGTGAAGTAAGATATAGAGTTGATGGTGTATTAGTAAAACATATAGAACTAGATAAAAATATCATGGCTTTGGTTGTAAGCCGTATCAAAGTTATATCAAATCTAGATATTAGTGAAAAAAGAGTTCCACAAGATGGTAGGACTGCTGTTAAGATTGCAGGAAAAACTTTGGATATAAGGGTGTCAGTTTTACCAACTTTTTATGGTGAAAGAGTTGTTATGAGGATACTGATGAATAGTAGTGATATTCCAACACTTGATAATCTTGGTGTATCAAGTGATATAGTTTCAACCTTATCAAAACTTACACAAAACTCTTATGGTATGATACTAGTTACTGGTCCTACAGGAAGTGGTAAATCTACAACTTTACACTCACTTTTACAAACTATTGAATCTCCAGAGAAAAACATCATAACAGTTGAAGACCCAGTTGAGTATAAAAGTGATAATATAAATCAAATACAAGTTAATGAAAAAGTAGGGCTTACATTTGCTTCAGGACTTCGAAGTATACTAAGACAAGACCCTGATATTATTATGGTTGGGGAGATTAGAGATCAAGAAACAGCAAGTATAGCTATACAAGCAGCACTTACTGGTCACTTGGTATTTTCTACACTTCATACCAACAGAGCTCCAGCAGCTATAACTAGACTTATAGATATGGGCTTGGAAAGATTTTTAATCTCTTCATCTGTTCTTGGAGTTTTAGCTCAAAGACTAGTTCGAAAGCTTTGTGATAAATGTAAGGAAGAAGATTTATTAGCAGAGCATCATCTTGATGAGTTTAATATAAATAGCGATGTAAAAGTACATAAAGCTTGTGGATGTAAAGAGTGTAGTTTTACAGGATATAGTGGAAGAGTTGCAATAGCAGAACTTTTTGTGATAACAAATGAGATAAAAAAAGCTTTACAAAATGAAGTTGATGATGAACAACTTATGGATTTAGCAGTTACAAATAGTATGATACCTTTAAATCAACAAATAAAACAGATGCTAACAGATGGAACAACATCTCTTGATGAAGCTATAAGAAT
>JAMJTX010000152.1:0-251 GCA_024281215.1 Candidatus Thiovulum karukerense | reverse complement strand
AACTTTGATGAAAAAGTCTTTTTCTCTTGTTGAAGTTTTAGTTGCAGTTTCTCTAATAGTAACTGTGATTGCTACAGTTTTACAAACTCAACAAAACAATCTATTTTTTCTAGAAAAATTTAAACACTCATCACAAAACAACTCTTATATAAATAGTATCGTTAGTTATTCTGAACAACTTAGAAATGAAAAAATATATCTTGATGGTCAAATTGATTTTAAAGATGATGAGATAAGAAGAGAGTTTAAAG
>JAMJTX010000151.1 GCA_024281215.1 Candidatus Thiovulum karukerense | reverse complement strand
ATTGTTATTAAAATAGTATTGCTTTACACTATAAAGACCTACATTGTATAGCCTTGCTGAATAGTAAGATAATAGTTGAACAATTTCAAGTTTTTTAGGACTAAGTTTTAGCCTATTTTTCTGGGTTAAAATCATTATTTTCATATGAATATTATATACACATAGCTGTATTAATGTCAAGAAAAAATTAGAAAGGAGAAGGCATTTCCTAGCTAAAGCTAGGGGTTTCCGTGCCAAAGTAGTTTGATGATTAAAATATTTTTATCACTAATGCTCTTTTCACTCTCGCTAATTGGTGACGACCTTTTAGACCAATCTCTTGAAGAGCTTCTCGATGTTGAGAGTGAGATAAAGGTTGATATTGGCTCAAGAGATAGGGAGAGAAACTTTCTAGAGTCTCGCTCACCTGTTGATGTTATAACAAGCCTAGATATTGAGAGGAGTGGATACACCTCACTAGTTGATGTATTAAGATACTTTGTTACGGGATTTAATGCCCCTGAGACATCAGTTGCTGATGGAACAGATCATGTTAGAGCATACACTATTAGAGGTATGTCCCCTGACCAGATCTTAGTATTAATTAATGGAAAACGGATACACACCTCATCGCTACTCCATATGAATGAGACAATAGGCAAAGGCTCAAGTAATGTTGATCTTGACATTATTCCTCTTGAAGCAGTTGATAAGGTTGAAATTCTACGAGATGGAGCTGCCGCTCAATATGGTTCAGATGCAATATCTGGAGTAATTAATATTAAACTTAAAGGTGCATATCAAGAGAGTAGAGTATCTCTTCACACTGGACAACGACTAGAGGGTGATGGAAGAGAACTTTATGGCAGTACCTTTATTACCATTCCTCTTAAGTATGATGGTTTTTTTAACTTAACACTATCTGCTAAAAGTCAAGGTGAAACTCAAAGAGCTGGAGCAGATCGACGAGTCAATCCGCCAAAAGTATATACCCATGCAGGAGTACCTGAGTCAGAGAGTTTTTCATCACTAATAAATCTAGAAGTCCCAACCTATGGAGATCTCCTATTTTATTCTAATGCACTTATTAACTATCGTGAAAGTAGTGCAAGTGCTTTTTTTAGAGAACCAGATGAGAATAGAACCCAATTCCAAGATGGTTTTTTACCAATCATTAATGCGGAGATTCTTAACTACTCAATTAGTGCCGGATTTAAGGGTGTTATGAGAAACTCTATCAAATGGGATTTGAGTAACACATATGGTTATAGTAACTTTCACTTCTTTCTTCACGACTCTATGAACTTTGATCTCGATGGAGAGTCTCCAACAGAGTTTGATAATGGACAATTGAGCTTTATTCAGACGACCACTAATTTGGACTTTAAGAAAGAGTTCAAAAATTTCAATTTAGCTTGGGGTGGAGAGTATCGTCATGAAGACTACAAAGTAATAGCCGGAGATCAATACTCTTACTTCAAAAGTGGTTCTCAAGGTTTTGCCGGTTTTATGCCGGAAGCAGAAGTTATTAAAGAGAGAGATAGTTATGCCCTATACCTTAATTCTGTATATAGATTCAATAAGAAAACATCAATTGAGGGGGCAGGAAGACATGAACACTTTACAGATTTCGGTCAAACAACTAACCTTAAACTCTCATTAGGGCATAAATTTCTGCCAGAGCTATTATGGAGAACATCAGCTAGTACAGGTTTTAGAGCCCCATCTCTCGCTCAGGCTAGTTACTCTCATGCCTCAACATTTTCAAGTTCGCATTCAGATGATCTAGTCTATAAAGGAGTTGTGAGACCGGATCACCCATTCGCTTCAGCTTTAGGAATAGAGGAGTTAGAACCAGAAAAATCTACTCACATTACAACAGGTGTTGTCTATCAACCTGTTAAAGAGTTATCTATTATGTTTGATCTCTTTCATATAAAAGTGTATGACAGAATTCTACTCTCAGATGATAAAGTGATTGATAAAAGTTGTGTTGAAGATATTGTAGATGGTATGGACATAGAGGAGATTCGGGCATTTGAAAATGCTTCAAATAGTTTAACTGATGGACTCGACTTAAAGATTGACTATCATTATGAACTCGGTAACAGCTCAAAATTACGACATAGTTTTTGGTATAACCATAGTCGAACTCGTTTAGCAAATAGTGAAGCATCTGGTGGTCTTACTCAAGTTAATAGAGTTGAGAATGGACAACCACAACACTCAATAAGATTTTTAACATATTATGATGTAGGCGATTTTGAGACAACTCTAAATATTATTCGTCACAGCCAATTTGCTCAAGTTATGGGTGATGAGGTCTATAACTTCTCTCCGGTTACCCTTTTTGATTTAGATTTAGGGTATAGAGTTTCGAATGGTATAAGATTAGCCCTTGGGGGACACAATATCCTTGACACATATCCAGATAAGTGGAGCCGTTCAGATATCCGTTATGGATATGATGGTATTAAGCCATATTCACGATATACACCGTTTGGATATAGTGGTGCATACTACTATCTAAAGGTAGCAGCGGAGTTTTAAATTGAAGCATAAATTTAGATCTATAAAAGTTAAACTTATCTATGTCCTTATTACAATATCGATAGTGACACTATTTTTATCAACAGTGGCTATTTTTGGATATATTGTTAATCAGAAGACAGATGACAGGGTATCATCACTATACCAACTTGCAGATATAATTAGTGCAAACCTCATCGCCTCTATTGAGTTTGAAGATGAAGCAACAGCTCAAGAGATTATCGATACATTTAAATTAAATGACAATATTGATGGTGCATTTATCTTTGTTGAAAAGACCATATTTGCTAAATATATTAGAGATGAAGTTGATAGTAATCAGAGTTACCACACAGCTATGGAGATGAATATAGATCACTTGTCTGAGCAAAACAGTAGCCATAGCTGGGACTACTATATCAACTTTAACACTATTGTTATCGCTAAAGATGTTGATTCATTTGGGGAGAAGATCGCTACATTTGTTGTTATATCAAATACCAAACAGCTTCAAGATACAATCTTTGAAGTTGCTATAACTCAGATTGCAATATCGATAATTGTATTGATAATTATATTGCTTCTATCATATAAGATTCAGGAGAATGTTACTCGACCAATTTTTAAGTTAAAAGGGGCAATGGAGCATATATCTGCCAATAAGATTGATGGGATATCCATCTCTCACGACTCTAATGATGAGTTTCGACTTCTATATAATGGTTTTAACCATATGATTAATAGACTAAGCAATGAACAACATAAACTTAAAAGAACTAAAGAGGAGTTGGAGGCTCTTAACCTCACTTTAGAGCAGAGAGTAAAAGATGAAATTGATAAACGAAGCCAACAGGAGCAACTTCTAATTCAACAATCAAAAATGAGTGCAATGGGTGAGATGGTTGGCTCAATTGCCCATCAATGGAGACAGCCTCTAAATGTTGTAGCTCTTCTTGTTAGTGATATTGTAGAGGCTTATGAGTTTGATGAACTTGATGAGGAGTATATGGAGAAAGCTCAAAAAGATATTATGGAAAATATTAAGTTTATGTCTGAAACTATTGATGATTTTCGTAACTTCTTCCGAGTCTCAAAAGAGAAAGAGGTCTTTAATACTGAATCTGTTGTAAAAGATGTCCTAAAACTCTATTTTCACCAAAGCAAAAACTTAAATATAGATATTACTCTTATTGACCACGAACTTAATAGTGATGAACTATCTGTATCTGGATTTAAGAATGAGTTTAAACAAGTTGTTCTAAATCTTCTCAACAATGCACGAGATATCCTTGTTGAAAAAGAGGTTAATGATAAAAAGATTAATGTTGAATTTATTCTAAAAGATGATGCTGTTCTTATCTCCGTTGAAGATAACGGTGGTGGAGTCCCTGATGATATTATCGATAAGGTCTTTCAACCATATTTCACGACAAAACATGAAGGAAGAGGTACAGGAATCGGTCTATATATGTCCAAGACTATTATTGAGAATAATATGGGGGGAGAGCTTACTGTCTCTAATAGTACTATTGGTGCTAAATTCCTAGTTCTTCTACATAAATAGAGACTGAAGTTTTCCCGCTCCATTTGATAAAATAGTGTTTGAATTTTAATTGGAGAAACTCATTGGGAAAAATTAGTTATAAAGATGCTGGAGTTGATATTGATGCTGGAAACTCTCTTGTTGAAGAGATAAAGCCAATTGTAAAAAGCACATTTGATGGCAATGTTCTTGGTGGAATCGGCTCTTTTGCTGGAGCTTATGAACTTCCAAAGGGGTATAATGAACCTGTTCTTCTATCGGCAACTGATGGTGTTGGAACAAAACTAAAATTAGCTATTGACTCTAAAAAGTTTGATACAGTTGGTGAAGATCTTGTTGCGATGTGTGTTAATGACCTCATCTGTAACTTTGCAACTCCATCATTCTTTCTTGACTACTATGCAACAGGAAAGCTAAATGTCTCTGAAGCAAAAGATGTTATTAGTGGAATAGCAAATGGGTGTATAAAAGCTGAGTGTAGTCTAGTTGGTGGTGAGACAGCAGAGATGCCGAATATGTACCACGATGGTGATTTTGATTTAGCTGGTTTTGCTGTTGGTGTTGCTGAAAAGAGTGAAATCAATAGAACATCAAAAGTAAAAGTTGGAGACTATCTAGTTGCTCTTCCAAGTAGTGGAATCCACTCAAACGGTTACTCTCTTGTTAGAAAACTTCTATTTGCAAAACTTGGAATGAAGTTTGATGAGAAGTTTGGAGACTCAACACTTATCGAAACTCTTCTAACTCCAACACGAATATATGTAAAAGAGTTTAAGAAGTTTAAAAATGAGATAAATGCGATGGCTCATATAACAGGTGGTGGTATTGTGGAAAATCTACCTCGTGTCCTACCAGAGGGGCTTGGTGCAGAGATCGAGAAAGATCAAATTAAGTCTCTACCTATCTTTGACTTTATGAAAGATTATGTTGAAGAGAGTGAGATGTATCGAACATTCAATATGGGAGTAGGTATGATTTTAGTGGTTTCTCAAGAGAATCTTGATAAAATATTGAATGGTAGCGATGGCTATACTATTGGTAGAATAACTGATAATAGTTCAGTAAATCTTATATAAAGGGTTTTGAATGAGAAGTAAGTTTGCTCTCTTAACAACAGTTTTTGCTCTAGTTTTAATGAGTGGATGTAGCGACAACGATGTTGAGCCAAGCGAAGAGGTTTTAACATCTGTTGAATCAAATGCAAGTGAGTTAGAAGATGTTCTAAACAATGCAGAAGAGGCTCAAGAGGAGTTAAGTGCAGAGGCTAAAGCTGAAGAAGAGGCTCAAAAGGCTGAAGAAGCTAGATTAGCTGAAGAGGCTGCAAAAAAAGCTGAGGAAGCTAGATTAGCTGAAGAGGAGGCAAAAAAAGCTGAAGAGGCTAGACTTGCTGCCGAAGAGGCTAAACAGAGTGCTATTACAGAGTTAAGTAGTGCTGTTGATGTTGTAAAAAGTGGAACAATTCCAACTGGTGAGGTTGTTTTATCTGACGATATGAAGAGTGGATTAGATGCTGTTGCTGAACAAGCTATTAATCACTCGTTAAATGTAACAGTAAATGCTTATACAGATAGCACAGGTTCAGAAGAGAAAAATCTTGAACTATCTCAAGCTAGAGCTGATTTAGCAAAAGAGTATTTAGTCTCTAAAGGTGTTGATGCTGGTTCAATTACAGCTACTGGACATGGTGAGACAAACTTTATCAATGAAGAGAATCCATCTTCTATTGAAAATAGAAGAATCGAATTAGATCTTCAATAATAAGTCACTCTGCCCACCAACTGGTGGGTAAGTAACAGGACTTCTATATGGCTACTCTTGCAATTCAGCAATAGCTTTTTGAAGAGAGTCCATATCAGATATATTGAGAGTTGGAATAGATTTTACAATTCGTCTATTTAGACCTTTTAAGACTGAACCGTGTCCAAACTCAATAAATAGATCAACTTTATCAGCTAGATATTGAATGCTCTCCTCATACTTAACAGGACTAACAAGCTGTTTTGTTAAAAGCTCAACTGCCGCATCTTTTGAAGAGTACTCTTCTGCTGTAACATTTGAGATAATAGGAGCAGAGAAGTTTTCAGATATTAAACTTTTCATTAACTCATTTAACTCGCCTGTTGCACTATCAAGAAGCTCACAGTGACTTGCAACAGACATATTAAGAATAATAGCTCTTTTTGCTTTTGCCTCTTTCAATTTTGGTTGAATATACTCTAAGTCAGATTTAATTCCAGCAATAACAACTTGACCATCAGAGTTGTAGTTTGCACCCCAAACTTTTTTGCCCTCTACTCTAGCCTCTTCACATATCTTCTCAACACTCTCATTTGATACACCAATAACAGCCATCATTCCAGCATCGATATCTGCACAAGCTTCGCTCATCAACTCACCTCGTCGATTAACGAGCTTAACAGCATCAATAATGTTTAAAGCTCCACCACTAGCTAAAGCTGAAAACTCACCTAATGAGTGTCCAAGAAGATATGTTGGTTGGATTTCAACCTCTCGAGATAGTAGCTCTTTTGCAACTAAACTAACTAAAAGAATAGCTGGTTGTGTAAATTGAGTCTGCTCTAGTTTATTATTCTCAACAAACATCAACTCTCGAAAATCGATTCCACTCTGTTGGGAGACCTCATCGATAATCTCTCTTGCAACTTCACTATTTTCATAAAAATCTTTTCCCATTCCAACAGCTTGACTCCCCTGTCCAGGAAAGATAAAAGCAACTCTTTTACTCATTTATTATCTCCATAATTTTTGAGAAAGTTTAACATGAGAATTAACTAGGTTTAAAAGCAGAACTCTATGCATTAATGACACCTACTTAATAATCAATTGACCTTTCAGCTTTGTTTTAATCTTAACTTCTAGGTTACCGCTACTATCTTTATCAAGAGTGACATCTATATCTTCTGAGAGTTGGCTACTCTCATCAATAAGAGACTCTACCTCTCGTGTTGAACCACTCTCAAGATCAATAAAAGAGAATGCTGTATCTACCTTTGAACCATTAATAGATGCAGAGACTTTAACAATTGTTGTGTTACCAATCTCATCTGTTAAAGCAGTTGAGTAACTTGTATTAAGTCCCTCCCAATTAACTTTAACAGATGTTCCCACTAGAGCAGATTTAACACTAGACTCTCCCAGCTGTAACAGAGTTGAACCATCTTTTGTAAGTGTTGTCTGGAGGCTATTGTCATTTTTTACAAGCAACTCTCCATCTTCTCCAACACCTGCCTTTCCTCCAGCTACTTCAACATAAACACTACTGATAATATCACCGACTTCCACAGATTGATAAATTCCACCATCACCATCTAAGAATAGCTTAGAGAGAGAGTTATCACTCTCAACTCTAGCTTGAATTCCATCAGTCAAAGTTGTTATATCAATATTTTTTGAATCTTGAGAGATAGTCTCGTTAATCTCTAGGCTTGTTCTTACCTCTTCACCTATCTTATCTTTTACGATAATTTTATTATCTTCAACTCTATCGAGAGAGAGACTAGTCTGATTATCATCTTGATAAGCTATCCGAGGAACTCTTAATATGAACTCTTTCTCTTCAAAAATAGAACCACTCTCTATTGTTGCAGTTAATCTAATATAGGTATCAACACTATCCTGATTAACTGTTCCATAAGTAGATAGAACAGACTCTTTTGAACTACTCCAAGATATTGTAGAGCCATTTACACCAAACTCTTCAAGGTTTAGATCCTTGGTAATATCATCTTGACTTCTGTTTTCTCCAAGCACTCTTGAGAGAGTTAGCCAATCCTTGTCAGCTTTAACAATCTCTTCATCACTATCAACAGGATTACCTTTAACTGTAAGATTAAACTCTTTTGTAGTAGTCAAATTTCCTTTACGAACATAGAGACTTAAAACTACATCTCTATCCTCATTAAATCTTGTAACCTCACCAGTTTCAGAAATCGCAATATCTGAACTGCTCCATATAAATTCTGTTCCATAGCTCTCAAGACTCTCCAAATGGAGGTCTTCATATATGGAGAGTTTTTTAAGATTGCTACCTCGTATCGCTTCAAAAGTAACACTATCAACTGCTCTTTGAACAGCAACCTCATCGCTGATATTTTCCATTGGTACAATAAAAACAAATGTTTTTTCGTCTGTAAATCCATCAGAATAAAGAGATGCTTTTAATTTAACAACTTGGTCAGTACTGCTATCTCTAGTCACTTGACCACTATTTGATATTACACCTTCATTAGATGAGTTCCAGTCAATAAATACATCAACTCCATATTCATAGCTCTCTATAATAGTAGGCAGGACTAAGTTAGATTTAATAAAACTCTGAGATAAGTTCTCTCCTTTTATATTGTCAAATGAGATCTCTTTTAAAGCACTGTTAAGAGACTCTTGAGACACGGTTTTGATTACTGAGACTATAAAGCTCTCTTCTGTTGTCACCCCATCATCATCAGTAGCCGTTATCACTATCTCTGATTTTCCAACTCTATCTTTAGGAACATTCAGATATAGGATACTCTTCTCAAGATCTAAATTAACAGTTACAAGTTCAAGGTAGCTCGATGAGGTAGTTACCGACTCTAGTTTAAAGTCATCTGTGACGGAGACTCTTATCTCTCGTGAAAAATCTTCTGGTTCGCTTAACAGCTCAATATCATATAGCCTAGAGATAATAGGAGGAGTATTGTCCCTAGCTGTCGAGAAAGAGAATGTTTGTGATACGTTATGCTCTCCAAGAGTTACTGTTAATGTAACATCTGTCTCTCCATACTCCCCACTCTTTGGAGTTAAAATAATTGCACCATCTTTAACTTTAGCATCTGCAATCTTGGGATTTGATAGAGTTAATGAGAATTTAGCACTCTCTATATCTGAATCAATATCTGAGATCTCAATAGGAATAGTGGAAGTTCCTGTTCCATCTCGATTTGATACATCTCCAAACTCTAGTAAAACTGGTAAATCATCTACTGAAGTAACACTATACTCAAATGTCTGAGAGATATCTTTTCCATCAACTGAAGCTGTAACCGTTATAGTTCCATCTCCAAATTGATTACTATTTGGAGTCAGTTTTAACCTATTTCCATCTAGTTCAACATTTGCAAAAGTGACACTAGCACTATCAACCATAAATGTAGCATTTGAGACATTTGAGTCTATATCAAAGAGTGAGAGTTCAATAATCTTCTCCCCTGAATCCTCTTTTACCTCGACTCTTTCAATAGTGTTTAAAATAGGTTCATCATCAACTGATGTAACTTTATATATGAAACCTCGATCGATAGTATGAGTGCCAAGTGTGACTGTAACATAGATTGCACTCTCTCCATATTGATCAGGATTTGGAGAGAGATGTAAGCTGTTGTCTGAAACTGATACTGTTACAAGGTCAGGATTACTTGATATAACAGAGATATTCGCTGTTGAAACTGAGCTATCAATATCATAAATAGAGAGAGGGATATTAATGGTTGGAGAGTCCTCCTCTACAACTACATCACTAATTGTTCCTAGAGCTGGAGGATCATCAACAGGAAGTACCCTAACAGAGACACTCTTCTGAACAACACCTCCATTACCATCATCAAATTGTAGAGTAACAACATCAGCTCCATATTTATTTTTATGTGGAACATACATAAAATTGTCACCATATTCATAGAGGTTTCCTTGGTCTCCATCTTTCAGAACTGAAACAGCCACACTATCACCATCATCATCAGAGTATGAGATATTGATAGTAACTGCTATCTCCTCTGAAGTAATAACAGAGTTAGGAACATTAACAACTGGAACAATATTAGATGTTGATAAAGATAGTGTAAATCTATCACCTTCACTATCTCCAACTATTGCGAATGGTTGAATACTATACTCATCATCTTCAGCCCTATGGAACTTGTTTGCTCCGTCGGTTAAATGTTCAATAGAGTAGCTATTTCCAAACAGGTGTATAGCTGAAAATAGAGAAAGGAGAAGCCTCTTCATAACAACCTACTCTATCTCAATACCAAGAGATTGAAGAGCTTTTAAGATTTTCTCAAGTTTTTTATCTTTTTCCGAGTTCTCTTTTTCAAGTCTCTCAATCTTTCTCTCCTGCTCCTTTATCGCCTCAACTAAAAGAGCATTCATAGATGTATATGAGATAGAGAGATAACCATCACTCCCCTCTTTAACAAGTTCAGGAATAATATCTTTGACATCTTGAGCAATTAGACCCATCTGAAGAGACTGGTCTTTATTCTCATCTCTCCAGTAGAAGTTAATTCCATTAAGAGCTTTAACTCTATCAAGAGGCTCTTTAATATAACTAATATCTCTTTTTAATCTGATGTCAGATGACTCTGTCAGTGTTCCAGATAGTTGAGCATCTCCACTACTAAAGACCTCAAAAGCATCTGATCTCATACAACTATCTCCATTTCCAACAACAAACAGAGCATTTTTATTCCCTTTTGTATTGTATGTTCCGATAGCTGTCATATTTGGCTGGTCAGCATCGGTACCCTCTCCAAAAGCTGTTGAGTATTTTCCAGAAGCAGTTGCATCGTGACCCCAAGCTGTTGAGTAGTATCCAGATGCTGTTGTCCAGCTTCCCCAAGCTGTTGAACCTCCAACAGAGGCTGTTGTCTCATATCCAAATGCAGTAGAATAACTTCCAGAAGCAACACTATTTTCACCAAAAGCGGTACTTCGCTTTCCAGAAGCAGTTGTCCCTTTACCAAAAGCTAAAGCATTAGCTCCAGATGAGGTTACTTGATCAGAGTTTATACTCTCTGGTAAAACATCTCTTGAACTCTCTGATAAGTTCTCCGTTGAGCTACTTGGAACATTTTCATTATTATTATCTCTAAGTTGGGAGATATCTGCTCTCATACTCTCTATCTCACTCTGTTGCTCTTTAATAGCCTCAAGAAGAAGAGCATTCATAGATGTATATGAGACTGATAGATATCCATTACTATCAGTCTTAACAAGCTCCGGCATAACCTTTTGAACATCTTGAGCTATAACCCCAACCTGTGTAGTTCGCTCTTTTCTTGGATCTCTCCATTTAAAATAGACCCCATTGATTGATTTAACTTTCTCAATAGCATCTTCTATTGAAGTTACACTGGTTTTTAGTCTTTTATCTGAAGTTAATGTAGAGCCACTTGCAGTTACTGTTCCTGCAAAAATACCATTACCACTGGTTGTAACTTCAAAAGCATCTGAACGAGCTGAGTCTGATCCTCCTTTTCCAACAACAAAAAGAGCATCTGTATTATTTTTTGTATTGAACATACCAATAGCCGTCATATTTACCTGATCAGCATAAGTTCCTTCTCCAAAAGAAGTGGCTTGATAGGTGGTAGCATATGTGCTCAATCCAAAAGCAGTTGAGTGAATTCCTGTTGCTTGTGAATACTTTCCAAAAGCTGTTGATGCATATGCTAGTGCATCTGTATCATAACCAAAAGCTGTTGATACTGGACCATTTGAAACTGTTAATGTTCCCCAAGCAAAAGAGTGTGAATCTAATGCCTGTGTTGTTGTTCCAATAGCAAGAGCATCTCCACCGCTTTGAGTTACTCCACTTCTATTTAAAATAGTATCAACATCAGCTGATGCCCAAGTTACAGCCCCGCTACCATCTGTTGTTAAAACTTGCCCATTTGTTCCATCAGAATTTGGAAGAGTATATGTTCCATTAATTACGACATTTCCATTTGTTGTAACTTCAAAAGCATCTGAACGAGCTGAATAGCTACTACCATCTCCAACAACAAAAAGAGCATCTGTATTGTTTTCTGTATTGTTACGACCGATAGCTGTCATATTTGCTTGATCTGCTATTGTATTTTGCCCAAAAGCAGTTGAGAATGTACCAGAAGCTTTGCCATTTCCCCAAGCTGTTGATAGCTCTGCAGAGGCGGTTGCCAAGCTTCCCCAAGCTGTTGAATAATTTCCAGTAGCTTCGCCATGTTGCCAAGCTGTTGAGACATCTCCTGAAGCTAATGCTCCATATCCCCCAGCTGTTGAGAGTGTACCAGAAGCAGTTGTTTGAGAACCCCAAGCAGTTGAGTATTCTCCAGAAGCTGTTGTTCTATCACCCCAAGCTAAAGAATAAGTTCCACTTTGAGTTACTCCAGTTCTATTTAAAATACCATCAACATCAACTTTATCTTTATCTACTTTAGAATCGTTATTTGTATCATAAGTAGATTTCAGCATATCGCCAGAACCTTTAGAGTTCAGTTGAGCTTGAATAGAAGATGTAACACCATTTAGATAACTAAAC